>CAZNBB010000030.1:0-33373 GCA_964571225.1 uncultured Gammaproteobacteria bacterium
CGACCAAAAAGGGGTCGGTGACAAATGAGAATCATTTGTCACCGACCCCTTTTTTGCTGTTTGGGGTTGGAGCTAGCGGGCCAGGTAACGCTCGAACTCCTCCGCCGGCAGGGGCTTCGAGAACAAATAGCCTTGGCCGTAGTCGCAGTCGATGTTCGTGAGCAGCCGCTGCTGCTCCTCGGTTTCCACGCCCTCGGCGATGACCTCGAGGCCCAACTTGTGGGCCATGATCACAATGGCCTCGCACAGGATCAGGTCGTTGGAGCCGGGCTGCAGGTTGCGGGTAAAGGACTGGTCGATCTTCAGGTAGTCGATGTCGAAGCGCTTGAGGTAGGACAGCGCCGAGTAGCCGGTTCCGAAGTCGTCGATGGCCACCTGGATGCCGGCGTCGCGGAAGGCGAGCAGCTTGTCGGTGACCTCCGGGTTGGCGTTCATCAGCAGGCCTTCGGTGATCTCGATGCTGAGGTTGGCTTCGGCCACCTCCAGCGCGCGCAGATGGGCGAGCCAGTCGCTTATGGACAGCGCATCGCTCTGGAACTGCAGCGGTGACATGTTCACCGATATCTGCAGGTCGCCCCCCATTGTGTGGGACCAGCGCTTGGCCCAGCGGGCGGACTCGCGGAACACCCAATCGCCGATGTCCACGATCAGGCCGGTTTCCTCGGCCAGAGGGATGAACTCGGCCGGGCTGATCATGCCTTGTTCTGGGTGTTGCCAGCGCAACAGGGCCTCGGCTTTGACGGTGCCGCCGGTGGCCAGGTCGATGATGGGCTGGAACTGCAGGGTGAACTGCCCGGCCGGCAGCGCGCCGCGCAGATCGTTGGTCAGACGCAGGCGGTGCTGAGCGGCGTGCTGCAGCCCCTGTGTGAAATAGCTCAGGCGGTTTCGTCCGGCGTTCTTGGCGGCATACATGGCCTGGTCTGCGTTGCGCAGTAGCTGTGCCGATCCGGTGGAATCCACCGGGTAGAGCGTGATGCCGATGCTCGCCGAGATATAGATGGTCTCCCCGATCAGTTTAAACGGCTCGGACAACACCGAGATGATCTGCTGGGCGCTGCGCTCAGCATCGCCTGCGTCGGCGAGCTGGGTGAGGATAACGGTGAACTCGTCGCCGCCCAGTCGTGCCAGGGTGTCGGATTCGGTCAGGCAGCGGCCGATGCGTTCGGCTGCCTCCATCAGCAGCATGTCACCGACCTGATGACCCAGGGAATCATTGACGTCCTTGAACCGGTCCAGGTCGATAAACAGCAGGCCGAGCAGGGTGCCGTCCTGGTGGGCCTTGCGGATTTCCTGCTCCAGCCGGTCCTGGAACATGTAGCGGTTAGGCAGCTCGGTAAGAAAGTCGAAGTTCGCCTGGCGCCATATGAGCTCGTCCGAACGCACCTTGTTGGTGATGTCCGACCCCAGGGCCACGTGGCGCAGCACGTTGCCGTCCTCGTCCTTGATGACATTGATGGTGAGCCACTCGGGGAAGATCTCGCCGTTCTTGCGCCGGTTCCAGATTTCTCCCTGCCACAGTCCGGTGTCCTCGATTTCCCGCCACATGAGGCGGTAGAAGTCGCCGTCGTGGTGCCCTGAGCGCAGCAACTTCGGATCCTTGCCGCGAACCTCGTCCAGCTGATAGCCGGTGATGCCGGTGAAGGCCGGATTGATGGCCACGATGCGGTTTTCGGGATCGGTGACCAGCATGGCCTCGCTGCTGCTGCGGTAGATCATGGACGCCAGATAGCGTTCCTCCTCGGCCTGGCGGCGTTCGATGGCGATGCCTACCAGCTTGGCGGCATTTTCGATCAGTGCGATGCGGTGCCGGTCGGGTGACGTCGGCCGCCGATGGTAGAGGGCGAAAGTCCCCAGCACTTTGCCGCCGGCCGAAAGAATCGGTTCGGACCAGGATGCGCCCAAGCCGGCCCGGGCGGCGATCGAGCGGTAGGGCTCAGGCCAGTAGGGATGGTTGGAGATGTCTTCCACCACGGCGCGCTTCCCCGTGTAGGCGGCTGTGCCGCAGGAGCCGACGCCGGGTCCGATGCGAAGGCCGTTGATGGCTTCGTTGTAGAAAGCGGGCAGGCTGGGCGCGGCGCCGGTGACGAGGCGTTCGCCCTTCTCGTCCAGCAACAGGATGGAGCAGGCTATCTCCGGCTGGGTGACCTCCACGTTGGCGATGACTTCGTGCATGATGTCCGGTAACGGTGCGCCCCTGGCGACGCGCTCCAGCGTTCGGGTGCGCATGCGGTCCCGTATTTCCGCCTCTTTGCGCGCGGTGATGTCTTCCACCAGGGAGACCACGTACGCCAGCGTACCGTCGGGATTGCGTACTGCCCGGGCGGCCAGATGAACGTGCAGCACCCCGCCATCCTTGCGGAGGAAGCGCTTGTCCAGGGTGTATTCGTCCAACTCCCCGGAACACATCCGCGCGAACATCGCCTCGTTCGCTTCCAGATCGTCGGGATGGGTGAGAGACGCCCAGGTCTGCGCACTGAGCTCTTCGAGGGTGTAGCCGAGCATCTCGCATAATGCGTCGTTCGCTTCCATCCAACTGCGATCCAGGCGGGTTGCGGCCATGCCTACCATGGAACGCTCGAAGTAGGCGCGAAAGTGCTGTTCGCTGGTCCGCAGGTCGTCCATGACTGCCTGCCGTTCGGCTTCGCGGTCGAAGTTGTCCAGCGCGAAACTGATGTCCCTCGCCATTTCGTCCAGCAGGGCGACCGTCTCGTCGTCGAAGAAGTCTTCGGCCTCGTGATAGACGGCCAGCATCGCGAAAGGTTTTCCGGTGCGCTGGATCGGGAACGAGCCGCTGCTGTTCCAACCGAATCTGCTCGCCTGGGCGTGCCAAGGGGCGGTCATGGGATTCTGCAGATAATGATTGATGATGACCGGGCGGTTTTCCCGCAGCGCGGTGGCGGACGGACCGCGTCCTTCCGGTAGCGAGTCCCGTCCGGAGATCTGTATGTCGTTTAGGTATTCGGTTCCAGTGCCGTAGGACTCTGCGGGTACGACACGGTCTGTTGCCGGGTCTAGCGTGCCGATCCACGCCATGCGCGCCCCTCCGAATTCCACCGCCACCCGGCACACCAGCGGGAAGAGCGCGGTTTCCTCGTTCATGCGAACGATGGCCTGGTTGACCTCGCTGAGGGCCTTGTAGAGCTGCGTCAACCGCAGAACGCGGGCATGCAGCGATTCATCTTCTTGGCGGGTTGACGGTTGATCCGTCACGCCGGCCTCCTTTGCCAGGTGTGCTGGCCGATGCCGTTGTGTTTCTTATTCCCTGATAGTGTGAGGGTTTTGTCGTGGAGTGCAAGTGTCAATGTCGGCATTGGGCTGCAACACGCGGTTCCAGCGCCGGGGATTTGCCCATTGCGTGTCGGCACCGTCGCACCCGGTAGGCGGAGCCGGATCAATTGCGTTGGGACGTTGGCCGGTCTGCACAAAGATGCAATCCACAGCCTTCGACTCTATGGAGGTACGGGTTGCCCGTGCAACGACGCGGATCATCACGGTGTCTCGGTCCGATCCGTGACCGGGTGCGCTCGGCCGGCATTCCGTTCCGTGGTGTGGTCGCAACCGGACCGCTCATGAGCGGGCAGATTGAGCCACTCCGAGCCCGTTGTCTGTAACGACGGTTCCGGTTCGTGCGTCAGCCGCCGCGGAAGGCGCTGGCACGTTGTTTCGTGTTGCCGACGCGGTTGGGATAGACTTTTGCGCCGATTTCGGCAATTCTGCTTCCTCAAGACGTCTGTTTCACCGGAAGGCGCATGGGGAAGTATGGCTGGGGGCAATCAGAAGATCGGCAAGTACGAAATCGTGTCCGAGCTGGGCCGGGGCGCGATGGGGGTCGTCTATAAGGGGCTGGACCCCGTCATCAATCGCTACGTTGCCATCAAGACCGTTATCCGCCAGGGCGGGGGCGCCGAAGCGGCGGAACTGGCCGAGCGTTTCAAACAAGAGGCCCAGGCGGCGGGTCGACTCAATCATCCGGCGGTGGTGGGCGTCTACGACTACGGCGAGGACGGTGACCAGGCCTATATCGTCATGGAGTTCGTGGACGGCAGCACCCTGTCGGAACTTTCCAAATACAGCGGTGTGTTCGATGTCGAGGGCATTATCGATCTGATGGTGAAGGTGCTGGACGGGCTGAACTTCGCCCATTCCAAAGGCATTGTGCACCGCGACATCAAGCCCTCCAATATCATGCGCACGGCCGACGGCGAGGTCAAGATCACCGATTTCGGCATCGCGCGCATCGAATCATCCGAGTTGACCCAGATCGGCACAGTGATCGGCACGCCGGGTTACATGTCGCCCGAACAGCTTATGGGCCAGAGGGTCGATCACCGTTCGGACATCTTCTCCTGCGGAATCCTGCTCTACGAGTTGCTGACCGGCGAGCGGGCCTTCGCCAGTACCAATGTCACATCGACCATCTACAAGGTGGTGCATACCGAACTGCCCCCGGTATCGAAGATCTGTCCGACGGTCCCGGCAGCCATGGATCCGGTGCTGGCCCGTGCCCTGGCCAAGAATCCCGGAGACCGGTACCAGAGCGCGCAGGAATTCGCCCAGGCGTTGGAGGCGGCGCTGCGGACCGCGCCGGTGCCCGCTGTCGCAGCGCCGGCCCCGGAAGATGAACGGACGGTCATTCGCGCCCTCCAGTTCGACGATCAGGGTACGGTCATTGCCACCGGCAACAGCCGCCCCGACGAAACGGGCGGCATCTCGGCTTCGCAGGCCGACGCTGGGGCTGGGACGGCTGAGCCGTTGCGCGAAAGTGCACTGCGGGAGGCACCCGCGCCGGTGCCCGCCCGCAATAGGCGGGCTCCGATGAAGGTGACGTTGGGGCTGGTGGGGGCCGTGGTGGTGGGCATCGCCGTCGCTGCCGTTACGCTGCTGCACGGCGAAGGGGGCGGTGCGGACAAGGCCCCGGCGGTGCCTCAGGTCGTCACCTCTCCCCACGCCGCCGAAGCGCCGACGGCCAGCGCTCCGGCAGCGCGGACGGTGGCGGCCAGCCCCGGCCGGCACAAAGCCGGCGACACCTTCAGAGACTGCGAGGCCTGTCCGGATATGGTGGTGGTGGCGCCCGGTTCGTTCGTTCAGGGTTCGCCTGACACGGAATCGGACCGCGAACCCAACGAAGGGCCTCAGCACACGGTGAAGATCGCCTATCCTTTGGCGGTGGGACGCTACGAGGTGACCCGGGGCGAGTTCGCCCAGTTTGCGGGCGATACGGGCTATGAGGCCATGGGATGCTGGGTGTATGACGGCAGTTGGCGCCTGGACGACACCGCCAGTTGGCGGTCTCCCGGCTTCGTACAGACCGATGATCATCCGGCCACCTGCATTTCCTGGCAGGATGCCGAGGCTTACGTTCGTTGGTTGTCGAAGCGCACCGGCAAGCGGTACCGACTGTTGACCTCTTCGGAATGGGAATACATCGCTCGCGCGGGATCCACCGCGGCCCGCGCCGGTGGCGATGACCCGGCGGCGGCTTGCTCGGTGGGCAATGTCGCCGACCGCTCGGCTGCCAAGGTCTACCAGGATTGGAAGGTCCATGGTTGTCAGGACGGCTACATCTATACCGCGCCGGTCGGGAAGTTCAAGGCCAACAAGTTCGGCGTATACGATATGTCGGGCAACGTCTTCGAATGGGTCCAGGACTGCTGGAACAGCAGTTACCAGGGGGCGCCCACCGACGGGTCGGCGTGGACGCAGGGCGACTGCGGCAAGCGGGTGCTGCGTGGTGCGTCGTGGTTCAGCATGCCGCGCTATGACCGTTTTGCGTTCCGCAACCATTTTGCACAGGACCGCCGCAGTGCCACGTTCGGGTTCCGTGTTGCGCGGCGTCTGCCGGGCAGCTAGGTAACCTCTGCACCCGCCCGCGGGAGGGACGGTGGCAGGTGAGTGTTTTGGGGGAAGTCTGAAGCAAGAGCGTAATTGGACCTGGGGGGGTGCCATGAGAATCGCAAACTGGATGCTGCCGGTGTTGTCGTTAGTCGGCTTGGCCGCGCTGGGGGGCTGCGCTAGCCACGCGCCTACCATTGCTCATACCCATATCGGCCACGCCCTGACAGGTTGGCCGGACACGCCCCATCAGGAGGGGCTGTTCGTGGCTGCGCAACAGTACGGTAAGGCGGCGCTGAAGTCGGCCAGGGAGGCGGATTCGGCCGACGATCTCGCCACCATCAAGTCCGACGTAGCCCAGGTGGTGAAAGCCACCAGTCCTGACAACGCGGGCGAGATCGCGCCGGACGGTCACAAGGTCTACGGGGTGAAGAACGCCCTGACGCTGGCGGTGCGCCATATACAGTTCGCGGGCGACTCGCCGGATGCCAGCGCTAATGTCCGCTCGTCGGCCAAGCAGTTCGCCAAGGATGCGGTGCCCGTACTGGATCGTTGCGACCTCATCAAGGCGCTTGGAATCAATATCCTGAACTCCCCGTCGAAGGAGGAGGCCAAGCCGCTGTCGCGGGAACTGCTCCGGTTGGCGCGGGCCAATGTGGACGGCGACGACTCCAACGGAGACGGTGTGGTGGGATCCGTCCCCTCGGAGTACGGGCTCAAGCAACTGCGCGCTGAGCTGCAGGCGATGATCGACCGGGAGGATCCTCCCTATACGACGGTCGACACCTGGTATCTGTTCAACCTGATTCGGTTGCCTTCCGGTCAATGGATCTTCCGCCAGCGATCCAGCGACAGCGGGAGCTACGGTGGCTATTGATGATTGATGCGCCGACAATCCCCCGGGTTTCGCGGCCGCTTCGGCTGCCTGGACGATGCCTGTTGGCGCTGACACTGCTGCTCGCCTTCGCAGCGCCATGGAACGCTCGGGCGGCGGACTGCGATGGCGTGGGCGGCATCGCCACCTGTCGTCAGCAGCTGGCCCGTGATCCGGGCAATATCGATCTGCGTTTTGCTCTGGCCGATGCCTTCAATCGTCTCAAGCGGCATAAGGAAGCTGTCGCCGTGCTGCAGCAGGGCCTGGCTTTCAAGCCCGGCGACGAGGAACTTCGCCACCGGCTTTCGCTGGCCAAGAGCCTGTTGGAAGAGCAGGAGTGGATACAGAAGAAACACAGCGCGTTGCAGCCCAGTGCCCGCGTGGAGCAACAGGACACGGAAACGAAGCTCAATATCATCCGCTGCAAGAGTCTGAAGGGCGGGCCCGCCCTCAAAGCGTGCGACGCGGGCTTGAAGCGGCTGCCGGACAACGTCACGCTGCTGATAGGCAAGGCCGATGCGCTGCTGGACCTGAAGCGGATACCGCCAGCCATCACCGCGTACCGCCAAGCCCTGCGTCAGGAGCCCCACAACGCACTGGCGCGAAGCAAACTTCAGATTGCCGAGGCCAAGCGCCAAGCGCTGGTAGCGAAATGCATGAAGCGCAGTGGCGAGGCCGGACTGGCCGCCTGTGAGGAAGGCTTCCTGAAGGGCGCGAAAGACCAGGCTGCCATTGACGCCCGGCGCGGAGACATTCTGCTCGCCATGAACCAGCCCAGCCGTGCCTTGAAAGCCTATCGGGCCGCACACGCCCTCGATTCCCGCAACCGCCACGTGCGCCATGCGATCGCCAAACTGACCGAGCCGGTCCCGGCGGCACAAAAGCACCCTCAAATGGCGCAGGCCAAGAAGACGGCACCGCCGCAGCCGTCGCAGATCGACCGGAGCCGCGGGGCGGTGACGAACGTGGCGGCGACAGGCAGGTCGGCCTTCGGGAACGCCGCCTTGTCGCCGGGGGTGACATACTAGAGTGTGTAGAACCCATCTCAAAATCGTGAGTCGGACTGCGAGCCAAGGCGTGGTTTGCGCGAGGAGCGCTGTTTACACGGATGAATGAGTACCGCAGGGTGGTCTTCGACGCAGGATTGGCGGGCGAGACTTGTTTTGAGATGGGGCGGTTTCCGTTCGGGTTGTGGCTGAACGACGCCTGCCGCCCATTACCGGTCGCTCATCCGGAACAAGATCTCCCGCGTTGACTGGCGGCTTCTCGGCCGCGACAACGACGAATCCTGTCGTGCTAGCAGTGCCGCGGTGGGCCGTTGCCCACGGTGGCCCCCGTTCCATACAGGCTACAACGACGCGGTTCGCGGCCTCGCGCAATTCGTTTTCCTGTGCTCCTCTTTGTTCTGCTCCATGGGGCGAGCGCCAAGCCGGCACTTGCAGTGCTGCACAGCGATTGCGTCCGGGGCCGTTGGAGGATTGTTCAGCGGTTGCGCGATTGACAGGGCCGGCCTTTGATGGTATTTCTTCACGAAACGCTTACTCCCAATCTACGCAGGCTTTACCTCGGCTGCCTTCACAGCCGCGTTTCGTCGCCTTAGGCAGAACCGTACTAAAGGGGGGGCTAGGGTAGGCGAAGGCGTGCCGATCTGAGGTCCCGGAACACGACCGCACCGGACCGTGCGGCAAAATAACCAATAAGAATCGGGACACCATAATGAACAGCGTCTCGCTCACGACGAGTCGAGGCCGGCAGGGTTTGCTGGCTTGCATCGTTCTCCTGCTGTCCGCTTTCTCCGGTGTCGCCCAAGGGACGGTTACGTACCAGGGCAAGAACGGGGTTGCCAACTGGCTCACCGGTTCGGCGGCGGCCAACAACGTCGACTGTATCAGTTGCCACGACGGCGCGACGGCGCCGGATTTCCGGACGGAGGCTGCCGCGCAGAGCTACGCCTCGTCCATGGTAAACCGGTTGTCGTTGCCACCCTCGGATTCTCTGTGTATGCCTCAGGGCGCCTGCGGTACGGTGTCGCCCGACGAGATCCAGCAGTGGATCAATGCGGCGTATGCCCTGCACGCGGCGCCGGCGGCGAATCAGAACGTGGCTGCCTCCACCGCGCCGGCCACGAACGCCACTTCCGTGACCAAGACAACTGCCAGCTTGAACGGGTCGGTGAATGCCAACGGCCTGGCCTCCAGCTACTGGTTCGAGTGGGGGCTGGACGACGGCGGATCCAGTTTTTCGCATTCGACATCCCATGTTTCGTCTTCCGACGCTGGCGGGTCACCGTTTACCAGTAACGGAGGCCTTTATGCCGAGCAGGTGAGCGCGGCGATTTCCGGGATTACCTGCGGCACGCATTATCAGTTCCGGATCGTGGCCAGCAACGCCGACAGCGGCACGCCGACCCACGGCGGCACGGTCTTTTTCCAAACGGCGTCCTGCACGTTCCCGGTGGTGAGCTTCGGGGGTTCCCAGGTCACCGGCACCGGCACCACGCTCACCATTCCGGTTGCGCTGACCGGCGGTGGGTCCACGGATTACCAATGGCCGGTGGTGCTGCACTATCAACTGTCGGGCACGGCCGCCGCGGGCGACTACGGGCTTTCCAGCGCGGACGCCTCAGTGTCCGTGGATACGGCGGCGGCGACCATCACCATCAACTCCGGTACATCGGGCAACGTCCAGCTTCATGTCACGGGCAATACCAATCAGCCCGCTGATGAATTCGTCACCATCACCCTGAACCCGTCGGCGACGGCCAACGCCACCGTTCCGAACCCTTCCGCCTATACCGCCGTCATCAGCGGCAGCGCAGCGGCTGCCCCGCCGCCCCTGCAGGTCAGCCAGGGTTCTCCGGCGGTCTCTAGCCAGTTCATCTACAAGAATCAGGGCGTGGTCACCGTATCGGCGACCGGAAGCACCGGCGCAGGTGCGGCTTACGACTGGAGCGCTACCGATTCCCGTCTGGTCCCCATCGCCGGCTCTCCGGCGAATGAGTTCCGGTTCGATCCTGCGGCGCTTTCCGCCGGCACCTACGTGGTCGCCGTGGCAATCAACGACGCCGGCAGTATCACCCACCAACATGTCACCGTGGCACTGGGCAACACGCCTCCGACCCTGTCAACGTCCACCTCTTCGGACGGCGACAGTACCGCTGATGCCACTGAAGGACGTGGTGACGTGGACGGCGATGGCTTGCCGGACTATCTGGATCCCACCGGCGATCCGACCCTGCTCAACGAGACCGTGTCCCCCACCGCCAGCAACCTGACCCGGCTGATCACCACGACCGCCGGACTGAGTCTCGCGCTCAACGATTCCGCAATTCAGGCGTTGGCCGAAGGCAAGGCGAGCGGCGCCAAGATTCCCGCTTCCAGTGTGAACTCCGATGCCGGCTATTCGGTCATCGACGGGGTCTACGATTTTCAGGTCCGCGGTCTGAGCGCGACACAGCCTACGGCCAAGGTTGTGATTCCGCTGGACAAGCCGTTGCCGTCGGGCGTTGTCTTCCGTAAGTTCGCCAACGGAGCGTGGGCCGACTTTGCAGTCACGGCGACCGACGATGTCCGCTCAGCGCGGAGCCTGACAGCGACCGACGAGTGCCCGCCGCCGGGTGACGCCGCCTATCGCGAGGGGCTGCTCCCCTTCAACGACTGCATCGAGTTGACCCTCACCGACGGCGGGCCCAACGACAGTGACGGAGAGGCGAACGGCGTCATACGGGACCCGGGCGCCATCGTCACCGCAAGCGCGGCTTCCGACGGCACACCGTCCGTGCCCACCTCGGCACCGGGGGGCGCCGGCGCCGTGGACGGATGGTGGCTCCTGCTGATGTTGCCACTGTGGATGCGCCGCCGACGGATCCGACGGGGATAGCGAATGAAGCCTAACAACACCACCGCGGCTGTCACGGCCGCGTTCGTATGCGGTACGTTCCTTGTCGCCTGGACGCCGGTGCAGGCAGCGCGCTGGCAGCCCGATGTGGAAGCGGCTCTGGGCACCAACAGCAACGTCGGACAGGCCGAGAAACACCGGGACATCATCAACGACCGCTTCGCGGTACTGACCGCCGGCGGCACCTTCCACCACGACCTGGACCCGCAACGGTCCATCGGGCTGCGCGGGTTTGTGGAAACCGAGCAGTTCCAGGAGGTACGTGGCCTGAGCCGGCTGTCGGCCGGCGGCAAGTTCATCTTCAGCGGCCGAATGGGTGCGGGGCCGATCGTGCCCAGCTATCAGTTCAATACCATGGTGCGGGTCGACCAGTACGACCACAAACAGCGCGACAGCACCGTGGTCACCGCTCAACTGTTCGCCAGCCAGCCCTTCGGGCCGCGGCTCACCGCGACCACCGGCGTCGAGTACCGCCACCGGGATTCGTCGGGGACGGTCTTCGATCTGACCGACCAACGCTGGTTTCTGTCCGGCCACTACTCGTTCCCGCCCGGTTGGACCGTTTACAGCACCTACAACTTCATTTACGGCGATGTGTGGTCCACCGCCCAGGTCCGGTTCTGCAATGGCGCTCAGGCTCCAGACATCTTCGGACTGATATCGGCGTCCGATGCCAGGGAGCCGGACGACGCCTTCAACAGCGCGTTCTGCGGACACTGGCTGGCCTATCGACTGAAGGCCCACACCAACACTCTGAAGCTCGGCGTAAACAAAGACCTGGGCCATGGCATGGCCGTGGACGTTTCGTTTCTTGCGGTCTGGGTGAAGGCCAGCGGGGACAACAATTACGACACGCGGATCTTCCGTGCCAGTTTGCTGAAGAGGTTCTGACGATGCGCTATCTAGCCTGGACGCTGGTGGG
This sequence comes from uncultured Gammaproteobacteria bacterium, assembly GCA_964571225.1. Lineage (GTDB taxonomy): Bacteria > Pseudomonadota > Gammaproteobacteria > DATFLG01 > DATFLG01 > DATFML01. The sequence continues at coordinate 11,526 of CAZNBB010000030.1, forward strand.
GTTGGTGGGCCTCGGTTGCCTGGCCGCCGCAGGATGCAAGGGCGGGCGTGGGGATTCGGCGCCCCAGGTCGCGCCGGCAACCGATCCCACGGTCACGCCGGATTCGTTCCTGACCTTCATGAACACGAGTCTGGCTATCGACTCCGATGCCTATGCCGATGCGTATTACGCACGCATCGACCCGAACAACAAGCGTACCACCCTGGCCGACTGGAAGGCCGAGAACGGCTTTCAGAATGGCTTCGAGGTGCATGCGACATTCCGCGATGCCAAGGACCTGGGTTACGGGCGGGACATGTACGCCCGCCACCGCTCCGATGGGGGTGTCGCCATCTACGTCAACAACTACCTGGTGGAGCTGGAGCCGGGGGACGCGACCAGCTATGGTCCCTTGAATCTGGACGCCGCGATCAACCAGGATCAGAGGTACCTCATCGGTACCAACGCCATCGAGTTCAGCCCGGACCCGCAAGATACGTCCCACAGGATCGCCAAGTTCTTCACCTTCGGGACGCCGGACGCCAACGGCGTGCAGCATCGGATGACGGCCATCGACATCGACGGGCGGGGGGTGAAACATATGCCGACCGCGTGCCTGGTGTGCCACGGTGGAACCATGTACCCGGTAGACGGAAGTTTCGACCCGATTTCGGTGAAATCGCCGAAGTTGCACATGATCGAGCAGGACACCTTGCAGTTCTCGGCCCTCACGGGTTTCAGGGAAAGCGACCAGCAGGCCGCTATAAAGACCATCAACGAGATGGTCTACGAAAGCTGGCGCGAGCAGGGTACCCGACCGGACGCGGTGGGAGACCAGGCGAACTGGAGCAGTACGCTTGCGGAAACGCTGATGGTGGGTGCCTACGGCGGCGACCCCACCAGCTTTGCGGCCGTCGGCGCAACGGGACTGCATGGCCCCTCCAGCGCGGCTGCGGCCCTGCCGAGCACCTATCAGGCAGGCTTCGTGCCTGAGGGCTGGCGTCAGACGCCGTCCCGGCCAGATGGTGTGGAGCTGCTCTACAAGCGGGTGATTGCGCCGCACTGCATGGGCTGCCATGCATTGCGGGGAACGCGGATTGCAGACGAGAACACGGATGCGGCCGGCAAAAAGTATCCGAATGCGGTGAACTTCACCAGCTACGAGTCCTTCGCGGCCGAAAAGGACCGGATCATCGACTATGTCTACAAACGCGGTGCCATGCCCGCGTCGCTGATCAACTACACCGACTTCTGGAAGGATCCCCAAGGGGCGCCGACGCTGCTGGCCACGTATCTGCCGGGGTTCAATGTCTTTGACGCATCGGGGAACGTTGTCGAGCCGGGTAAACCGGTGGCAAAGCCGGGCGCGGACCGGACCGTGACGTCGCCTGTCACCCTGGACGCCTCGGCCAGTCTGTTCACGGCCAGCTACGCCTGGCGTATTGTCTCGACGCCCCCGGGGGCTACTGCGAATCTGTCCAGCACGACCAGTGTGGCGCCGGTGCTGACGGCGGACACGGACGGCGCCTACACCATCGAGTTGGTGACCTCCAACGCCAGGGCAAGCAGCGACCCTGCGCAGGTCACCATAACCGTCGACAGCGCCCTGTCGCCAAGCCAGACAACGGTGAATTTCGTCAACGACGTCAAGGCGGTCCTTCAGACAAGCACGAAGTGCATCCAATGTCACACCTCGTCGGTAACACCGGGCATACCCATTTACTATGATGACGCGGACTACACGGACCTGAAGGGGCTTTACCGAAATGTACTCAAGCGCGTGGACCTGAACGATCCCGAGAACAGCCTGTTGCTGCGCAAGCCCACCGGCCTGATACACGGGGGCGGGGTTCAGCTGAACGCAACCGACTACAACACCATCCTCAACTGGATCCGGGCCGGAGCGCCGTGCGGCAGCAATCCCGCCTACTGTGATTGACAGTCGGCACGCGCCCCAATGACGCGTTCGATAAAACAGAGCGTGAACGGTGAAAGTCGAGAGCAGCGTTGACAGGCAAAACACGCTGTGCCTATAGTCTGACCATGTCCAACCGTGCCGAGCACATTATCGTACGTCGCTCGTGGCTGTGGAAACACGGCCACGGCGGCGTGCGCGTGTAGCGACGGTACACGAGCAAAGCCGCGGGAACCGACCGCGGCTTTGCCATCCCGCTTTCGGACCCGCGTTGCTGCAAGGGTCCGCCAATGGAACAGTCACCTGCGATACCGCGTTCCGCCGCGTTGGTCGGCGCTGGTCTGGTGTTGATCGCCGCCATGGGCTTTTCGGCGAAGGCGATCTTCATCAAGCTCGCCTACCGCTATCACGTGGACCCGGTGACGCTGCTGGCCTTGCGCATGTCCATGTCCCTGCCGTTCTTCCTGTTGGCGGCGGTGTGGTCTCGGCGGGAACGCGCCCCACGGCTGAAGCCGCGGGAGTGGGTCAGCGTGGTGTTCCTCGGTGTCATCGGATACTACCTGGCCAGTCTGTTCGACTTCCTCGGACTGCAGTACGTCACCGCGGGTTTGGAGCGGCTGGTGCTGTTTCTCTATCCGACGCTGGTGGTGCTGATCACCGTGATCCGCTACCGTCGGCCGATCGCAGGCCGGGAACTGGTCGCATTGACACTGAGTTACGGCGGCATCGCCTTCGTGTTTCTGCACGACCTGCGGGTGGAAGGGGCCAATGTACCCCTCGGCACAGGGTTGGTGTTCGCCAGTGCCCTGGCTTATGCCCTGTACCTGGTGGGCGCCGGCGAAGTGGTGCACCGGATCGGGACGCTGCGGTTTACCGCCTATGTCATGACCGTGTCGTGCGCTGCAGTGCTTGCCCAGTTCCTGGTGACCGAACCCTTGGGAGCGCTGTACCAGCCGGGACCGGTCTACGGCCTTTCCGCGGCGATGGCCTTGCTCTCGACGGTCATGCCCGCGTTTTTGCTCACCGCGGGGATCCGGCGCATCGGGGCGCGCAACGCGTCCATGATCGGGGCCGTGGGACCCGTATCCACCATAGCCCTGGCAGCCGTGTTTCTCGGCGAGCCGGTGTCGGCGGTGCAACTGTTCGGCGCGGCGCTGGTGCTGATCGGGGTGATTACAGTATCGGTCGGACGGCGTGCTGTATGACCGCATACGGTGTCGTTCGATCGACCGGCCGCTCGGTCGTTGCTTTGCGTTGGCTTTATGTCCTGGCTCTCAGGCCGTCTTCGGGGACTGACTGCTATGCTTGATTGAAACAGGGCACGTTCGCTGCCGGCCCGGCGTCAAATCGAGGATGGGAGGCGGTCCACGTGAAGGGGCTGCAGTGGAGCGTGTTGCTGGGGGGGCTGGCGGTGCCCTGCCTTGCAGTGGCAACCCCATCCGTGGACGCGGTGGCGGTCATGGCAGGGGCGGCTTTGCACGCCAGGAACCACGTGCGTATGGTTCGCGTGGCCTTGCAGAGGCAATGGCACGAGCACTGGCTGCCAATGGGACACTGGTCCCTGACCGGCTACTGGGAATTGGGCTTCGGTTATTGGCACGGCAACGCCGGCGACACTGGCAATCGTAGCCTGGAGTCGGTGGACTTTCGCCCGGTGCTGCGCTGGCAGTATCACAATCCGTCCATTGACGTGCCCGCGTTCTACGTGGAGTTCGGCACCGGACCGGCGCTGGTATCGGCAACCGAAATCGATAACCGGCGACTGTCCACCGCCTTTCAATTCGGCAGCCACATTGGCGTCGGAATGCGCTTCGGTCCCCACGGGCGTTTCGAAGTCGCCTATCGGCTGATGCACTATTCCAACGCCGACATCAAACGCCCCAATGACGGCATGAGTTTCAACGTGCTGGAAGTGGCAGGCCTGTTCTGACAAGCCCGTTGCCGGACGGCGGCGGGCCCGTACCGTCACTTACCGCGGAGGCTGCCGATCTTTGCCGCTGTTCGCTGCCGCTGCGGTGTTTACTAAAAACATACATTGCCGTTTTATGCAGTAGTCCGCGCTTCCCCTCGGAGCTATCCTCCCGGTGCTGAACGCTGTTGCGGCAAATTCGGGGGCCGGCGAAGCGGGAGGAGTCAATCGATGCAGGGAGCGCTGCCCGCTCGTGTCGGTGCACAGACCGTTTGGCGCGCCGTGGCCGTGTGGATGCTGCTGATGGCGGTGGCCGGGCTGGTCGCCTGGCTGCTGTACCGGACCCAGGTGGATGCCAATCGTTCGGTGATTGAAGTCACCCAACGGCATCAGATCGGGCTTGCTGCCGAGACCATAACCTCCGACCTCGGTGCGGTTCGCTCGGACTTGCTTTATCTCGCCGACCAGCCTTTGTTGAAGAATTGGCTGGACACCGGTGCGGAGTCCGCGCGACGGGAACTGGCGGCCGACTATCTGGATTTCGTTCGCCGCAAGCACGATTACGACCAGCTTAGGCTGATCGATGCCCGCGGACGGGAAAGGGTGCGCATCAATTGGAACGGCGGACATCCTGACATCGTGCCGGCCGGTGCACTGCAGCACAAAGGCCAGAGGTATTACGTCCGCGACAGCTTGCGCCTGAAGCGCAATGCCGTCTACGTGTCACCGTTCGACCTCAATGTCGAGCACGGCAAGGTCCAGTCGCCTCCGAGACCCATGATCCGGTTTGCAACCCCGGTATTTGACAGCGGGGGCAGCAAACGAGGCATCGTCGTACTGAACTACCTGGGACGGCACATTCTGGACCAGCTGAGGCGGATCGGTTCCCAGGAGCCCGGCACGCTCTGGCTGCTCAATGCCGACGGCTACTGGCTGCTCGGCCCCAGGTCGGCGGACGACTGGGGGTTCATGTTCCCGGCCCGTGCCAATCGCACCTTTGGGCGTCGGTATCCGGCGGTCTGGCACGCCATCTCTTCGTCTGGCGGCCATGGCGACTTGGTCGGGCCCGGCGGATTGTTTACCTATCGAAAGATCGCACCGCAGGCGTTTGCCTCCGGAGACCGTCTCGACAAGGTCGGGACAAGGCGTGAATGGATCCTGGTGGGGCACGTTTCGGCGGCGCAGTTGTCCTCCTATGGAGGCCACCTTGCCGAGTTGTTCGGCTGGGCCTACGCGGCAGTCGGACTGTTTCTGGCAGCCGTTGTCAGCGTGGTGGTGCATCTGAGGGGGCGACGCCTGGCGGCGGAGCAGGCCATGGTCCGTGCCCGGGCCCGGTACCAGGAACTCGTGAACAACCTAACCGTAGGCGTGTACAGAAACACGGGCGGGCCCGCTGGCCGGTTTCTGGAGGTCAACCCTGCCATGCTGGAGCTGTTCGGCGCGCGCAGCCGTGAGCAGCTGCTGGGTACTCCCGTGTGCGACCTGTATGCCCACCCGGAGGAACGGGCGGCGTTCGCGGAAAAGATCGGCGTTCAGGGCCATGTCATCGATGCGGAACTGGAACTCAAACGGCTAGACGGCGCGCCCTTCTGGGCCTCGGTGACGGCGGTGCAGGGTACCGACGCCTCCGGTGCTGCGTACCTCGACGGCGTACTCATGGACATTACGGCCCGCAAGCAGGCGCAGGAAGCGCTGCGTGCCAGTGAGGCTTCGTTTCGGGGGCTGGTCGAAGCGGCACCGGACGGCGTGGTGATCACCGATCGCAGCGGGCGGATCGTACTGGTCAATGCCCAGGCCGAGCAGATGTTCGGCTACAACCGCGACGAACTGATCGGTCAGTCGGTCGACATACTCCTGCCCGAGCGTTTCAAGGGTGTGCACCCCGCGCACCGGGAATCGTATCTTCAGCAGCCGCGCAGCCGCCCCATGGGAGCGGGCCTCGACCTCTGGGCCCGACGTCGCGATGGCACCGAGTTCCCCGTTGCCATCAGCCTGAGCCCCATCGTCACCGAATCGGGTACTCAGGTGTTCAGCGCGGTGCGCGATGTGACCGCACGACGCGAGGTCGAGGAGCGTATCCAGTCGATGAACCGGCAGCTGGTACGCCACAACGTGGAGCTCGAAGCCGTCAACAAGGAACTGGAGGCCTTCAGCTATTCGGTGTCCCATGACCTGCGGGCGCCGCTGCGGGCCATCGACGGTTTCGGTCGCATCCTTCAGAAGGAACTTGAGGGCAGCCTCGAGCAGGGGCCCCAGGATCACCTGAACCGTGTTCGACGGGCTGCCCAGCACATGGGCGAGCTCATAGATGACCTGCTCAATCTGTCGCGCGTCACCCGCAGCGAGCTGGTGGTCCAGGACGTGGATCTGGCGGAAATCGGGGAGGCGGCCATCGGCCGGCTGCGCGAGGCACACCCGGACCGCCGGGTCCGGTTTCTGTGCGGCTCCCACCTACAGGCGCGGGGTGATCCCCGGCTGCTGCAGGTGGCATTGGATAATCTGTTGGGCAATGCATGGAAATTTACGGCGGGCCGGGCCCAGGCGGTCATCGAGCTGGGTGTGGAAGATCACAAGGCCACCCCCGTGTACTACGTTAAGGACAACGGCGCTGGGTTCGATATGGCCTATGCGGACAAATTGTTCGGGGCCTTTCAGCGCCTTCACGACAGCGGGGAATTCGCCGGCACCGGCATCGGTCTTGCCACCGTCCAACGCATTATCCACAAGCACGGCGGGCGTATCTGGGCGGACGGAAAGGTCGACCAGGGGGCGACGTTCTACTTCGCACTGGAGCCAATGAGGGACGCATGAAAGAGAAGGTCATCTTGCTGGTGGAGGACAATCCGGACGACGAGGCTCTCACCCTGTACGCGCTGGAGGCGAGTCATGTGGGCAATCCGGTTGTGGTGGCTCGCAACGGAGTGCAGGCCCTGGATTACCTGTTCGGTTCCGGAGAGTATGCGGGCCGCGATCCCCGGGACCTGCCTGCGGTTGTCCTGCTCGATCTCAAATTGCCGAAAATCGATGGGCTGGAGGTGCTGCGGCGGATACGGGGCGATCGGCAGACGGCGCTGCTGCCGGTGGTGATACTGACATCGTCCGCCGAGGAGGAGGACAAAGCGAAGAGCTACAGCTTCGGAGCCAACAGCTACGTGCGCAAGCCCGTGGACTTCGACGAGTTCGTACATGCAGCCGGAGAGCTGGGCCTGTACTGGCTGTTGTTGAACGAAACCCCGCCGCTCCAGAATTGAAAGGTCGATATGACTGACGAGAACGGAATTCAGCAGTCCGCGGGCGTATTGGTCGTTGAGGACTCCGAGGACGATGCGCTTCTGCTGGTGGATTCCCTGGAACGGGCGGGTTTCAGCATCCGGTGGCGGCGGGTGGAAACGGCGGAGCAGCTGGAAAGCGCCCTGCACGAGGACCGGTGGGACGTGGTGGTCTCCGACTACACCATGCCCCGCTTCAGCGGGTCGGCGGCCCTGCATATAATCCAGGAGTTCGATCCGGATATCCCCTTCATATTCGTTTCCGGCACCATCGGCGAGGACACGGCCGTTGCCGCCATGCGCGCGGGTGCCCAGGACTACGTCATGAAGTCCAACCTGGCGCGGTTGGCGCCCGCTATCCGCCGGGAGTTGATCGAGGCCGAACACCGCCGGGCCCGCCGTCGGGCAGAGGACACCTTGCGCAGGCTTTCCCAGGTGGTGGAGCAGGCTGCCGACAGCGTGTTCATTACCGACCCGAACGGGGCCATCGAGTACGCCAATCCCGCATTCGAACGGCTGACCGGGTACAGCGCCGAGGAGGTGAGGGGGCGCAATCCCGCCATCCTCAAGTCCGGTGTGCACGACCCCCCTTACTACCGGGAAATGTGGCGGACGGTTCTGCGCAAGCAGGTGTTCCGCGGCCTGCTGATCAATCGCCGGCGGGACGGCGAACTGTTCTACGAGGACAAGATCATTACTCCGTTGCTGGACGACAAGGGGCGCATCGCGCACTTTGTCTCGACCGGCAGGGATATAACCGAGCGCAAGCAGTTCGAGCGCCAACTGCGCCATTGGGCCACCCACGATGCGCTGACCGGGTTGCCCAACCGTGTCCGGATGACAGAGATACTGGAAACGGCGCTGGAGGCAGCCCGGGGCAGCGGCGGCATGGTCGGCGTGTTCACCCTCGATGTGGACAACTTCAAACGGGTCAACGTCAGCCTGGGCCATCCGTCGGGTGATCGCCTGTTGCGGGAAATCGCCCAGCGCTTGATGGGCTGCCTGGAACGCAGCCAGGCTGTCGGTCGTCATGGCGGCGACGAGTTCCTGGTGGTCGCGGCCGGGGCGCGTTCCATCGACGATGTCGTGCGGGTGCTGAACACCGTCAAGGAGGCGTGCGACGCGCCCATACGGGTCGATGGGCAGGACGTCTTTTTCAGCTTCAGCGTCGGCGTGGCGGTCTACCCCCCCGACGGAGGCAATTGCGAGACTCTGCTCAGGAATGCGGACACGGCATTGCACAGAGCGAAGTCGGTGGGCAGAGGCGAACACCAATTCTACGCGCCTGACATGAACGCACGGGCCGAGGAGCTGCTATGGCTGGAAGCGGACCTGCGCCGGGCTTTGGGACGCGGGGAGTTCGTATTTCACTATCAACCCCAGGTGGACTTCTGGACCAGGCGGATCGAATCGGTGGAAGCGCTGCTGCGCTGGCAGCATCCGGACCGCGGTCTGATGTCACCGGACGAGTTCGTTCCGCTGCTCGAAGAGACGGGCATGATTGTGTCCCTGGGCGAATGGACGTTGCAGCGGGCCTGCCATGACTGGCGCATCTGGCAGGCCGCGGGGAAAGGGCCGGCGCGCATCGCCGTGAACGTGGCGGCGCGACAGTTTTCGGATCCCGCCTTCGTGGACATGGTACGCCGGGCGTTGGCGGACCAGCAGGTACCGGCCCGGGCACTGGAGCTGGAGATCACCGAACAGACCGTGATGACGGACGTGCAGCAGGCCGGGGTAACCCTCGAGATGCTCGACGCGCTGGGGGTGCGCCTGGCAGTGGACGATTTCGGCACCGGCTACTCCTCGCTGGCCTACCTCAAGCGTTTTCCACTGGATTCGCTGAAGATCGACCGCACATTCGTCGGCGACCTGCCAGAGAACACCAGTGACGGGGCCATTGTGGAGGCCAGCATTACGCTGGGACACAAGTTGGGGCTGGAGGTGGTGGCGGAAGGTGTGGAGACCGCGCAGCAGTTTGCCTTTCTTCGCAATGCGAACTGTGACCTTGCCCAAGGCTACTATGTGAGCCGGCCGGTGCCGGCGTCGGACCTGGCGCAGCTGCTGGCGGGCGGGTAGCGCCGCTTGTACGGACAATGGCCCGCCCTGGGCCGGCCGGCTGCGATTACGGCCGGCGGAAGCCGCTTCTCAATAGCCGGCGTAGATCTGCCGGTAGCCGTCGAAGCTCATGTAACAGATCAGCTCGATATTGGAGGTCTGATGCTTGAGCTTGTCCGGAAACGGCGCGAAGGGCGCTGATTCGCGCGCGATCTGAAGGGCGTCGTGGTCCAGTGTGTCATTTCCCGAGGAGCGCAGCAGGCTCAGGTGCAAGAGCTCGCCGTGGGTACCGATGACGAGCTTGAGTACCGGCACGCCGGTCAGATCGGTGGGGTAATTCATGTCGCCGATGCGCTGGAGCTTCTGCAGCAGGGATGCAATGTAGTAGCGCGCCACCAGCGTATGGGGGTCATGGACCTGCGGCGGTGACGGGTCGCTCTGTCGGACAGCCGTGTTGATCTGAGACTGCAACCTGCCCCAGTTGATGTTGTGGTGCGCCTGATGTCTTGCCTGCTGCGGCGGGGGAGCGGGGTGCGTGATGGCCTTGTGGTGGTGTTCGACGTGGGTGGCGGCCCGTCGATGCGTGTGGGTCGGGTGTGCCAGTGCGACGCCCTTCTTCGCCGAGCTCCTGGGGGTCGTCGTCTGCTTGTGCCGCGGGGGCTGCTTCGCCTGCGGGACGTGCCGTGCGGGCGGGGCATGGGCCTGCGATTGACGCTGGGTCTGTGCCGGTGGCTGCCGGTGCACGGGGTGATGCGGTACGTGTTTGTGGGATGGGCGCGTGGGCCTGGCGGCCGCCGAACCCCGGGACGCCGGCAGCTCGTAGATACGCGCCCGCAACGGCTTCGGCTTGTGAGTCGGTCGTAGCGGCGTGTTCAACACCCGCCCCAGGCCCACCAGACCGAGCAGCACCAGCAGGATCGCAATCAACAGGATCCACGGCAAACGTTGCGCTGGGCTGTCCGGGGAGAAGGGACCCGGGTAGGGTGTGGTGCTCATTCGTGCTTGACGGCAATCAACAATTGGTCGGCCCCCGCCTGTCGCGCTTCCAGCATGGCGCGCACCACCACACCGTCCCGGGAGTCGCGGTCGGCGGCCACGACCACGGAACTGCCATGGTGCTTGAGCATGGGCTTGAGGGTGGTGGCGAGTGTGGCCAGGGTGACGGGGGTGTGATCCAGGTAGATCTTGCCCTCCTTGGTGACTGTCAGGGTCACCGGCTGGGCGTGGCTCATGGGCGGCGCTTTGCCCTTGGGCAGGTTCACGGCCAGCGAGTGCAGGTTCTGCATGGACAGCGACGCGAGCATGAAGGTGGCCAGCAGAAAGAACATCACGTCGATCATCGGAATGATCTCGATCCGCCCGCGCCGGTACTCGCGGGACCTACGCAGTTTCATGGCTGCCTCCGGCGCCGTCGGCGTCCAGGCGCACACGGTCCACCAGCCGGGTGCCGATGCGCTCCATTTCGTCCAGGGTGCGGGACTGCAGTCGGGAGAAGAAGTTGTAACCGAACAGCGCCACCAGCGCGATCAACAGGCCGAGGGCCGTGGCTATCAGCGCTTCGGCCACGCCCGAGGTGACGCCCTTGGGGTCTACCAGTCCTTTGCTGCCGATCAGGTTGAAAGCGTCCATCATGCCGGTGATGGTGCCTAACAGCCCCAGCAGGGGCGCCGCGGTCACGATGGTTTCCAGCACCCACAGTCCGCGGCCCAGGGCGCGTTCGATGACCTGGGCCTCATCTCCGGCACGTGACTCGGTCCACCACGCAGGGCCGTTGCGGTACTGCAGGATGGTATGCAGAAAGCGCGCGAAATGATGGTGGGGGTTGAGCACCGCCACGTGGCTCTCCAGATCCGCCCAGCGGGACGTATGGCTTTCGGCAAGCCGCAGCAGAGCTCTGGGAGGACGGGTGTAGCGCCAGTACACATAGCTCTTGTCCAACAGAATGGCGACCGTAATGACCGCCAGAAGCAACAGGGGATAGACCATCGGTCCGCCGAACTGCAGGGCGGCCCAGGCCTGGTGAAGGTCTTGCATAGTGAGGTTCCCTTCTGAAGGGTTGGCTGCCAGATGGATTCCGGGCGGGGTCCACCGACGGCCGCGGCACCGCTGGTCGGACGGTGGGGGAAGCGTTGTGGATCGGGTCCGCCCGCCCCCTTGCCAGAGCCGCCTCGGTCGCTCGGGGCCCCGCCGTGGTTGCTGTTCCCGCCCATGGGTCAGACAGCGCGGAATGGATAAGATTCTGTCAATCTCTGCAAATTTGGGTACGGTCCGCGCGGATTTCCGTCCGGGGGCCCCCCGCCGCCGCCGCGGTGTCCCGACTCGATGGGCACCGGCACAGTATGCCAGAAATGCCCCCTGCCCCGGCAGGCCGATCGGCCGTCGCGAGGGTGGCACTGAACCAGGACTTGACGGAACGCCCACTATTCTGCTCCTCGGTTCCCGCCTACGACCGTCGGGGCGACCCGCCGGCCGCTGGACACCCCCGGCGCAGCGGGTAGAGCGTGTCGCTTCGTGTCCGTTGCGGCTGCGCCGCAAGGGCAACGGGGCGGCCCGTTGGTGTTCGTCGCACGCAAACGAGCTCTGCCTGAACGCCCGTTGTGCAGATCAACGCGAAGTCATGCGGTGGTAACTACCACCATTCGTCAAGGGAGCATTTCGTGTCGGGTTGATATGCCCGCTGCGTTCCTGATCGGTCGTGTGAATTGAACCTGCAGTGGTGAGGAACGATGACGCAATGTGTGAAGATTTTGTGGAACGTTATCGTTGATCAACGCGGTAACGATTTTTCTGAGAATACTGTGCATGGACATGGAACTCGCAGCACGTGGACCATGTCGTAATTGAGAGTTGGTCCGCTTCGTACTGAACGCGGTTTGTGCGGCGCAGGGCAGCGCATCGTCTCCGTCATAATTACCCGTTGCGCACCGTTCCCGATGCTGCGTGGCGATGCAGGGGACGGCGTCCGAAGCGTTCCCTTGCGTCTGCGGCTCTACGACAACTAGCGGGTACAGACCGCCGATCCCAGGGAGAGATTGGATGAGTCAGACTTCCGCAGACGCTGCACCCGGGTCTCCAGTCTCGCGGGAAGCCCTGACCGACAACACGCTCATCAAGGCCCACATCTACATGGGCGTGGCGTGGCTTCTTTATCTGATCCTTGGCGCCGGGCTGCTGGTCGCCATCAAGTTCGTTTACCCTGATTTTCTCACTTCGTACCCCGCGCTGACCTGGGGGCGGCTGCGGTACGTCCATACCCAGACCGTCGCCTACGGATGGTTCATCAACCTGTTCCTTGCGGCGATCTACTACATGGTGCCGCGCCTGACCGGCAGGAAGCTGCCCAGCGGCCGCATCGCCTGGTTCAACTTCTTCTACTACAACACCGTAGTGATCATCGGCAACTACCAGGTGATGTCGGGACACAACCTGGGCATCGAGTGGATGGAGTATCCCACGTTCGTGAATATCATGGCCCTGCTCGGTTACGCGGCACTGGGCTATAACTTCATCCTTTCGTACGTGCGGGGCGAGCACCGCAATCTGTATGTGTCCAGCTGGTACATGAGCGGCTTCGTTGTGTGGGGTACCCTCAACTGGATCATGGGCGCGCTCGTACCGGCCTATGTGGCCCCCGGCGTGGCCGGCGCGGCGGTGGGCGGACTTTTCATCCACGATCTGGTGGGGCTGGTGGTGACGCCCATGGCCACGGCGATCATCTACTACTTCCTGCCGCTCATGGTGCGACGACCGATCTATTCCCACTCCCTGTCCCTGGTGGGCTTCTGGAGCCTGGCGTTCTTCTACCCGCTGGTGGGCATACACCACTACTACTACAGCCCCATCCCGTTCTGGGCGCAGATCGTCGCCCAGGGTGCGTCGCTCATGCTGCTCCTGACCGTGTACACGGTGGTCTACAACGTGTTCATGACCATGCGTGGACGCTGGCACCTGGTGGCCAGCAACATTCCGTTGCGGTGGTTGCTCGCCGGCGTGGTGTTCTATCTGATGGTGTGTACCCAGGGCCCCCTGCAGGCGATGCTGGTGGAGCAGCCCCTTATTCACTTCAGCGACTGGGTCATCGGTCATTCCCACATGGCGCTGCTGGGCTTCGCCACTTTCGTGGCCATGGCCTTCGTGCATTATGTCTGGCCGCGTCTGACCGGCAAGGAGCTCAACCGTAGTCTGTCCGAGTGGTCCTTCTGGCTGACGTTCGCCGGCGCCAGCTGGATGTTCATCGATCTGTGGATCGGCGGTCTGATGGAGGGGTACTACTGGGGTTACGGCTTCCCCTGGATGGCTTCCATCACTCATCTGGAGTCCGTCTGGATGCAGCGCATTCTGAGCGGCGTGGTGACCGTGGCCGGCTTCATTCTCGTATTGGTGAATCTGGTGGTGTCCCAGCTGCGCGAGACGGTTCCGGTGGAAGCGCCTGGCATGGCCCCGGCGGAAGGGTAACGGAGTCCAACGGTGAAGATGGTCAACATCGAACGCGCGACTTTCGTGCTGCTGGTGGCCGGCGTGGCCTTTTTCCTGCTGGCTTTTGTGGGGCTGGGGCTGACGCCGTGGGCCCAGGTCGACAGACAGGATGTGACCAAGGCACCGAAACAGCTGGTGCCGCTGACAGCACTGCAGATCCAGGGCCGCAAACTGTATATGCAGAACGGCTGTGATTATTGTCACTCCCAGTTCGTGCGGCCGGTGGGGGACGACCCGCTGCGCTACGGGCCGGTGTCCAAGACCTGGGAGTACAGCCAGCAGTATCCTCATCTGTTCGGAACGCGGCGCATCGGTCCGGACCTGACCCGGGAAGGCGGCGTGCACTCCAACGACTGGCAGTACGTTCACCTGTACGACCCGCGCCTGATCGTACCCTGGTCCATCATGCCCAGCTTCCCGTGGCTGTTCAAAGGTTCGCCGGGCAAGCCCAGCCGGCAGGCCAAGGCACTGGTTGCCTATCTGCAGACCCTCGGCCAGGCTCGCGAGAAGCACATGCTCGCCGACGGCAATGCCCACAAGCAGTTCATTGCAGGCATCGGCACCGTAGTGGAGTACAAGTACCACGGCGGAAAGCTGAGCGACCCCGGATACGACAAGGTGATCTACTTCCAGAAGGCGCAGGCGCCCGAGAATACCCCGGAGCTGCGGGCGCGCGGAGCCAGCCTCTATCACGCCGAGTGCATGCAGTGCCACGGCGCGGAGGGCCGTGGTACGGGTCCCGCCGCCAAGTATCTGCAGCCCACTCCGGTGCGTCTCGCGGCTTTCCGGTTCAACAAACACTTCCTGTATAAGGTGCTCTACTTCGGACGGCCCGGTTCCGCGATGCCGTCGTGGGTGCATGCCTTCGACGGGTTTCTGAGTCCCCGGGACCTGTGGGCGATCGCCGATTATCTGACCAGTGCCCACTTCTACGAGGGTGATCGCGGTATCACGCAGTCACAGGCGCCTCAGGCCCCCAAAAAGACCGGTGCCCTGTTGACGCTCGGCGAAAAGACGTTCAAAGCGAGCTGTTTCGCCTGCCACGGTATGCAGGGCGGCGGTGACGGTCCGGCCGCGAAAGCCCTGTCGCCCGCGCCGGTGGACTTTCAGGGCATGCAGCCCAGCGTACGCTGGGCGTTCCATATCATTACCAAGGGGCGACCGGGTACCGCCATGAGCGGATTCGCTTCCATGCCCGCCAAGAAGCGCTGGGCACTTGCCTACTACGTCGATTCGCTGTTCAAAGCCGGCACGACCGCCAAGACCGCCCGTACGGGCGGCGACCGCGGCTCCGATGCACAGGCGTCCGCGGCCGCGGGGAACCCCAACGTAGCCGGTCGCCATCAGGGCGCCTCGTAACGCTCGGCAACCAGAGGAGTAACGACCGTATGATCTGGGCACATTCCATCAACCCGATCGCCATGATCGCGGCCATCGCGGTAACCATCTATGCCGTCGTGTCCATTTCCGCGTTTGCGGTCTGGGTGCTTTACACCCTGTGGCTGGAACGTATCGGCGAGCAGCCGGACTACGCGCTGCGGTTGGTACGTCGACTGCTGGCACGGGCGATCGGCGCCTCGGCTCCATCCGGTCCCGTTCCGGCGGCTGCGGTGAGCTACCGGCCCGTCGATGGAAAGGAGAAGGACTGATGCATGACATGATACCGCACGGGGTCGGCATGGATTTCACATGGGCCCTGACCGTCGGCGTGGTGGTTTACTCCGCCATCGCCTTTGTCGGTTACTTTCTGTACAACTTGGTCGCAAAGCGGCGCCGCCGACGCGGGCAGGGTCATGACGAGGGTCATGCCGCGTGACTGCACGCAGAGCCGACACCCCTCCCGCCGTCGACGATGAGAGCGTGCCGGAACCCGGGCATGCACCCATGCCCCAGGTCCTGAAGTTGGCGTGGATGGTGGGCTTTGCATTCCTGCTGGCGTCTGTGGTTTACGCCTTCTGGCGCTACTGACGGAGGTTCGTCGTGAACAAGGACATCAGAGACGGTTTCGTGTTGTACGTTATCGTGATGCTGGTATTGACCGGAATCTACCTGGGCCTGCAGGCGACGCCATGGGGACGCCATGTATGGCAGATCCTCAGCACCCAGCCGTCGAACTGGCATATCTGAACGGGGCCACGGTGATGCACGATCTGGCAGACCTTCGCACCCACTACATGCTGGCGTCGTTCGTCAGCGTGTTGTTCGTGGGTGTGGTTGTGCTCCTGAAGCTGTTCCTGGTCAGCAACTATCGGCAGTGGAAGAAAAGCCGCGATTTTCGGGAAGCCATAGAGCAGCCCAAGTACGATTACATGGACCGCGAGTTGGGAGAGGACTGGCGGGACCGGTAGGGAGAAAAAAATGCTGGGGAGCCGTTGCGCAACCCCAGCCAAGGAGGAGTACAGCCGTTGGAAAGCAGTCGGAACCGTGCGGCGGCCGAAAGGGCCCGCAATGTGCGGTTCATCCCGCCGCCCGACCGGCTTAGTAGCACAGAGCGTGCCACGGCTTCCGGTTCAACCATTGTGCGGCTCCGGGGCCCTCGTCACGGGCGCGTTGGCCGATTTTGCTACAGCCCTACGGTCAAAATCGGCCAGCAGCCGCGGTGTTCGTGACCCCGGCAGCGCCGCGGGGGGACGCGTTGCTGTTGATCCCGCCGGCGTCGTCCGGTGCGCATCATGGCGGACCCATGCGCCAACCCCACGGACTGCCGACGCCAACCCGGGTCTTCCCGGTCCGAAGGCACCGTCGTAGCGATATCCGAAACGAGCGGACTGCTGGGTTCGGGAGGGCCCGGCCCGCCAGTGTGTGGGGCGGAGCACAGTGGGAGGCAGCCGCGGCTTGTGGGAGTGATTCAATTTGAATATGGGGGTGGCCCAGAATAGATCACCCTACCGCGATGCGGTGTCCCGGAAAGACACATAATCTTGTTTTAAAACAGAAAAGATTGCTGGCACGGCAAGTGCTACCCATGGGCTGACAGCGACACACAGCGCAGGAGCTTGCCGTGGAGATACTAAAAAAGAGCCTGGATCCCGTTGTGGCGATGGTCATCGTCGGCGTCCTGGACATCTTTCTGTTTCTGGTGGTGGGCGCATGGACCGTCGGGGGCGGTGAAACCATGATCACCGGCCTGCTGGCCAAGGCCGCCGTCGGGGACGAGCTGCACCGTCTGCCGTTCTGGGTATATGTATTCAAGCCGTCCTTCTACTACTGGAAAATGTATATCAGCCTCGGAATGCTGTTCGGTGCATTCGTGGGCGCTGTGCTCAGCAAGGAGTTCTACTGGCGCGTGCCGCGCCGCATGGACGAGTGGGTGATGATCACCGTGGGCGGTCTGCTCATGGGCATCGGCATCCGCCTCGCCTTCATCTGCAACGTCAGCACCTTCTTCGCCATCACCCCTCAGATGAACCTGGGCGGCTATCTGGCCGTGACCGGCATCATCGCCGGCGCCTGGGTGGGTTCGTTCATCTACAAGAAAGTCCTGGAGTCCTGATATGCACCACAACTCCCTGACCCAATGCCTGGCATCGTTCTTCTTCGCGGCCGTGGTCGGCTTCCTCATGCAGCGCTCGCGGTTCTGCAACACCGCCGCCCTGCGCGACGCCATGCTGTTCAAGAGCTACCGCAACACCAAGGCCATGCTGGCACTGATGATCGTGACCACCCTGGGCTTCACCGCTTTCATGAGCGTGGGCGGCGGCCATCCCATCGAGTTCGAGGTGGGCATCAACCAGCTGGTGGGACTGTTCCTGTTCGGCATCGGCATGGTGCTGGCCGGCGCCTGCACGGTGTCCACCTGGGTGAAGACCGGCGAGGGCAACATCGGCGCCCTGTGGGCGTTGATCTTCACCTTCGTGGGCATGTTCCTGTTCTCCCTGTTCTGGTCCGCCTACTACTGGCCGCCGGCGCCGGCGACCATGAGCGCCACCCCCAACCTCAAAGGTCTGCAGTTCGGCATCGCCAACGCCGCCACCCTGCAGCTGAAGACCGGCATCCCGGCCTTCGTGTTCGGGCTGCTGCAGACCGGTGTGCTGGGCGGCATCTATTACGGAATCGTACGCCGCGAACGTGCCATGGCCCGTGCACGGGAGACCGCCAAGACCGAGACCGCCGGCGTCGAGGCGGCCACTCCTGCGACCGTGACGGCGGTCAGTGACGCCGGTGCGGCATGAGCTGAAGAACCTGAAGAGAGGATCGACGATGGGACTTTTCGGACGCAAGAAGGCAGAGGCGGAGCAGGGCGGGGCAGGGTCGACCGTGACCCTGGAGGACGGTCAGACGGTGGAGGTGGCGCAGGTGGTGGACTGCCTGGGCGACTCCTGCCCCCGACCTCAGCTGATGACCAAGAAGATTCTCGGCAAAGTCGCTTCGGGCGAGGTGGTGCAGGTGAAGATCGACAACCCCACATCCATGGAAGCGGTAGTGGCCATGATACCCGATCTGGGCGGCACGCACCTGGGTACCCTGAAGGGCAGCCGGGGCTGGAGCGTGATCATACGCCGCAATTGAGGGGACGACGATGGCAGCTTCGCAAAACAGCGCCGCCGGCGCGCAAATCCAGATGACTCTGGTGGCCCTGGTGCTGGCCGCCGCTACGGTGGCGTCGGTGGCCTACATCGTCATCGCCAAGCCTTCCTATCTGCGGCATACCCGCTTTGGCGTGCCCTTCTACGCATCCGAGGTGATCAACCCCGTCACCCAGC
Source organism: uncultured Gammaproteobacteria bacterium (assembly GCA_964571225.1). Taxonomy (GTDB): domain Bacteria; phylum Pseudomonadota; class Gammaproteobacteria; order DATFLG01; family DATFLG01; genus DATFML01. The sequence goes on from CAZNBB010000030.1 coordinate 29,832, forward strand.
GGCCATTGGACCTCAACGCCCTTGCCGACTACTACGTGCAGGGCAAGACCAAGGGAGGCAAGACGCAATGAACCTGTCGACCGTGCTGCAGATTGTCATGTTCTTCGTGGCCTTCTATCTGATGGCGCTGGTGTTCCTGGGCAACCCGTTCGGCAAGTGACAAGCGGAGTCTTCATGGACAACGTCAAGGTACTTCTGTTTTGCACCGTCACACTCGCCGTGACGCTGGCCGTGTGCGTCATGGCGGGCCGTGCCGTGATGGTGCCGCAGGCAACGGCCGAGTCGGCAACGATACCGCAGCCGGTGGAGGCATTTACGCAGCCTATCGATGTGGGGGCGGGCCTGGGACAGGTGTCGGTGAACCGGTTGATGGAATACTTCGTGGCCCATCCGCCTCGTGCCGACAACGGAACGGGCGGCGCACCCGCGCTGCCCGTTCAGCACTTCGGCGGCTGCTGAGGCTGCTTGTGACGCCCGTGCGGCTGATTGTCCAACTGTCGGCGCTGGTCGTCGTACTGCTGCAGTGCGGCTCTGTCGAGGCCGCCACCGCCTTCTCGTATATCGACAGTCTTCGCGTTCCCCTGGGGGCCCACACCGTGGTGCTCGATACCCGTCAGGCGGGGCGTTGCGAGACGCGTTCGGTGGCCGGGGCCCGTTGCCTGCCGCCCTCGGCGCTTCTGGGCCCCCATGGCCGGCTGCCGGCGTTTCGTCAACTGGTGTGGGTGTTGGGTGCCGCCGGTCTGTCCGGTCGCGGCACCGTGGTGGTGGCGGGCGACGATCCCGAGTCGCGCGACTTCGTCGCAGGTGTGCTGTTTCTTCTTGGCCAGGCGCAGGTGCAGGTGTTGAGGCCACGTCTGACAGGTCTGCTCAACGCCCACAGGCTGCCGGTGGGCACCGGCGCCGGCAGTGCCATGGTGGCCCAACCGCTGTTTCAGGGGCAGGCGCGGTCCCGCCTGATCGTATTCCGCGGCGAGTTGCTGCGGGCGCTGCGCAGTGGCGATCCTCCGGTGCTGCTGGATGGGCGCAGCGATGCCCGCTACTGGGGAAAGGTCGTGACGGCCCGGCGCGGCGGCCATATTCCGGGCGCCCGTTCCCTGCCCGTCGACGCGCTGCAGCTCCAGGGCCAGTCCTCACCGCAGGCCGTGGACGTACCTCCAGACGCCATTGTGTACGCCCAGACGCCGGAAAGCAGCATCGCCTATTTCACGCGCCTGACCGCCGGCCTCGGCGTCCATGTGCGCGTGTTTGCCCGGGGCTGGCGTGACTGGGCCGACCACACGGCCATGCCGGTCGACGCCGAGACCCTGCCGTCGTCCGCGACTGCGGCGCCTGCACCGCGCGGCGGGGCGCAAAACGGTTCGTCCGCGTCGGCGTCGTTGTTCGCGGTATCCATCACGTCGCTGCTGTTTGCCATCGCGGCGGTAGCGATCGCCATGCGGAGGAAGGAATGGATCTGATGTTCGTCATCTCCACCCCGGACGCGGGAACGTACCTGGGTCCGCTGCTTGCGGCCTGCGAGCGCCGCGGCTTGCACTGGTCGTGCTTTTTTACCAATGACGGCGTGCGGGCCGTAATGCACGACAAGGTCCTGGCCCTGTTGCCGAGGGCGGCACGGGCGGCGGTGTGCGGCGATTCCTGGAAGCGCTTCATGGGCGACGCGGACTGTCCCATCGAGGTGGGCAGCCAGACCGAGCACAGCGCCCTGGTCGCCGAGGCCGACAAGATCGTGAGCTTTTGAGGCCGCCCTGATGGCGACGGAGGACAGGGTATGAGCAGGCAGGAAAAGAACATCGTGTTGCTGGGGCGGCGGGATCATACCGAAGCCATGCGGGTGGCGGCCGGGCTGACCATCTTCGGCCACCGGGTGCGACTGGTGCTGATGGACCGTAAGGTCGAGGACACGCCGGAGAACCGGGCCCAGGCAGAGTTGCTGGAGCTGTCCGACATCGAGCCAGAGACCACGGTAGCCGGCACGGACCTTCCGCACCTGTCATCGGGGGCGCTGGCCGAACTGATGGCCGGCGCCGATGCCGTCGTCTGCGTGTGAGATCCAAAACGAAAGCCGAAACCCGGAGGGGTTGCCAATGAACGTCACGATCCTGTCCACCGGGTTGTTCCCGGACCGCGAAACCATGACCGAAGCGGTCAGCTACCTGGAGGCGGCCCACTACGTGTACCGATGCGAGCTGCGGGAGATCGGCGACCGGGAGCGGGAGTGGGACAGAGTGCTGGAGGAGGTTCTGGGAGCCGACAAGGTTATCACGGTGTAGGGTCCGGCGGCGGCGCCGGTCGGGGTTGCGAGTGTAGAAAACAAAGCCGCATTCACTGGGTTCACCACGAGGAGATGGAGATCATGAAGAACATGACGCTAGCAGGTTGGGTGGCGGCGGTCGCCGCCGGTCTTTCCGTGGGCTGCGGGGGAGTCGCGATGGCGGCAGCAGCGCCCCTGGTCAGCCCCCAATGGGTGGCGGACCATGCCTGCAAGCCCGGTGTGGTCGTGCTGGACGTACGCAGTCCCGTGGGCGGAGGCGGCAACTACTACACCTTCCTGCGTGGGCACGTGAAATGTGCCGTGTACAGCAACTACAAGAAGGCCGGTTGGCGCGTCAAGGCCAACGACGTGCCGGGTATGTTGCCGCCGACCGCCAAGGTGCAGCAGCTGGTTCGGAGCCTGGGCATCAACAACGGTGACCACGTGGTGATCTACGCCGCCGGCAACAATGCTCTTGACATGGGCAGCGCCACACGGGTGTTCTGGACCTTCAAGGTGCTGGGCGACAACAACGTGTCCATTATGAACGGCGGCTACGCCGCCTACGCGGCCGCCAAGCTGCCCACCGCGCGCGGTGCCGACAAGTCCGCCGGCAACGGCGATTTCACCGCCCACTTTCAGTCCCGTTACCTGGCCACGGAGAAGGAGGTGGACGCCGCGCTGCACGAGCACGGTGTGACCCTGGTGGACAACCGTCCCCATTCCCAGTACCTGGGCGTGGTGATGCCCGGCATGGACAAGCGCGCAGGCACCATACCCGGCGCCAAGAACGTGCCTCAGAGCTGGCTGACGGTGAACGACGGCGGCAAGTTCCGGTCGGTGGCCCAGATCAAGGCGCTGTACAAATACGCGGGAGTGCCCACCTCGGGAAAGCAGATCAACTTCTGCAATACCGGCCATTGGGCGTCTTTGGGCTGGTTCGTGAGCTCGCAACTGCTGGGGAACAAGAACGCCAGCGTGTACGACGGTTCCATGTCCCAGTGGACCCGCAACCCGAAGCTGCCGGTGCAGCAGCAGTTGAAGATCGCCGGCAACTGATGCCGTTGTCGGCCGCGCCCGGGCGCACGGTCGGGCCCGCCGGCCTGCTTCTGCAGGCCGGGGCCCGCCGCCGGGATTTGGCCGCCCAGTTGGAGGTGGCGCGGGATGACGCGCTGAGCCTGGCCGGGGGCGGGTTGAAGCCGCCCCGCCGCCGCGGGTTGGAGGCGAAAGTCCGATCCGCGCTGGGCGTGCTGCCCCTGCCGCCCTACATCCACACCCCGCTGGCCGACCC
>CAZNBB010000030.1:33383-38022 GCA_964571225.1 uncultured Gammaproteobacteria bacterium
GCGCGGCCGAGGCCTCGGCCCTGGCGACCCTCAGGCGGGCGCGGCGGGCGTTGGGGAGAAGGGATTGGAAACGGGTCTCCGCTTCCTTGTCGCAGCTGTGCCACGCATATCCGCTGCGGCTGGCCGGGCTGCGGCCCGGGGATGCGGGGCCGGCGGCGGTTGCGGCTGCTGGAAGGGCCTACCAGAAGAGCTGTGCAATGTGCCATCGATACGCCCAGCCGACATCAAAACTGCCGGCACCGGACCTGTTCCGCTGGTCCCACACGCTCGCTCCGCGGTCCTTCGTGGCAAGAATGATTGACGGTGTCCATGGAACGGCGTTCACCGGTTTCCAAAACCCGCTCACCGACAACGAAATTGCAGCGCTCTATGCCTATTTTCGCGCCGCGCCGTCCGCTTCGCCGAGTCGTTCCCGGGACAAGGCGCGTTGAGGTGGCGGGCGCAGCCGCGCAGCGTGGGTTGATGGTAGACTGGGCGGCGGGTTGCGGGCGTGGCGACGTGCTTGCCCGTCTGAACCGGCCGGGTGTTATGCGCGTTGTGCGATGGTCAACCATGGGGATGATGTGGCTCGTTGCGGCCTGGCTGGTCGTGTTGCCCGCCCGTGAAGTGCACGCCGGACCTGCACCACAGCCGCACTTTCTCGCCTTCGGCGTGCTTCCCCTGCAGAGTCCCACCAAGCTTGCCGGCATGTTCATGCCGCTGGTGGAAGGCATCCAGAAGGCGCTGGGGCAGCCCGTCGAGTTCGTCACTGCACCCAGCTTCGCGACCTTCATGAAACGGGTAATGGCGCGTCGGTATGACTTCGTCTATCTCAACCCGCTGTTGTTCCGGCGGGCCGAAAAGGCCGGCTACCATGCGGTCGCCAAGGTGGCCCGTGAACCGTTCACCGGAATTCTGGTGGTGCGGCGCGACAGTCCGCTGCACAGTCTGAATCCGGCGACCCTGCCCAAGGGGCTGCGAATCGGTTTTCCCGATCCCAACGCCTACGCCGCTACGGTAATGACCACGCAGTACATGAAGAAACTGGGTATCGATGTTCACCGCGAATTCTCCATCAAATACTTCGGTTCCCAGAACTCCGCCATCATGGCCGTCTATGCCGGTCTGGTGGATGTGGCAGGCACCTGGTGGCCGTCGCTGCGCTCCATGCCGCCGGATGTGCAGAAGTCCCTGCGCGTGATTGCCGAAACGCCGCCGCAGCCCCAGATGGCCATCGCCGTCCGCAGCGGCATGGCGCCGGAGCGCGTGCGCAAGCTGACCCATTATCTCACTTCACTCACCCACTCCGCTTCCGGGCGCCGGATCCTGCAGCACTTGGGCTTCAAGCATGGCTTCGCGGCGGCGGATGACGGCGAATACGCCAAGGTCGGGCAATGAACACCGTAGTGGAAAGCGCTTCCGAGACCCTGCCTGTCGTGCATGCACGAAGGCGTGACGGCTTGCTGGGACGCTTTGCGTCATTGCGTTTTCGGTTGATTCTGTCGGTGGCCCTGGTCCATGCGGTGCTGATGGGCACGTTCGTGTGGGAAGCGGTCCGCGACCAGTCGGCCGACATACGCGCCCAGCTCGTGAGCCGTGGCCATGAGCTGGTGACCTTGATGGCGGTAGCCAGCACCAATGCGCTGCTGGCCGAGGATCTGGGATCGCTGGGAGAGGTGACCGACAGGGTCAAACGTCAGCCGGGTGTGGTCTACGGCGACATTGTGGATATCCGAGGCGACGTGCTGGCCAGCTCGGCCCCCGCCCGGGTGGGCCACCGGGAGACACGTGCGCTGAATGTGAAGGACCGCTTCCCCCTGAAACCCGGTGACCATGTGCTCGACCTCAGTCGTCCCATCGTGGTCGCCGGCCGGCGGGTGGGGACGGTGCTGCTGGGGCTGAGCACGCGCAGTATGGATACCGCCCTGGAGAAGACCCGCGACGCGGGTCTGCTGTTCATCCTCATGGCTCTGGTGGTGGGCAGCGTGGCGGCCTGGGCACTGTCCATGATCGTGACCCGCAACCTGCACATTTTGATCAGCGCCGTGCGCCGCATCGCCAAGGGAGACCTGGACGTGCGGGTCAACGTGAACAGCCGCGATGAAGTGGGAATTCTCGCGCAGGCCTTCAATGGTATGGTCGCCTCCCTGCAGCGCACGTCCCGGCAAATCAGCCGGGAACATGAAAAGCGTACCGAGGCGGAACGGTTGGCCTGCGTGGGTGAGCTGGCGGCCAGCATTGCCCACGAGATACGTAATCCCCTGGCCGCCGTGGTCAATGCGGTGCCGCTGCTGGACAGCGACAAGCTGGATCCGGAGGACCACGCAGAGGCCCTGAACATCATCAACACAGAGTCCCGCCGCCTGCAGCGTATTCTGGAAGACTTCCTGCGCTTTTCGAGAATGCGCGAACCCCAGCCCGTAGCCGGCGACCTGGGTGCGCTGCTTGAGGAAGTATGCCAGTTGTTTTCCCACGATCCCGCCGTGTCCAGGCAGGTGCGCGTGCGCTGCTATGTGCCCGCGGGCCCGTGCCGCGCCTCCTACGATCCGGATCTGCTGCGCCAGGTGCTTTGGAACCTGCTGCTGAATGCCATTCAAGCCATGCCGACCGGTGGCACGGTGGACGTCAGCGCCGAAGCGGCGGACGATCAGGTGCGGGTGACCATCGCCGACAGCGGCACCGGTATTCCCCATGACATCATCGACAAGGTGATGCGCCCATTCTTTACGCGTCGGGGCGACGGTACCGGCCTCGGCCTTGCCATCGTCCAGCGCATATTGATGCAGCACGGCTCCAAGCTGTCCATCGATAGCGAACCCGGCCGTGGCACCCGGGTGACGTTCCAGCTGCCGGCAGGTTAGAGATCATGTCCACCATATTGATCGTCGACGACGAGTACTCCATCCGCCGCACCCTGGGCATGCTGCTCAAGAGCCATGGCCACCGGGCCCTGGAGGCCGCGTCGGTGGAAGAGGCGGTGAAGCTGCTGGACAGCGAATCCCTGGACCTGCTGATCACGGATATGCGTCTGGGGCCGGACAACGGAATGCAGCTGCTGTCGGAAATGAGCGCTCGGGGCAACGCGGAGAGCATTGTGATGACCGCCTACGGGTCCATCGAGAATGCCGTGGACGCCATGCGTTTGGGTGCTTACGACTATCTGACCAAACCGATCAATCCCGACGAGCTGCTGCTGCGGGTCAACAAGGTGTTGGAAAAGAAATCCCTGCGCGAGGAAGTGGACCGGCTCAGGGAGCAGCTCTCCGGTCGCAACGCGGTGCGCAACATCGTCGCCGAAAGTCCCGCCATGAAGCAGGTCCTGCAGCTGGTGGAACGCATCCGGACTCAGGACATACCGGTGCTCATCACCGGCGAGACGGGCGTGGGAAAGGAGGTGGTCGCGCGAGCCGTGCACGCCATGAGTCATCGGGCCAAGGGACCGTTTGTCGCCATCAACTGCGCGACGCTGCCGGAGGAATTGCTCGACTCGGAGTTGTTCGGGCATGTCAAAGGCGCGTTCACAGGCGCGTCCCAGTCCCGGCCGGGGTTGTTCCGGGAGGCCGAGGGCGGCACCCTGTTCCTGGACGAGATCGGCGACGTCAGTCAGCGCCTGCAGGCCAAGCTGCTGCGGGTGCTCCAGGAGGGGGAAGTGCGGCCGGTGGGCGGCGGCGCACCGTTTCATGTGGATGTACGGGTGGTAGCGGCCACCAACCGGGACCTGGAACGCATGAGCCGGACGGGGGAGTTCCGCAACGATCTGCTGTTTCGTCTGAATGTGTTGCCGGTGGCGTTGCCGCCGTTGCGCGAACGCCGCGAGGATATTCCGGCGTTGATCGACCACTTTCTGGCGGGGCTGCGGGAACGACGGGGCCTGCCGGACCTGAACCTCACAGCGACCGCCAGGCGCAAGCTCATCCTGTATGACTGGCCGGGCAACGTGCGCCAGCTGGAAAACGTGCTGGAACGCAGCTTTGCGCTCTATCCGGGGCCGCTGCTGGATGCCATGGAAGTGGTCATCAATCCCGGCTCGGGCCCAGACACCGAACTGGACGATCCCAGCGAGCTGCCCCTGGCGGAAGTGGAGGCCCGTCACATTCGTCAGGTGCTGGCCGCCCAGCACGGCAACCAGGTGGCGGCAGCCAGAATTCTCGGCATCAGTCGCTCGACCCTGCGTCGTAAGCTGCAGGAAATGGGGGCATTGCCCGCCAGTACGCCCGGCCCGAGCCGGGAACTGGGGTGAAGTGCTCCTTCTCACCCGTAGAGCATGCCACCGCGCTCCCCATGACCTCGGGCTGACTCCGGTATGGCCCATAGTCAGCAAATCCGAATATTCTTGGATACCAAAATACTGCAATCCAGTGACATTCCCGCCTTGGCAGGGTCAGAATAGGTAACGCGCGTTGCAATGAAGGCGCGGGTGTACTTGGGGACAAGTCATCGAGGTGGCGGGGATGGAGTCCTTCGAGCACAAGCTGCAGAAGTTCGATCCCGGCGTCGTCTGGCTGGACGGCCATAACCGGGTGTCGGCCTTGAATACCATTGCCTCCAGTGTGTTGGGCGTCACGGTCGGGGACGCGGTCGGCACGGAGATTCTGCAACTGCATCCCGAGAAGAGCCGCAACAAGGTCCAGTGGCTGCTGGAATCGGCCAGTTGCCCGGT
>CAZNBB010000031.1:0-33469 GCA_964571225.1 uncultured Gammaproteobacteria bacterium
CTGGACTCGTTCAACGCCTGGGCCGGCCAGCCGCTGCCGTTGTCCGCCGCGGCTTTCGACGGCGCGCGGCTGTACGTGCGATTGTCGGGCACAGAGCAGGGCATACGCCAGGGCCACCGACGCATCGGTGGCGACACGCTGTCCGATGCCGAAGCTTTCTGGGCTTCCATACGGGAACAGAACCATGGGTTCTTCGACGACGCCTGTCCGCTGTGGCGTCTGTCCGTCCCGCCGACGGCACCTGCGCTGGATATCGACGGGCGCTGGTTCGTCGACTGGGGCGGCGCCCTGCGGTGGCTGTTGACCGACGCGCCGGCCTCGGAGGTACGTTCACTAGCGGCGCGGGCCGGCGGCCATGCCACGTTGTTCCGAAGAGGCGACCCCGCGGGCTCCGTATTCCATGAGCTGCCGCCGGCGCTGGCGGCGCTGCAACAGCGCATCAAGGCGGCCATGGATCCGGCCGGCATCCTCAATCGCGGCCGCCTGTACCCGGACTGGTAGTCGCCGGCACCCTGCAACGACGGGCATCGAATCGTGCAGACACGCATACCAAAGACCGTCCTGGCCACCGACTACGGCCGGGAAGCCGAACGCATTCTGCGCACCTGCGTGCATTGCGGCTTCTGCAATGCCACCTGTCCCACCTACCAGCTGCTGGGCGATGAGCTGGACGGCCCCCGCGGGCGCATCTACCAGATCAAGGGCGTTCTGGAAGGCGAGCGCGCTTCCGCCCGAACCCGGCTGCATCTCGACCGCTGCCTGACATGCCGGGCCTGCGAAACCACCTGCCCGTCCGGCGTGCAATACGGACACCTGGTGGACATCGGACGGGAACTGGTCGAACGGCAGGTGCCGCGCAGCCGCCGCGAGCGAACTCTGCGAGCCGCCCTCAGGTCGATACTGTCGAACCGGCGCATCTTCACGGCGCTGTTGCGCACCGGGCAATGGATGCGTCCGCTGTTGCCGGCGTCCCTGCGGGCCAGGGTGCCGGCGCCCCGCCCCCTCGGCCCGAGCCTCGCTACCCGCCCGCACAAGCGTTCGGTGATTCTCCTGGACGGGTGCGTGCAACCGGCACTGGCACCGCAGATAAACGCCGCCACCGCACGGGTCCTGGATGCCCTGGGGATCGCAGCAGTCACCGCACCGCGGGCCGGCTGCTGCGGCGCGGTCAGCCAGCATCTGTCCGCCCCCGAGCAGGCGTTGGATTTCGCGCGGCGCAACATCGACGCCTGGTGGCCGCTGGTTGAAGACGGCGCCGAAGCCCTGGTGATGACCGCCAGCGGCTGCGGGGCCATGGTCCGCGATTACGGCTACCTGCTGCGCAACGATCCCGCCTATGCGCCCCGGGCCGCACGTATTTCCTCCATGACCCGGGACATCGTGGAAGTGGTGACGAACGAGGATGTGTCGACCCTGGGTCCCGCCGACAACGTTCCCCGCCGCATCGCTTTCCAGTCACCCTGCACGCTCCAGCACGGCCAGCAACTGGGCGGAGTGGTGGAAGGCCTGCTGTCGAGGCTGGGTTTCGAACTGACGCCGGTAGCAGACTCCCATTTGTGCTGCGGTTCGGCGGGTACCTACTCCATCCTCCAGCGCGACCTGTCGGAACGGCTGCGTACCAACAAGCTCAGCGCACTGCAGGCGGGCAGCCCGGCACTGATCGCAACCGCGAACATCGGCTGCCTCCACCATCTGCAGAGCGCCACCGATTTGCCTGTACGGCACTGGATCGAACTGCTGGCCTGACCACGCCACGCGTGTGGATTTAATGCGCCGCACAGGCCGTCCGGCAGGCGCCAATGCCTGTCGTCGGCAGCTGTTCTGAGCTACACCCAGAGGGGCGCTCTGCAAAGGTCGCGGCGCGGCGATCAGAGCGCGCCCGTCGGGCGCCGACCGTCGCCCCATCCGGCGACCGAACCGGGATCACCGAATCACCGCGCCTGCGCGGCCGCAGGGACGTGCATATACTCAGGGAAACAACGGAGCGGGGACCATGGCTGATACCGACGCACCTTTGCTGATCGAGCCCGATGACCTGGAAGAGCGACTGGGCACCGCGGGATTGGTGGTGGTCGATGTCAGCAAGCCGGACACCTACGGGAAACTGCACGTACCGGGAGCCGTCCATCTGGAGTTCGGTCACATCATCGACCGCGCCCAGCCCACCAAAGGTCTGCTGCCCGGCGACACGGAACTGACCGACGTGCTGTCGGGACTGGGCATCCGTCCCGACAGTCACGTGGTGGCCTACGACGACGAAGGGGGCGGCAGGGCGTCGCGCCTGCTGTGGACGCTGGACGTCATCGGCCACCGACGCTTTTCCCTGCTCAACGGCGGGCTGCATGCCTGGGCCAACGAGGGTTACCCGGTGGATCGTGCGCCGGTCGCCGCAGGCCGGAGCCGCTATCAGGCAGAGGCCCAGGATGGTCCGGTGGCCGACTACGACTATGTGCTGGCCCATCTCGGCGATCCGGACGTGCGTCTGCTGGATGCCCGCAGCCCCGGGGAGTACGAGGGGCGCGACGTGCGGGCCGCCCGGGGCGGTCATATCCCCGGCGCGGTCAATTTCGAGTGGACTCTGGCCATGGATCGCGAGCGCAATCTGCGACTCAAACCCGCCGCAGAACTCGAGGACATGCTGGGCGCCCTGGGGATCAAGCGGGACCATGAAGTGATCACCTACTGCCAGACCCACCACCGCTCGGCGCATACCTACATCGTGCTGAAGACGCTGGGCTTTCCCAGGTTGAAGGGCTACCCGGGCTCGTGGTCGGACTGGGGCAACCGCCCCGACGCCCCTGTCGAATAAAAAAAGGGCCGTCAGGGGCTGACGGCCAGGGGCACCTGCGGCTCACGCCGCGAAGGAGAAATCATCAGCCGGCGGTCTGGGCCGGCCGGCTCAACAGGGCGTAGTTGGGACAGAAGTCGAACCCATCCAAGGTGCTGCCGACCCGCAGACAGTCCCGGCAACGGTCCCGATCATCACACGACTCGCAGGCGCGCAGCTCGCGTTCGACCTCATGCAGGTAACGGCTGTGCAGGAAATGCCGGACATCGGTGTCGGCCAGCGACAGCAGGCGCTTGAGCAGTAACCGGTCCAGGCGCTGAGCCATATCCGCCCGCACCAGCTGCCCGCGCAACAAATTGGCTCTGATGGCGCGCGCCAGCGCGCCCACGGTCAGTACCAGGCATCCCGCCATGACGGCCAACACGACTATGCTGATCGGATCCATGGGCAAACCTTCCTGCAAGACATGCACGCAGTGTGGCTGCCGGGACCGGCGGACGCATTGACCCAGGTCAATTGAAGGACATCGCCGCCGGATTGGGAGGCTGACCGCCGTGCCCGGCGGCCAGCGACCGGTGGCGTCACGCGCCCCGGAAGAAATGCTCGCGGTAGTACTGCAACTCGCGGATGGAATCCCGCACGTCTTCCAGCGCCAGATGGGCCGCGTTCTTCTGGAAGCCGTTCGCCATGGCGGGCGCCCAGCGTTTGGCCAGTTCCTTGACCGAACTCACGTCCAGATTGCGGTAGTGGAAATACTGCTCAAGGTCCGGCATGCAGCGCGCCAGGAAGCGGCGGTCCTGGCAGATGCTGTTGCCGCACATGGGCGAACAATTGGCAGGCACATGCTTCTCCAGGAATTCCAGCGTAATACGCTCGGCATCCTGTTCGTTCAGCGGACTGGCCTTGACGCGATCGACCAGTCCGGACTGGTTATGCTGATTGGTGTTCCAGTCGTCCATGGCGGAGAGCCGTTCGTCGGGCTGATGGATCGCCAGTACCGGCCCTTCGGCAACCACATTGAGTTCGCTGTCCGTGACGATGGTTGCAATCTCGATAATCGCGTCCGTATTGCTGTCGAGACCGGTCATCTCCAGGTCGATCCAGATCAGATTGTTGGGGCTCTGCGCCATGAAAATCCCCCTGTGGCATAGATGGTTGTGTTCGATTGTACCAAAGGCTACCCTGATTGCGTGCAAGGATAGGGCAAGCTTTTTCGATGAATGCATTCACGGTGGTGTTCGTGGTGGCTGTCGGCCTTTCGGGACTCCTGCAGGCCTGGTTGGCACGCCGTCATATGGCCCATATCCGCGCACGGCGCAATCAGGTCCCGGAAGCCTTCCGCGACTCGATTCCCCTGCAATCCCATCAGAAGGCCGCCGATTACACCCTGGCCCGTACCCGTTTGGGACTGCTGGAACTGGGCTACGGCCTGGCACTGCTGCTGGGCTGGACCCTGGGCGGCGGACTGGCGCTGCTCAACCGGCTCTGGCTGGGTGCCGGACTCGGGCCGCTGGCCACCGGCGTGGGCGTCATGACCAGCGCGTTTCTCCTCATGGGGCTGCTGGATCTGCCCTTTTCCGCCTATCAGACATTCGTACTCGAGCAACGGTTCGGCTTCAATCGCACTCGCATTGGAACGTTCGTCGCCGATCTGTTCAAGGAAGCACTGCTGCTGATGCTGATCGGCATCCCGCTGGCGGCGCTGGTGCTTTGGCTGATGGCGGGCGCGGGATCCCTGTGGTGGGTCTACGTATGGGCCGTGTGGATGGGTTTTTCGCTGCTGATGATGTGGGCCTATCCGGCTTTCATCGCACCGCTGTTCAACCGGTTCACGCCACTGCAGGATGAGGCCCTCAAGAACCGCATCCAGACCCTGCTCGCCAAATGCGGTTTCCGCAGCCAGGGTATCTTCGTCATCGACGGGTCTCGGCGTTCCGGGCACGGGAACGCCTATTTCAGCGGCCTGGGCCGCAACAAGCGCATCGTGTTCTTCGACACCCTGTTGAGCAGTCTGGAGCCCAACGAGATCGAGGCGGTACTGGCCCACGAACTGGGCCATTTCCGACTCAAGCACGTGCAGAAGCGCATGGTGTCCATGGCCATCTTCAGCGCAGCGGGGCTGGCCCTGCTGGCATGGCTTATGGGCCAGCCCTGGTTCTACACCGGTCTGGGCGTCGCCACGCCCTCCACCTACATGGCGCTGCTGCTGTTTATGCTGGTAGCGCCCACCGTCGGGGTGTTTCTGCAACCCGTGTTCAGCTGGCTGTCGCGCAAGCATGAATTCGAAGCAGACAGCTACGCGGCCTCTCAGGCCAACCCCAAGGATCTGATCAGCGCGTTGGTCAAGCTTTACCGGGAGAATGCCAGCACGTTGACTCCCGATCCGCTGTACTCGGCATTCCACGACTCTCATCCGCCGGCACCCGTCCGCGTGGCCCACCTGGCCGGCGCAAACCACAACACACCAAGCGAGGTGATGCCATGAAACGGAACTTCGCGATATCCCTTTTCGTCCTCGGCATGCTGGCCGGTTCCGGCGCGGCGCAGGCGGCCGACAGGCCGGCAGACCCTTCAGCAGGCGAGGCGCTGGTGAAAGCCCATTGCATGCGTTGTCATGGCACCGAGGTCTACAACAAGAATCCGCTGAAGATCACCAGTCTCGCAGGCCTTCGCCATCAGCTGGACAACTGCACCCATGCCACCGGCGTGCAGTGGTCGAAACAGCAGATGGAGGATGTCATTGCCTATCTGAACAAGAACTTCTATCACTTCAAGTGAGCGGGGACGGAATGGACGCCGTTGATCTGACGAATAAGCACTGCCAGGTCTGCGAAGGGGGCACGGCAGCCCTGACAACGGACGAGGCAAGCTCGCTGCTGGGTCAGGTCCACGAAGACTGGTCGCTGGATGCACAGGGCAATGAGATCAGCCGCACGTTTCGCTTCAAGAACTACCATCACACCATGGCATTCGTGAACGCAGTCGCGTGGGTCGCGCACCGGGAAGACCACCATCCCGACCTGGAGGTGGGGTACAACCGTTGCCGGGTACGCTACAGTACCCATGCCATCGGCGGGCTGTCGGAAAATGACTTCATCTGCGCCGCCAAGATCGACCGCCTCCTGGACACTTGATCTTCATCTTACCTAGGCACAGCCCACAGTGGACATGACCGGGCGCAGGCGGGGTCCGCGCCGCACAAGAACGATCGCGGCACCCTCGGCGTCCGATCCGGCCGGCATGGCGGGGCGGGTGGTAACGCACCACGGTCGCTCGGCCGTGGTGGAAGATGCCCAGGGTGGGTTGCATCTGTGTACGACCAGACGCCGCGTCGGGAAGGTGGTGTGCGGCGACCGGGTCGAGTGGTCTGCGGCCGGCCCCCGACAGGGCGTCATCACGAGATTGCTGCCCCGTTCGAATCTGCTGGCGAGAGCGGACGGCGGCGGGCGGTCACGGCCGCTGGCATCCAACGTGGACCAGGTCCTCATCGTCGCCGCACCCGAACCGCCCCTGTCCGAAGCGCTGATCGACCGCTACCTGGTGGCTGCCGAGTTACTGCCCGCCCGGGCCCTTATCGTGGTCAACAAATGCGACCTTCTGAGCCCGGCCGAACGCACTGAACTGGAAGCGCGGGTGGCCGACTACCAGGCGGTCGGCTACGGACTGATATTCACACGCCGCGACGACCAGGGAACACTGGACGAGCTCAGGCATCACCTGCGAGACAAGACCAGCATCCTGGTGGGACAGTCCGGCGTGGGCAAGTCGTCGCTGGTCAATGCACTGCTACCGGACCGGGACGTACGGGTCGGCGCGCTCTCCGAGGCCACCGGACTTGGCCGCCACACCACCAGCGCTACCACCTTGCATCACCTTCCCGAAGGCGGCGATTTGATCGACTCGCCCGGGGTGCGCGACTTCCATCTGGAAAGCGTGGACGTGGCCGACCTCGGTCGGAGCTTCCGCGAATTCGGGCCGTACCTGGGACAGTGCCGATTCCACAACTGTCGCCACCACGGCGAGCCGGGCTGCGCTGTATCCACTGCCGCCCAGCAGGGCCAAATCAGCGCCCGCCGACTGGCCTCCTACCGCCAGTTGCTGGACTCGCTCCCGTAGCCACCCTCTCGACCGATCGAGATCCCCTGTCAGGAGGTTGGGACGGGCTCGCCGGCTACAATGTCAAATTTTTGTACAGCGAATCGCTAACCTGATGGGACAGATCGTTATAAGTAACTGATAACCTGAAAACATCTCTGAAACACCCGTTGTAAACAATGTCAATTCTTTTTACAAATCCTTATGGCCAACTTCGAGAGGCCAGCCCAACCGACTGAACCATAAGCCTGTGTGCTGTATGGCATCGCCCTTGCACGCTCGCCCCACCACACCCCGTTGTGAGGGCGAGGCCATGGAAACGGCTTCTACATCCCCGCGGACAAGGCACACCAGGCAGGCAATGCCCCACGATCCAGCGGGTTTCGCACCGCTGCCCGCACTCGGGCTCGACCCTCTGCGCCCAACAGCAACCATCGCCGTCGTTCCTGTTCCCGTCCGACCCGACGGGCCCCTGAACGCCCGCCCACCGCGGGACATGCGGTGGGTGCGCGCCCGGCCTGTACCGCCGACATGTCCCTTGTCTCGATGCGCGGCATCTCCCTCCGCCCGCCCACCGTTGCATCCGAAGGACAGCAGGAGCATCCATCATGGAACGACAGAGAATCATCTACCTGAAGCCGCCGACCGCCAGCAACCTTCTGGACAAGCAACTCACCGGCGCCGACTGGCGAGTGACCACTACAGCCGACGTTGATACCGCCGCCCTCTGGTCCCGGGATCCGGACGTGTGCGCCGGACTGATCCACTTCGACGAAACCTCTCTGGGAGCACACAAGCGTCAAATCGAGGAACTGATGGCGGCCAGCCATACTGTGGAGTGGATCGGGGTTCTACCCAAGGCGCTGCTCGGACCCGCCATCCGCAGCGGCCTGGTCCCGGGGTTCCTGTTCGACTACCACACCTTGCCCGTCGACCTTCCCCGCCTGCTGCACACCATTGGCCACGCCTGCGGCATGGCAAACGCCAACCGCCAGGCGCCGGCCCTTTCCAGCCCTCCGTCGGAGCGGATCATGGTGGGCACCGGCACCGCCATGCACGCCGTCGCCCAGAGCATCCGCAAGGTGGCCAGCGTGGACGCCCCGGTCATGATCACCGGGGAAAGCGGCACCGGCAAGGAACTGGCCGCCCGGGCCGTGCATGCCCAGTCGCCGCGCAACCGCCAGCCGTTTCAGGCCATCAACTGTGGAGCCCTGCCCGCCCATCTGATCCAGTCCGAGCTGTTCGGCCACGAGAAGGGGGCGTTCACCGGGGCCCATCGACGCCATGTGGGCCGCATCGAGGCCGCCAACGGCGGCACGGTCTTCCTGGACGAGATCGGCGATCTGTCCCTGGACCTGCAGGTGAACCTGCTGCGCTTCCTGCAGGAGGGCACCATCGAGCGTATAGGCAACACCGAGCCCATGCCGGTGGACGTCCGGGTCATAGCGGCAACGCACGACAACCTGCAGGACGCGGTTCTGGGCGGGCGATTCCGGGAAGACCTGTATTACAGGTTGAACGTGCTGCACCTGAACCTTCCCCCCCTGCGCGAGCGCCGGGAAGACATCGAGGCGCTGGCCGAACACTATTTCCGCATCTACCACCAGGAACGTAACCGCAACGTGCGCGGATTCAGTCGCCACGCGCTGGAAGCGATGAAGAGCTACGACTGGCCGGGCAATGTGCGCGAACTGGTCAACCGGGTCCGCCGGGCCACCATCATGTGTGAGCACCGTCTGATCTCGCCGGTGGAATTGGGCCTGGACAGCAAGACAGCGCCCCAGGGAGTGGCGGCGACCCTGGCCCACGCCCGCCGCCTGGCCGAACGCCAGGCAATACTGGATTGCCTGGCGCTGACCAACAACAACGTATCGGAAGCCGCACGCCGGCTCGGCGTGGCGCGCATCACGCTGTACCGCCTGATGGAGAAGTACGGTCTGGGCACGCCCAACCGCTCCGGCGGCGAACCGGTACGGTCACGGGCGTGAGCGGCCGTCGCACGGGCGGGCGGCGGCGCGAACCGAACGATGCAGGGAGAATCGGCATGGGAACAGGTTTGCGGTTGGCGGCCCTGCACTGCGGGCTGCTGGTGGCGCTGGCCGGCGGCGGTGCCCATGGAGAGACCCTGGACGCGAAGCTGGACCGGCTGCAGAAGGTCCTGGAACGGCAGGCCCAGGTCACCGCCCAACAACGAAGGCAGCTTGCCGCCCAGGCGCGGGAACTGGCACGCCAACAGGCGCTGATCGAACAGCAGCTGCGCGAACTGGACGCCCTCAACCGCCACAAAATGGCTCGCCGGCAGATGGAGAATGCCCGCGGGGCCGGCCCGAAGGCGCCCGCCGCGGCCGCTGCCCGGGAAGATTCTCCGCAAGCCCGCAGGACGGCGCCGTCACCGTCGTCGGCGACCGTCCCACGGCAGGTGGCCCAGGCCACAACGGACCGCAAGCCGGTTGGGCAGGCACCGGCAACCACCGAAAAGCCGCCGCAGATCCAATCCATCGCCGAAATAGGCGGCGTGCTGACCCCTGAAGGCCATTGGGTGCTGGAACCGGCGATCCAGTACTCCAACTCCCAGGTCAACCGGTTCACGTTCCTGGGGGTGGAGATTCTGGATACCTTCCTGATCGGCGTTCTGGAAGCCCAGGACAACGACCGCAACCTGCTCGCGCCTTCGCTCACCGTGCGCTACGGCGTCACCAACCGCCTGGAGCTGGAAGCGAAGATTCCGTACATCCGCCGCGACGACACCTTGAAGGCGACCATTCCCCAAGCCACCCAGGGCGACCAGCCCACACAGATCACCCGGGACCTGACCGGTTCCGGCATCGGCGATGTGGAAGTGGCGGCCCACTATCAGATCAACCGCGGTCGGGGCGGCTGGCCTTACTTCATTGGCAACCTGCGCTACAAATCCACCACCGGCAAGGGGCCCTTCGACGTCAGCCGCAACGCCGACGGTATTGAAACGGAACTGGCCACCGGCTCCGGATTTCGCGCCATCGAGCCCAGTGTGACCATCCTGTTTCCCTCGGACCCGGCGGTGTTCTTCGCCAATCTGGGCTATGACTTCAATCTCAAGGACAACGTCAACAAGACCTTTTCCGTCAGCGGCAGTCAGCCCCAGACCGTGCAGGAGGTGGATCCCGGCGATGCCTTTCGCATGAGCTTCGGCATGGCCTATGCCATCAATCAGGCCGCTTCGTTCACGGTCGGCTACAAGGCGGATTTCATCCAGAGCACCGACACCGTCATCAACGGCACCCGTCTAAGCTCGTCGCGACTCAAACTGGGCTCCATGCTGCTGGGGTTCGGCTACCGCATTAGCGATCATGTGAGCGCCAACGTCAACCTGGAACTGGGCATCACGGCCGATGCGCCCGACGTGACCATGACACTGCGGGTTCCATACAGCATGTAGGAATGGCGTTCCCCGCGAAGCCAGCCCCCGTGCAGACCGTTGTCAGCGCAGCTCGCCGGTCTGCAGGCCGATTCTGTTGCTCAACAGGGTGTCGCGTACCGCCTGCTGGAACTCCCTGAAGCGGGCGACGTTCACCGTCACATTGATCTGTTGCTGAATGCGGCGATCGCTGGCGGTGTTGGCCAGCACACCGATGACGCGCCGCTGGGTCACGTCATGCACCGCCAACGTGGTCCCTTTGGCATCCTGCACGATCACGCCGGCACCGGCCGCGCCCTGCTGCAAACCGGCCTCGGCCAGTTGCGCTGCGGTAGCCGCATCCAATGGCTGTGCACCGGCACCGATTTGCTGCTGTCCGCTCAGCTGCCCGTTGCGGTCCAGCATGAACGTACTCTGCAGGGCCAGCTGGCCGTCGATCACGGTGCGTACCTGGGCCCCGAACTCGAACTTCATGCCCGCGAAGGCGAACCCGCCGCGGCGTTCCGCCAGTTCCTGCTCGCTCGCCACCTGCAGGCCGGCGAAGGGGCCGGCGGACACACCCTGGGCCTGCACGCCGGTGCCCACCGCCGACCACAGTGCGACGCCGGCAAGCGCCGCCAGCCCATGGCACCTGTCTGCAATCGCCCGCCATGGGGTGGGTCTGGTCATGGCACTATCTCCCGAACTCGTTGAGGCCCGGCAGGTTCAAGGTGAACAGCCCCAGTCCGCCCCGGTGCAGGCCCTGGGCGATGGGGGGCTGCGGCCAGATGCGCCAGTCGCGCTCGGCGTTGAAGTGCTCACGGGCAATATCCAGGCGGCCCCGGGCGGCCAGCACCGGGCCCTTCCATATGCGCTCGAACGCCCGACGGGGCAGCACCACCGAGCCCGCCGCCGGGTCGGCCAGCAGCACCCGCTCGCCCTCGATACCCTTGATCACTACGAAGTGCTTGTAACCACGGGTGTCCACCAGCGCGATCATGGGCACGCCGATCTTGCGGATCTGGTCCAGGGACATTCTGAAGCCGTCGGAGCGCAGTCCGCGGCTGTCCAGGTAGCGTTTCATGTCCAGCATGGAAAAGCCGGCGGCCCGGATGCGGCGTTGATCGCCGACCCGGAACATGGCCTTGAACACGGCCGCCTCCGGCGTGGGAAGGCCGTAGTGGTAGGTAAGCAGGGTGGCGATGGCGGCCGATCCACAACTGTAGTCGTAACGCTGTTGCACCACCGTCTGCCAGCGCGCTTCGCCCAGACTGGACACAGGCACGTTGAAGGCACCCGATACGCCCTGGATATGCAGAGTGCCCGCGTGCACCCAGCAGGCCAGGACCATGCCCGCCGACATCGCCAGCCACCTGGATGTCGCTTTCATGAGCAGTCGTTCCCGGGACGGCAGCGCCGTCCTACTGAAGGTTGAAAGTCACGCCGATCGCCGCATCCACGGCGTTGTTGTTGCCGGTGACGATGTTGAACAAACCCACACCACCGAAGTGGTCCAGGGCGTTCGGACCGATGGTCACGCTACCGCTGTTGATGGAACCCGCCTGGAAACTGCTGCCGTTGATGGTGGCCGCCAGGTCCTGGTGGCTTTCCACCGTGATCGTGGTATGCCCTTCCCGCGCCCGGAACTCTGCCAGTTCCGGGCCATCGACAGCGGCCATGGCAGCGAACATGTCGTCGCTGCCCTCTGCACTGTTGCCGTCGGCCAGGCACATGCCCCCGCCGGTCGACATCGCGACCGCCAGCACCCAACCCGCTACCTGCTTTGTCATGGCGCGATCCCTCGTCCAATCCTGGGAGTGGTTTCCCTCAGGGCTGGCGGGCCCCGCATGCCTGCCCGCCAGCCCATCCCCTTGCATCGGTCACGGGCCGCCGACCGCCGACCCGCTGCCGATGCTCACACCCGAGTGGGCGGCGATGGACACGCCGCCGAGGGTGGAGTTGTACAACCCCGACGAGACGTTGATGTTGGCAATGCCGCCGAAGGTGCCGGTGCCGCCGGCCACCGCGACAGTCGCACCGCCGGTGCTGAGCGTACCGCCACCGCCCATGCCGCCGTTGCCGCCGGCACCGCCGGCGCCGCCCATACCACCGGTTCCGCCAGCGCCGCCGGCGCCGCCCATGCCTCCGGAAGCCACATTGGCGCCGTTGTTGGTGGTGCCGCCGTCGCCGCCGATACCGCCGTTGCCGCCGTCGGCACTGTTGCCGCCGTTGTTGGTGGTGCCGCCGGCACCGCCCGCACCGCCGGCAGCCGCACTGGCGGTGTTGCCCCCGTTGCTGGTGGTGCCGCCGTTGCCGCCGGTGCCACCATTGCCAGCGTCAGCGGTGTTGGCGCCGTTGGTGGTACTGCCGCCGTTGCCGCCATTGCCCGCAGTGTTGGTACCTCCGCCGTTGCCGCCGCCGTCGCCGCTGCCGTTGTTGCCCGCATAGACCGAGCCGCCGTCGCCGCCCTGGGCATTGCCTGCGCCGGTGCCGTAACCGCCGTCGCCGCCGGTGTTGCCGCCACCGCCGTTGGCATCGCCGGCGCCGGACGCACCGCCGTGACCATAGCCGTAGCCACCGTTCAGGCTCTCGCTGGACAACACCGCGACGCCGTGACCGCCACCGCCGTTGCCGCCGTCGCCCCCATAGCCACCGTCGGCGCTGCCGTCTCCACTGGCGGAACCACCGTCGCCGCCCACGTTGCCGCCGCCGCCGTTGGCGTCACCCGACCCGCTGGCGCCGCCAGAACCACCCATGGACCCGGAAAGCACCGTCGGCTGGCTATCGGTCCCGTTTTGGTACCCGTAGCCCACCGATCCACCGTCTCCGCCGGCGCCGCCATGGGCGCTGCCGCCGTAGCCGCCGTCGCCTCCGCTCGCGCCGGCGCCACCGACACCGCCATACACCCGCACGGGGGCGCCGGTCACGGTGGAAGTCAGGGTCTGGTAGGAAATCACTTCGACATCGGTATTGAACGACTCGCTGTAGGCATGGGCGGTGCCGCCCGCGCCGCCCATGCCGGCACTACTGGCACTGCCCCCGTCACCGCCTGCACCGCTGCCGCCGGGGCTGGCATTGCCGCCGGCGCCACCGATAGCGCTGCCTCCGTCGCCGCCGTTGGCGTTGGCGGTGGCCATAGATTCCACAGTGGCGAGGTTGTCGTTGCCGAACGTGTTGCGCGGGTTGGCGTTGGCCGCACCGGCCGCCGCCACCGCGAGCGCTAACGCCGACAGACTCATCGTGATTGGCTTGTACATGACGCTCTCCTGTTGGCCTGTTGCCGACCGGGCCCGGACCGCCGGACCCGGCCTTCTCCCTGTGTCACTCCCGGGCGTCCATCGGCTCAGGGACTGGCTGTCCCGCTGCCGATGCTCACGCCGCTATGGGCAGCAATGGACACGCCGCCCAACGTGGAGTTGTACAAGCCTGATGACACGTTGATATTGGCGATGCCGCCGAAGGTGCCGGCACCCACCGCCACGTCCACGCTACCGGTGCTGAGAGACCCGCCGTTACCGGCCCCACCGGCCCCGCCGGCGCCACCGGCACCACCGTCCCCGCCGGTTCCGCCGGCGCCGCCGGCAGCCCCGTCACCGCCATAGGCCATGTTGCCGCCGTTGCTGGTGGAACCCCCGGCACCGCCGGCACCACCGTTGCCGCCGTTGGCTGTGTTGCCGCCGTTGCTGGTGGAACCGCCCGCGCCGCCCGCGCCGCCTGCGCCGGCGTCCGCGGTGTTGGTGCCGTTGGCTGTGGAGCCGCCGGCCCCACCGGAGCCACCCGCGCCGCCGTTGGCACTGTTGGTGCCGTTGCCCGTGGAGCCGCCGTCGCCGCCGGCACCCGCCGTGTTGCCGCTGCCGCCGTCGCCGGTGTTGCTGCCCGCATAGACGTCACCACCGTCGCCGCCGTAAGCATCGCCGTTGCCCGACGCCGTACCGCCGTACCCACCGGTGTTGCCGCCGCCGCCGCTGGCATCGCCCTTGCCCTTGGCGTAACCACCGTGACCGCCGTAGCCGCCATCGCCACCGGAGGCACTGCCGTCGCCGTAGGCGTCGCCGCCGTCACCGCCCACGTTGCCGCCGCCACCATTGGCATCGCCGGAACCGTGTGCCCAGCCACCGTGGCCGCCGTTGCCGCCCCAGGCGCCGTCGGCGCTGCCGCCATCGCCACCGGAGGCACCGTAGCCACCGTTGCCGCCGACGCCGCCCATCACCCGAATGGGTGCACCGGTCACCGTGGAGGTGAGAGTCTGGTAGGAGATCACCTCGATATCGGAGTTGAACGACTCGCTATAGGCGCGGGTGTCGGCGCCCCCTGCACCGCCGGCACCGGCGGTGTCCGCAGCCCCGCCGGCACCACCGGCACCGGGGCTCGCGCCGCTGCCGCCGTTGCCGCCATCGCCGCCGTATACATAGCCACCGGAGCCGCCGTTGGCATTGGCGGTAGCGGTGGACGTCACCGTGGCGGTGTTTTCATTGCCGAACTTGTTCTTCGGGTTGGCATAGGCCGCGCTCGCGGCCGCAACCGCCAGGGCGACGGCCGAAACACCCAAAAGCATCGGTTTGTACATGACTCGCTCTCCTTGTTTGGTTCGATATCAGGGCTCGACTGGAAGCGTCTGCGTCCCCTGCCCGCCCTGTTCTTTCGTTCCGCCGACTCAGTTAATTGCCGATACTCACGTTGGAATGCGCCGCTACGGACACGCCACCCAGGGTGGAGTTGTACAGACCCGACGACACGTTGATGTTGGCGATGCCACCGAAGGTGCCGGCGCCAACGGCCACGTTGACGCTGCCGGTGCTCAGCGTGCCGCCGCCACCGTCGCCACCGTTGCCCCCGGCTCCGCCGTTGCCGCCGGCTCCGCCTGTACCGCCGCCGCCGCCGCTGCCACCGGCACCACCGTTGGCCATGTTGCCGCCGTTGCTGGTGGAGCCACCGGCACCGCCTGCACCGCCGTCGCCACCGTTGGCGCTGTTGTTGCCGTTGGCCGTGCTGCCACCACCGCCACCATCGCCGCCGGCCGCCGCGTTGGCGCTGTTGCCGCCGTTGCTGGTGCTGCCGCCGTCGCCTCCGGTCCCACCGTCGCCGGCGTTGGCACTGTTGCCGCCGTTGTCGGTGGTACCCCCGGTGCCGCCGGCCCCGGCGACGTTGTCACCGCCTCCACTACCGCCGTTGTTGCCGGAATAGACGCTGCCGCCGGAACCGCCGTGGGCATTGCCGTCCCCGGATGCGTCGCCGCCGTCGCCCCCGTAGCTGGCGCCACCGCCGTCGGCGTTGCCGTAGCCCTTGGCCGAACCGCCCGAACCGCCCGATCCCGCTGAGCCGCCATCGGCACTGCCGTCGCCCCAGGCCTCGTAGCCGTCTCCGCCGGTGTTGCCGCCGCCGCCGTTGGCATCACCGGACCCCGAGGCCATGCCGCCATGTCCGCCGTAACCGCCACTTGCACCGTCCGCAGAGCCGCCGTCACCGCCATAGCCGCCCTCGGCGCCATAGCCCCCGTAGCCGCCTTCGATCCGGATCGGCGCTCCGCTGACCTGAGAATTCAGGGTTTGATAGGAAATCACTTCCACGTCGGTATTGAATGATTCGCTGTAGGCGTGAGCGGTACCTCCGTCAGCACCCGCTCCGGCCACGCTGGCGTCACCGCCGGCGCCGCCCGCACCCGTCCCGGTGGTGTCGGACGTACCGCCCCCGGCGCCGCCATTGCCGCCGACCGCGTCGCCGCCGCTGCCTCCGTTGGCGTTGGCAGTCGCCGTGGAGTACACCGTCGCCGTGTTGGAGTCCCCAAACTTGTTCTTCGGGTTGGCGTAGGCGCTGCTGGCGGTCGCCACCGCCAGTGCGACCGCCGATAGACTGATCAAAAGTGGCTTGTTCATTCGCATACCTCCACTGTCATTCCCTTTTTGAAGCGTTCCCTGACTACCGCAGGATCGCCTGTGGTCCCTCCCGGGGGTCGCGGCCTGCAGCCGGCTCCAGCGTCGGTGCCTGCAACAGGACATGCCGGACAGGCCGGCTCGCAGCAACCAGAGCAAGCGTCGTGCCTACGCGGGACAATGAAGAATAAGTTGCTGATAAAAATCAAAATAAGACGCCCTGGCAGATGACCAACGGGAGTGGAACAGGGCCGGCGTTGGCAGCCCAGGGTTACAGAAGGCAAGCACGATGGAGTGGACACGGCGGACGCAGCCCGGCCCCGCGGATGGTGGACCGGCATCCAGGCGAAGACTTTACTTAATTTTTACTTTCGGATGACTGGGTTGGGGACGGGATGCGGGCGGCCCTGCCGGCCGGCAAAACGCCTCGTGGGGCATAGCAGGTTGGAACGAAAGTCGGGAGAGCTTGTTTCTTCCCTGTAACAGCGCCTCGGGGCAAACCCCATGGAGCCGCAGAAATCGCCCGTGGATCAATCGATTAATGGTCGCCACAGAACTGTTCCAGAGGCGTGACAGAAACGGCAGGCGGCTCTCAGCCTGGAGGCCACGCCATGGGTCTGCCTCCCAGCACATGCAGATGGATGTGGAATACCGACTGTCCGGCCTCGGGATTACAGTTCATGACCGTCCGATAGCCACGCTCGTGGACTTGCGCGTCGGCCGCCACCTTCTGTGCCGCGAGGAACATCCTGCCGATCAGGGACTCGTCCTGCGGACCGAGATCGTTGAGGGTTGCGATATGCCGTTTGGGTACCACCAGAACATGCAGAGGGGCTTGCGGGTTGATGTCCCGGAACGCCACCACCTGGTCATCCTCGTAGACGACATCCGGTTCGATCTCCCGACTTACCATTTTGCAGAACAGACAATCGCTCATCCCAATCCCCCAATGGTCGGAGCCCAAACGGACGGCGCCCGGACACGCAGGTCGCGGCGACCGTTCCCCATGACAGTATTGAAATCCCGACGCGAGGCCGGCTGACTGCGGTCAGACAAAATAGTCGACGCTGCGTCCCTGGGACTGCGCACCTGCCGTGCCGAGGCGGGCATTGTCCAGGTAGGCACCCACTGCCCGCTGCCCCTGCGTCGTATTCGCGCTGCGGGGGACAGCCGTGGCAATCGTGCTGTAGGTACCCGCTTGAAACGCGCCGGGGCGCCCCCCGTAGAAACGTTGATTGAGCAGCAGCTCGCCCTGTACGGCCTGGCCGGCGGCTGCCGGTGGGCGAGGCTGCAGAGCACGGCTGTCGGACTGACCGGACTGGCCGCGATCGACGGTACGGTTGACGCGCTGGGGATATCGTCTTTGCGCCGAAACCGGCACTGGCAATCGGGCGATGTCCATGACCATGATTCCCTGATATGCCTAGAACCCACCTCAAAATGCGTCTCGCTCGCCAATCCTGCGTTGGGCATCGCGCTGCGGTGCTCATTTACCCGCGTAAACTGCGCTCCTCTCGCAATGCGCGCCTTGTCTTGACGGTCGAGCCACGATTTTGAGACGTGTTCTGGTCTCGCCGGATCCGCGCAACTCCGTTGCGCTAGAATTCGCGCCGGCCGCTGAAGGCATGGGACAACGTGCCTCCGTCTACATATTCTAGCTCGCCGCCCAGGGGGACACCATGGGCGAGCCGCGTCGCCCGTATGCCGCGTTCACGGGCCATCTCACCGATATAGTGGGCCGTCGCCTCGCCCTCCACCGTCGGGTTGGTGGCCAGGATGATCTCCTTCACCTCGCCGCCGTCCAGGCGGGCGGTCAGCACGTCGAGCCCCAACTCGTCGGGACCGATGCCGTCCAGGGGCGAGAGGTGGCCCATGAGCACGAAGTACAGGCCGCCGAAGCCGGTGGCCTGCTCGATTGCCAGCACGTCCGCCGGACTTTCCACCACACACAGCACAGAGCGGTCCCGGCGCTCGTTGGCGCACAACGGACACAGATCCTCTTCGCTGAACGTCCGGCACTGGCGGCAATGGCCCACGTGTTCCATGGCGTCCACCAGGGCATCGGCCAGCCGCCGGCCTCCTTCGCGGTCCCGTTCCAGCAAGTGGTAGGTCATGCGCTGGGCGGATTTCGGCCCCACCCCGGGCAGGCAGCGCAGTGCCTCCATGAGGCGTTCGATGCGCATGGGCTGGGTCATGGTCGTCTCAGAACGGCAGCTTCATGCCCGGCGGCAGACCCAGGCCCGAGGTCAGGGAGGAGAAGCGCTCCTGGGTCATCGCTTCCACCTTGTGCACCGCGTCGTTGATGGCGGCCGCCACCATGTCCTCGAGCATGTCCTTGTCATCGCCCAGCAGGCTGTCGTCCACCGAAATGCGGCGCACTTCATGCTTACCGGTCATCACCACCTTCACCATGCCGCCGCCGGACTCGCCGGTCACTTCCAGGTTCGCCAGCTCTTCCTGGGCCTTCTGCAGATTCTCCTGCATCTGCTGGGCCTGCTTCATGATGTTGCCTAAACCACCTTTCATTGCCTTGTTCCTCTCGCTGTCAATGGCCGCCGGCCGCCGCGGTGACGGCACGCCGGTACCGCGGCGCGGCTCAGTCCACCGGATGGATGGAGTCCGTCTGGATGCGGGCATCGAAGGTTTCCTGCAGGGCCCGCACGTTGCTGTCGCCTTCGATCGCCTCGACCGCCGCCACCTGGCGCTCCTGGTCGCGGCGCGCCTGCTCCTGGGCCGGCGTTTCACTGTGCGGATCGCCTGCCTCGATTACCAGACGAATATCGCGGCCGTAGTGCTTGGCGAGTGCCTGACGCAGGCGCTCCTCCAACGCGGCGCTGCGCAGCTGCACCACGGACGCATCCAGAACCAGTTCGATCCGGTCCCCTTCATGATCACGCAACGCGCAGTTGGCCGCCAACTGGCGAACCATGCCCTTCAACCCCAGCTTGTCGATGAGCGCTTGCCAGGACGCGCTCTGCTCAGATGCGGGCGGCGCAGCCGGGGGCGGCGGCGAGCTTTGGGGCTGCGCCGGCGGGGCGGGGTGACGGGCGTCGGGTTCGGAAGCGTCCGCCTGCCGCGCCCCACCCCCGGCCGGTGCCCCGGAAACCGCTTGCCTGGTGCGGGTTGCAGGCGTCGGCCGCCCGTCGGCCGGCATCGCCTGACCCTCGCCACCGGCTGCCGTGTCGGCCGGCCGAAATGCCAGCATGCGCAGCAACACCATTTCCAGTCCGCCGCGCCCGTCGGGGGCCAGGGGTAGATCCCGCCGCCCGATCAACCCGATCTGATAGAACAGCTGGGTGTCCTCGGGCGACAGTTGGTCGGCAAGTTCCATTACCATCTGGCGGTCTCCCAGGGTGTCGTCCACCGCCTCGGGCAGGGTCTGGGCCACCGCCACCCGCTGCAGCATGGACAGCAGGTCGGCAAGCACCGTGCCGAAGTCCGGCACCTGCTCGGCCAGATGGGCGACCCCGTCCAGCAGCGCCCGGGCATCTGCGGCAGCCAGGGCGCGCAGCAGATCCACCACGTGATCCTGTTCGATGGTGCCGAGCATGGCGCGCACGTCCGGCTCGCGCACCGCGCCGGCCCCGTAGGCGATGGCCTGGTCCAGCAGACTGAGCGCATCGCGCATACTGCCGTCGGCGGCGCGCGCCAGCTGCTGCAGGGCGGCAGGCTCAGCTTCCAGTTGCTCGTGCTCGATGATGCGGCCCAGGTATTCGCCGATCTGCGTCAACGGCAGCCGTTTCAGATTGAACTGCAGGCAGCGCGAAAGGATGGTCACCGGCAGACGTTGGGGATCGGTGGTGGCCAGCAGGAACTTCACATGGGGCGGCGGCTCTTCCAGGGTCTTGAGCAGCGCGTTGAAACTGTGGGTGGACAGCATGTGCACCTCGTCGATGAGATACACCTTGTAGCGTCCGCGGGTGGGCGCGTACTGGACGTTCTCCAGCAGCTCCCGGGTGTCCTCCACCTTGGTGCGCGACGCGGCGTCCACCTCGATGAGATCCACGAAGCGCCCCTCGTCGATCTCCCGGCAAGCGCTGCATTCGCCGCAGGGCTGGGAGCTGACTCCCGCAGTCTCGCAGTTCAGGGACTTGGCCAGAATCCGGGCGATGGTGGTCTTGCCCACGCCGCGGGTGCCGGTAAACAGATAGGCATGGTGGAGGCGGTCCCGGTCCAGGGAATTGACCAGGGCGCGCAGCACATGCTCCTGGCCGACCATCTCGTGGAAATTACGGGGCCGCCATTTGCGGGCAAGAACTTGATAACTCATGGATCCGGGGTCAACTCGCAGCAGGACTCGTGAGATGGCGCCCCGGGGTCACCGGGCCGTCCCGTCACTGCGCGGATTATACCCCACCCCGCTCGCAGCCGGGGCGGTCAAGGGCCGAACGGCAAAGAGGAGGCGGCCCGCGCCAGCCACACCCCGGCGCCCGAGTCCACTGCTGCCGCTGCTCCCTTCCGGGCCTGACGGGGTTCACAGCTTATCGTCGCGAGGGGACCGGCACAAGCCGCCATAACCGGGCGTGCAACGCGGTGCGCTGCCGCATGGCGGGATGCGAAAGAGGAAATGCACCCACGGGGGTCCTTGGGACCGGGCGCTAGTATGGCGCCCCCGCTCCGCCGGCGTCAATTGGCCCGCGCCGTCATCGACGAACCCGCGGAAGGCCGTGGGCCACGACGTTGCCCTGTGCGCCGAGCGGCCCACTCGCCGACGCCGTCAAAAGCCCACTGGGCGTACCGTAGAATCCGCCGCGCCCGGCTGCTGTACTTTCAGTGGCCTGACCCGCAACGTGCGTTCCCAACCCCGGGGGAGCCGGTTATGAAGATATTGCTGCATACCGAGGAGGACCTGGAATTCCAGAGCTTCGACCAGCCAGGCCTGGAAGTGGAACCTCGGGATCCGGATGCCCACTACAGTGCCTTGCAGATGTTCGCCACCTCGGTCGCGCTGTGCACTTACTCGGTACTGGCCAGTTATGCGGACACCATCGACGTTTCGGATGCGGACATGACCATGCGTATCAAGTGGTCCTATGCCGACGATCCGTTTCGCATCGGGCACATGGATATGGACATACGCTGGCCCGGCGTGCCGGACTCGCGCATCAAAGCGGCCCGCGCCGCGGCCAACCACTGCACCCTTCACCACACCCTGGAACAACCCCCGGAGTTCGTCACCCGGGTGCACGGCTGAAACATCGCTGACCGGGAACAGGCCGCAACGATCCACCGCCGAACTCCGTCCGGCAGGCTGCCGCAACGGCCCGCCGTCGACGGACAAATCGGGGGCTCACCATGGCAGGCAGACACCACGATCCGCGGGGCCGGGCGGCGAAGTGGCCAATGCAGATCCCGCTGCTGGGGTGGAAGGACGTCGGCTACCGCGTCTGGCGGGAGATGTCCCGGGACAACCTGTATTTGGTGGCGGCGGGCGTTGCCTACTATTGGCTGCTGGCCATCTTCCCCACACTGGCGCTGCTGCTGTCGGTCTACGGGTTGGTCTCCGACCCCAGCGAGGTGGACCGTCAGTTGGATGCCATGGGCGCCATCCTTCCCCACCGCATCGTCGCCATACTGGGCGGACAGATGGCAGCCCTGGCGAAAGCGCCCGGGTCGGCCCTGGGCATCGGCGTGGTGGCGGGCTCGCTCACCGCCCTGGTCAGCGCCGTGTGGGGCACGGCCGCACTGATGACGGCGCTGAACATCGTTTATGACGAAACCGAGCGCCGGAGCACGTTGCGCTTGTACGGCGTTGCCCTCGCACTGACCGTGGTCGCACTGCTGCTCGCCGTGCTGGCGTTGCTGTTGATTGTCGCGGCGCCCGCCGTGGTCGCCGCCCTGCCCCGCATAAGTACGCAGGCCATCATGCCGGTCTTCACGGGCGCGCTGCGCTGGCCGGTGCTCGCGGTGGCCA
Organism: uncultured Gammaproteobacteria bacterium; assembly: GCA_964571225.1. GTDB lineage: Bacteria > Pseudomonadota > Gammaproteobacteria > DATFLG01 > DATFLG01 > DATFML01. The sequence continues at coordinate 22,044 of CAZNBB010000031.1, forward strand.
TGATGGCCTTCTTTGCGGTGGCGTTCCGCTACGGCCCCTGCCGCAACAAGGCGAAATGGCGCTGGATCAGCTGGGGGGCCGTGCTGGGGACGTTGTTGTGGGTGGCGGCATCCTGGCTGTTTTCCGTCTACGTCGCCCATGTGGCCAGTTTCAACAAGACCTACGGGTCGCTGGGGGCACTGGTGGTCTTTCTGATGTGGTTCTATGTCAGCGCCTACGTCATCCTGCTGGGCGCCGAGGTCGATGCCGAGATGGAACACCAGACCGGCGTGGACAGCACCGTCGGCCCGGACCGCCCCATGGGCGAGCGAGGCGCCCACATGGCCGACACACTGGGCGAAACCGCCGACGGCGACGATGCGTCCTGAGCGCACCCTGGCCGCGTCGGCCACGAGCGGGCCGTTTCGAACGCGAGTGCCACACAGCTTTCCATGGTCACGGCCTCTCAGAGGCCGATGGTGTCGTAGAACCTCGCCCGGTACAGAAGCCGTGTGCGCTCGCCGCCGTCCTCGAACTCAGCCCGGTCGTGCAGTACGTTGTTGCTGATCAGTCCCATGCCGGCTTCCAGCCGCCCCCGCATCACGTAACCCTGCTCCCCTTCCAGGATGGCGCCGAGCCGCTCCCGTGCGGCGAGAATCAATGCATCGTCTCTCCAGCACGCATTGTGACGACGGGCGGTGAAGCGCATGTGCAGGCGGTCGTCGCCGGGATGCACGCTGAACACCGGCCCGTGGCGCTCCGGCCTGGCAACGCCGCCCGTCTCCGTGCCGGGTGGTATGGAGAGGGCGAGCGGATCCATCAAAGCCCGGATGAAGTCGGGATTCTCCCGGCGCAGGAGCAGGTAGGCGAGCTCGTGATCCAGCAGACCGTTGTCGCCGCCGCGGACGGCCGATCGGCTGCAATGCAGAATCAGGCCACGGACCTGCCGATCCGCGTCGTTGTAATAGCCGTCGGTATGCCAGTGAATGCGCCGGGTCGTATAGGGCACGTATTTCTTGCGTTCACCCTCGGTGGCCACTCTCAGAGTGCTCAGCCCGTCGAAGTCGCACAGCCAGTTGCGATCCATGCGGGACAGCCCGAAGCGCCTGGCCAGGGAAAGGGGAACGGAGCGATCATCATCGTCCAGAGCGGGCCCGGCGTAGATCGCCATGTTGGCCCGCCGCAAACGATCCCGCATTGCCCCGTACTCGGATCTGCTGAGCCGCCGGGGATCCTTCACTTCAACGATCAGATCGCCGATGTCGGCGGGATAACGCGCCAGTTTCGCCTCGCTCCAACGCTGGAACGCGGAGGCGTCCTCCAGGTCGAACGGCGAGTCGCCACGGATCGGAATCGGGGATAGGGAGGCCATGACATCGCTCTCGCAGTAAGAGAAATCGGCCAACTCATCATAGGGCGCACCGGGACACGGCCAATTGATCCAGGTCAACCGCAACCGCGGCAGGCAATCGCGGTGGCGCGTGGCACGCCTCGCATGGGGAATTCGGGCGAGCCGCGCAAGGGTCCGCACGCGGACACCACCGGAGCCGGCCGAAATACTCGCGCCGAGGGGTGGGCTGTGCCAGACTCTAGCGCCACACTCGATCGTTGAAGGGGACGGACATGGCAGCCGACGAGTCAGCCAAAGAGCTGCAGATCATACGTGCGATGAAGCGCGTGCTCACGGATATCGCAAAGGACACCTACACGCCGCCGGGGCAAAGACACCCCCTGTCGGACAAGACGATTCTCGGCATCCGGGACTGCCTGAGCCTGATCACCGCCCGGGAGGTGGAACTGACCGAAGCGACGGGCGAGGCCATGAACATGCGGCCCCGCTACGCCGACGATCCCCAGCGACCGGTGGTGGTGCCCCTCAGCGAGATCGGCCGCAAGAAGAAAAAGCCCGCCACTGGCGAGGACGACGATCCACATTGATCGCAGGGAATCTTCCTCGCAACGCCTCCTCCGCCGGGAACAACCATTGCTCGCAGGGGTCTACCGATCCGAGTCACTCGGACAGCCTCACGGGACTCAACCAGAAAGACTGGCAGACCTAATTAGAGAGGAGGTGTCCCATGGGACACGCAACACCAGCATCCAGAAAACAGGCGGTGGCAGCCGCAGCGCTGCTCGGAGCCGCCCTGTGTTTCGCCGTACCCGGCGCTGACGCGGCCATCAGCGGTCCCCTGGCCAAAGCTGTGGCCCAGGGCAAACATGAGTTTCTGCACGATACATTCGGCAGCAACGGCATGACCTGCGCCGCCTGTCACCGTGCCGCGGGGATGGGTCCGACGGTACTCCCCAACGGCCACAAGTTCCCGAGTCTCGCCAATGGCGCGGCCATCTTCCCGCGCTACAAGGCCCGGGCCCACCAGGTGATCACGCTGGAAGACCAGATCCGCGGTTGCGTAGCCCGCGGCCTGCACGGCAAACCGCCCGCCTACAACAGCGCCGCCATGCGCTCCCTGGTTGCCTACATCACTTCGCTTTCCCAGGGAAAACCCATCGATATGGGCGGCAAACCGAAATAACCGCCGGGACGCCGACCTGCAACACGCCGGCGCTCTGCACCGGCGTTCTTCAATAGCGGCCACCGGCAACGGCAAGACGCACGCTGCGCCTGGCGGTTCCTGCGGGAAGTACTGTGCTTTCCAGCCCGCCCACCTTGCGAACCGTCCCGTTCATGCCGTGTCTGGCGGGCAACCGTGACGCAAGATGTACCACTACGCTGCTGCCGAATCGGCATCGTCTTCATATCCTGCGCACAGCAGGTACTGTCCATTTGCTGTTGCCGACGCTTGCCCAACACCGTGAAATCCACTGCGCGCATTTCACGCTCGCCAAACAACGGCGGCCCAACGTCAAGATTTACCAAAAATTTTAATTAGTATTTTAATATATGATTATATTTTTTTAATTTAACATGGCTGCCGTAATGAGGCATCCTCCCCACCTCAAGTACGCCGCACATACCGACGTACGAGTCATTCCGCAGCGGAACCGACGGCACTGATACTGCGTAACCTCGCAGCCTTATCCGCCGACGCCCACGGGTCCTGTGACCCGGTTTCCGCCGCCACATCCGTTCGCTGACAACGCACCGATTTTCGGTCGGAGCAACCGCCCGTACCGACACCGTTGCTTCCTTAAGACAGGGCCCGAGACGATGATCAAGACCCAACCGAGATACCGCAGGCTCGCCCATTTCCTGGTCTTTGGTACCGTCGCCCTGCTCGGCGGCTGCAGCACCCGCAATTTCTGGCTGTTCCACCCCAAGGGACCGATTGCGGGCGCCGAACTGCACTTCATGACCCTCGATCTGGCCGTCATGCTCGGCATCATCGTTCCCACTGCCCTGTTGCTGATCTGGTCCCTGTGGCGCTACCGCGCCTCCAAAGGTACCGGCCGCTACGACCCCACCTGGACTCACTCCACCGCTATCGAAGTGCTGATCTGGGGGATACCGCTGCTCACGGTGGGTGTGCTGGGGTACTACTCGTACAAGGGGATCCACGAAGTGAATCCCTATAAACCCACGGTGGTCGACGCCGGCTCCCACGCCGCACCGCTGCAGGTCGACGTCATCACCACCGACTGGCAGTGGCTGTTCGTCTATCCCAAGCAGCACATCGCCACCGTGGACGAACTGGTGGTCCCCGCCCACACGCCGGTGCATTTCAAGCTCACATCGGCGACCGTCACCAACAGCTTCTTCATTCCCCAGCTGGTCGGCCAGATCTACGTCATGCCAGGCATGCGCACCAAACAGTCCATGCTGGTCAGCGACCCCGGCACCTATCACGGCTTCTCCGCCGCCCTCAGCGGACCCGGTTTCTCATGGATGCGCTTTCAGACCCGGGCGGTGTCCGCAACGGCTTTCAGGCAATGGGTGGCGCACACCAGACACGCGCCCCTTCACCTGACTTACAGCGCATTCAACAAACTCGCCAAACCCACCATCAACGTCCATCACAAACCGAAGTACTACTCCCAGGTGCAGCCCGGCCTGTTCGATCACGTCATCAAAGAAGTGAACAGCGGCAAGGTCTTCGCCACGCCTATGGCCATGACCGCGCACATGTGAAGCCTTAAACCCAAAAGGAGAGACCTGGCATGTTGGTTCATCTTCAAGGGCCCTGGACCCCGCTCATCGGGCGGCTGAGCCTGCATCAGATTCCGTTCGACAATCCCATCGTCGTAGGCGCCTTCATCTTCGCCCTGGCGGTCGCTGCGGTCCTCGCCGGCGGTGTCACCTACTCCGGCAAATGGGGCTATCTGTGGCGCGAGTGGCTGACGACCGTCGACCACAAGAAGATCGGCGTCATGTACATCCTGGTGGGGCTGGTGATGCTGTTCCGCGGCTTCATCGATGCGGTAATGATACGCACCCAGCAGGTCATGGCGGTGGGCATCCACTCGGCAGGCCACCTGGGAGCACTGCACGGCTACATGCCGCCCTACCACTTCGATCAGGTGTACAGCGCACACGGCGCCATCATGCTGCTGTTCGCCGTAACGCCGATTCTGGTCGGGCTGATGAACGTGGTCGTGCCGCTGCAGATCGGCGCCCGCGACATGGCCTATCCGTATCTCAACGCCCTGGGGCTGTGGCTGACCACCTCCGGTGCCGCGCTCATCATGCTGTCGCTGTTCGTCGGCGACTTCTCCCACGCCGGCTGGGTCGGCCTCACACCGTTGACAGAGCTGCCGTACAGTCCCGGGGTCGGCGTCGATTACTGGATGTGGGCAATCCAGATCAGCAGCGTCGGCACCACCATCGGCGCCATCAACCTGATCGCCACCATCGTCAAGATGCGCGCCCCGGGCATGACGTGGTCACGCCTTCCCGTGTTCACCTGGACGTCCATGGCGACCAACATCATCGGGGTCACCACCTTCCCTGTGCTTGCCGCCACCCTGTTCCTGCTGAGCTTGGACCGTTATCTGGGCACCCACTTCTTTACCGCCGGCATGGGGGGCAACCTCATGCTCTACACCAATCTGTTCTGGGTGTGGGGCCATCCGGAGGTGTACTTCCTGGTGTTGCCCGCCTTCGGCGTGCTCTCTGAAATCGTACCCACCTTTTCGGAGAAGCCCCTGTTCGGCTACACGGCCATGGTGCTGGCTTCGCTGGGCATCGCGGGCGTGTCGTGGGCTGTCTGGCTGCACCATTTCTTCACCATGGGGGCGGGGCCGAACGTCAACGCCTTCTTCAGCGTCTCCACCATGCTGGTCGGCATTCCCACCGGCGTCAAAGTCTTCAATTGGCTGCTTACCATGTACCGGGGGCGCCTGCGCTTCGATACGCCCATGCTGTGGGCCACCGCCGGCGTGTTCATACTTCTCACGGGCGGGCTGACGGGCATGATGCTGGCGGTGCCCGCCATCGACTACCAGGTGCACAACAGCGTGTTCGTGGTGGCCCACTTCCACAACATGATCCTGGTCATCGCCTTTGCCATCATGGGCGCCATCAGCTACTGGTTCCCCAAGGTGTTCGGCTTCAAGCTCAACGAAGCCCTGGGCAGAAAGGTGTTCTGGTATTGGACGGCCGGCTCCATCATGGTGTTCATCCCCATGTACACCCTGGGCTTCATGGGCATGACGCGACGTCTGGACTATGTCTTCGACCCGCGCTGGCGTGCCCTGCTTATCGCCGAGGAGGTCGGCATCGGGCTGTACTGGATCGCGACCTACTATCAGATCAAGCAACTGTATGTCAGCATCCGCGACCGCAACGCAAACCGGGTCGGAGCGGATGCCTGGGGCACGGCCCGCAGCATGGAATGGATGACTCATTCGCCCGTGCCCTTCTATAACTTCGCCGTCACCCCACGGGTGCACGCCCGGGACGAATGGGCGTGGCGCCGCGAACAGGGGCTCGGCAGCCTGCGTCCCGAACGCTTCCAGGATGTCCACATGCCGAAGAACACGGCAGTGCCGCTGGTGCTGGGGGCGCTGTCGTTCGCGCTGGGCTTCGGGCTGGTCTGGCGCATCTGGTGGTTGACCGCCCTCTGCCTGGTCGCCATCGTGGCCGCCGTCATCCAGCGCTCCTTCAATAAGGACACGGACTACGTCATCTCCGCCGCCGAGATCGAGCGACTGGAAAACGGCGCGTCCGTGGTGCCGCTCAAACCGCGTGCGCAGCCGGTACCGGCAGGCGGCGCCGCCGGCGGCGCCATCGCCTCGCGGCAGGCACCGTCCAGCAGGCATCCCGGCGACTGAGCGCCGACAACCGCCATCACTATCGTCCAATTTCCCGGAGTAGCACCCATGAGCTCTAACACCGGCGAAAGCATCGCCCCCGACGCGACCGTTCTGTGGGACACGGGCCACCACGGCCACGACATGATCTCCACCCGAACCTTCGGGTTCTGGCTGTACATGCTCAGCGACGCCATGATCTTCGCGGCGTTGTTCACGGCCTACGCCGTGCTGGGCCACAACTATGCCGGCGGGCCGAGCGCGACGCAGATCCTGCGCCCGGGCGATGCCCTGGCGGAAACCATGCTCGTTTTCACCAGCGTGCTCGCCTTCGGCTTTTCCATGTCGGCGCTCAAACGGGGGCATAGGGCAGGCGTGCTGAACTGGATCGCCGTCGCCTTCGTCCTGGGCGCGGCCTTCGTGGGTATGGAAGTCCACGAGTTCGCCAACCTGGCAAGCCGCGGCATCGTCCCGGAGCGCAGCGGCTTTCTGTCGGCCTACTACACCATCGTGCTCACGCACGGCCTGCACATGGTGTTCGGGTTGCTGTGGATGGCCGTGATGGCGGTGCAGGTTCTGCGGGAGGGGTTCACCGACGATATCGTCTACCGCCTCCTCAATCTGCGAATCTTCTGGCACTTCCAGGCCATTATCTGGGTGTGCGTGTTCACATTCATCTACCTGCAGGGGAGCCTCTGATGTCACACGACCGACCGAGTCCTCTCGATCATCCGGAAGTCCAAATGGCGAGCTCTTCCCGCTATGTCGTCGGCTTTCTGGTCTCGGCCGCCCTCATGGCGCTGTCATTCTTCATCGTCCGCCAGCGGGGACTGCCTGCATTGGATGCCCAAGTGGTGATCGCCGTCATCGCTATGGCGGCGGTGCTGATCCAGTCCTATCTGCTTTTTCACCTGAATTTCTCGGAAACCCAGCGCTGGCACACGGCGGCGTTCGTACTGACCATCCCGCTATTCATTCTGCTGGTGGGCCTGTCCATGTGGATGTTCCACGCACTTGCTGCGCGCACCATGATCCCAGGCATGCATTAAGGGCACTCTGACATTGTGCGCCGAAACTGCAATAATACGCGCCACCCGTGAACTCGCCCGGACTTTGTAAAGCATGCGTGAAACGACCATAACAGAAGCCCCCGACGCCCCGGCCGGTGCGGACCCGTACCATACCGTCGAAGGTGAGATGACCCTGACGGTGCGCGTCATCGGCCTCGGTATAGCCAGTATGGTGCTGCTGGCCATTGCCCTTGGTATCTGGCGCGCGGCCACCAGCCCCCTCCCCGCCAAGGGCGCCATCGTGGATGGCCTCATGCTCGCCGAGGTGGTCTTTGCCGGTGCACTGATTCTGCTTGGGAGCATCGTCGAGGGTTTCGGCTACGGCCTCTCGTTGGGCACCCGCTGGCCTTACACCCGCAACATCGTGGTGCTGATGCTGCGCGGCGATCCCGAAGCCGCCCACCGGGTACTCGCCACCGCCGTCGGTCTGACTGCACTGGCACTCGCCATTCTGCATCCCGATTACATGACATTTGCAGGGCTGGGCCTCATCGTGGTCACGGCCCTGTTCGGCATGGGCACGCTGTATGTGCTGGCCGGCCGGGCGCCGGCCGCGGTTCACGGCACCCACGGCCTGCTGGCCTATCTGGTGTTTCTGAATTTTCTGGTGGCGCTTGCCTATCCCGGGATACGCCTGGCGCCCTACCTGGAAGGCACGGTTGCCCTGCATGCCGTCCTGTTTGCCGTCTTCATGGGCGGCATGGTCACCGGTCAGCGAGGATTCGGCCAGCCCATCGAAGCGTTCATGCGCCCGCAGCGCAGCTCGCAGTGGATGTTCGTGGTGCACGGCATTGCCGCCCTGCTGGTGATCGGAACCCTGGGGTGGCTGAGCTCGGCGTACCCGGTGGCTTTCGCCTTTGCGCTGTTGCAGGCGGCAGTGGGATTTTTCCTGTTCCATGGAGTCAACCTGCGTCCGAAATCGCCGGGCGCCATCGTGGCCTTTCATCAGGTCATGGCATTGTTGATCACCACCGCCATCGTACTGCGTTGGCATTGAGCGTGCCGGCAGTGCCGGCGCGCGCCCGTTCAACACACTCTGCGAGACATTCGCGATCTATGGGGCGGCAGACAACTGCAGCCCTGACGGCGCCCAAACGGTAGCCGGGGAAGAGAAAGATGGACCCAATGACGGAATTCGAACTCGACGACGACCGCCAGGCGGCAGCGCTGATAGGCACTGCCTCGCCGGGCAACCTGCCCACCCTGATCAGGGATCTGCTCACCCTCGCCAAAGCCCGGGTGGTCTCGCTGCTGGTGTTCACTGCGATGGTCGGCGAGTTCCTCGCCCCACAGGTCTGGCACCATCTTGTCGCGGCCCTGGCCGGCCTGCTCGGCATCGCTCTGGCCGGCGGCGCCGGCGGCGTGTTCAACCAGCTTATCGAACCGTCCCTGGACCAGCACATGCGTCGCACCCGCCGACGCCCCCTGGCCAACGGACGCATCACCTACGCCGGCGCCGTCGTCTACGCCCTCGCACTGCTGCTCGGTTCGATCACCGTACTGGCCCTGTGGACCAACGTCACCACCCTGGTGCTGACCCTCATCGGCACCGTCGGCTACGGCGTGGTCTACACCGTCTATCTCAAGCCCAACACGCCCTGGAACATCGTCTGGGGAGGACTCGCCGGCGCGCTGCCGCCGTTGATCGGCTGGACCGCCGTGGGCGACCCCGTCTCCCTGCTGCCCCTGTCTCTGGTCGCCCTGACCTTCGTGTGGACGCCGGCCCACTTCTGGCCTCTGGCCCTGTATTTTCGTGACGACTACGCCAAGGCCTGCGTTCCCATGTTGCCGGTCACCCACGGCGTGGAACGCACCCGCCGTGAGATCGTCAACTACGCCGTCGCGACCCTAATCGTCAGCTTGGTCCCTGCGTTTCTCGGGGGCGGCCTGCTCTACGGCGTCGTCGCCACCGTCAGCGGCATCTGGTACCTGCGCATGACCCTGCAGCTCAAACGCATGCCCGTCGACCGCGCCATGGACCAGTACGCCCGTCGCGTGTTCACCGCCTCCATTTCCTACCTGTCCGTGCTCTACGCCACTCTCATCTTCAGCCATCTGCTGCTCGTCGCGTAGCCGCGGCGGGCACCACCCCCTACCGATCCCGCGCAGCCCTGTCGGCCGCGCCGGCACAAGAGTTCTTTGCGCCTGCGCGCTAACTGCGCTCGATGAATGCCCAGGCAATTTGCGCGCGTTCAAGACCCATTGAAGCGACGATGAAACGGCGTAGCGCGGCGTTCGGTGTTCTATACTTGCACCTGTCTGGAATAGACACTGCGCTACAAACGTTCCTTCGAGTACGGCGCACTGCTTGTTGTTAAGGGATTATGTGTCAATGCAACCAGGGACGGCTGATATGCACCGCTCTTCCGAGCACAATGATCCCGCGACCGCGTTCCGAAACTGCACCCGCAGCATACGCGCATGTCAGATCCATTGAATATCGGAGGACCCATCCGTTTCCATGAAGGACGACAAGAAGCACCCCAGGATCGCCCGACTGCTGTTCATCCTTCCCGTTGTACTGCTCGGCGGTTGCAGTACAACGCACTTCTGGCTCATCCATCCCAAGGGCCCGGTAGCAGGCGCCGAGTTGCATTTCATCATTGTCGACGTGGCGGTGATGCTGGGCATCATCATTCCCACCGCTGCGCTGCTGGTGTGGTTCCTGTGGCGTTATCGGGAATCCCGGCCGCGGGGAAGATACGACAGCCACTGGGCATCCTCTACGCGCATTGAAGCGATAATGTGGGGCATCCCCCTACTTGCCGTGGGCCTGCTCAGCTACTTTTCCTTCGTGGGAATTCACGAAGTAAATCCCTACGACCCAACCGCTATTTCTTCCGACAAGAAGGTCGGCAACCATACCAGCCCGCTGGAAGTGGACGTCATCAGCACCGACTGGCAGTGGGTGTTCATCTATCCGAAACAACACATCGCGACCCTCAACGAGCTCGTCGTTCCGATAGACACCCCCGTGCATTTCAGGCTCACCTCGGCCACCGTTACCAACAGCTTCTTCATTCCCGAGTTGGTCGGCCAGATTTACGCCATGCCGGGTATGCGCACCAAACAGACCATGCTCGTCAACGATCCAGGCACCTACCAGGGATTTTCCGCCACGTTGAGCGGGCCGGGCTTTTCCTGGATGCAGTTTCAGACCAAGGCCATCCCGCCGGGCACGTTCGGCAGATGGGTGGAGAACGTGAAAGCCGATCAGAAAGCACTGAGCTACGCGGCGTTCAACCGGGTGGCCAGACCCACCATCAACTTGCATCACACCGTGAAGTACTACGCCCGCGTGCAGACGGGCCTGTTCGATCATGTGATCCAGGAAGTCAAACAAGGGAAAGTGTTCACCACTCGCATGGGAATGACTTCGCACATGTAGCACGGGACAGGCAACAAGGAGAGACCTGTTATGCTGGTTCATCTGCAAGGGCCTTGGTCACCCCTCATAGGCCGGCTGTCACTGCATCAGATTCCCTACCAGAACCCCATTATCCTGGGGGCGTTCGCCTTCGCCGTTGCAATAGGCCTCGCCTTGTTTGCCGGCGTCACCTACACCCGCAGTTGGCGATATTTGTGGCGCGAATGGCTGCCGTCCGTTGATCACAAGAAGATCGGGGTCATGTATATCCTGGTCGGTCTGGTGATGATGTTCCGCGGATTCATCGACGCCGTCATGATTCGCACCCAGCAACTGATGGCGGTCGGCCCTAAGTCCGCCGGCCACCTGGAAGCTCTTCACGGGTACATCCCACCTTTTCATTTCGATCAGATCTACAGCTCCCACGGCACCATCATGCTCATATTCGCCGTCACACCCATATTGGTGGGACTGATGAATATCGTGGTGCCGCTGCAGATCGGCGCACGGGACATGGCCTACCCGTATCTGAACGCCCTGGGGCTGTGGTTGACCACCGCCGGCGCAGCGCTGGTGATGCTGTCCCTGTACCTGGGAGACTTCTCCCATGACGGCTGGATCGGACTGACGCCGCTGACCGAGCTCCCGTACAGTCCGGGCGTGGGCGTGGATTACTGGTTGTGGGCAATACAGATCGGCAGCGTGGGCACAACGCTGGGGGCGATCAACATCATCGCCACCATAATCAAGATGCGGGCGCCGGGGATGAAGTGGCTGCGCATGCCCGTGTTCACGTGGTGTGC
>CAZNBB010000032.1:0-33375 GCA_964571225.1 uncultured Gammaproteobacteria bacterium
GTCGAGCGGAAACATAGTCACCGTGCACGAACGGGGCGGATCCCTTGCCGGACGCATGTCCTGGCGCCAGCTGAAGTGATTGCAAAACGATGAGGAAACATGCGATGTCCCTGTATTCTCGACAGTTGGTGGCCGCAACCGTGATGGGGGCAGTGTTCGGCGGTTGGCCAATCTACGGGTTAGGGTCCATGACCTTCCACATCAACGAAGGTATTGTCACTGCCGTCCATCCCGGCGCCAATACGGTGGAGATCGGGCACAGGACATGTCGACTTCCGCCTAGCGGCGCTATGGGCGCGGGATCGAGCGGCTCCCGAACAACGATCAACGACGTGGTGCCCGGTATGACGGTGCGCTATTCCGTGACCGGCAACGCAAAGGGCGGCTGTACCATCCGAATGCTTTGGCCGGTCAAGCCGACCCAAAAGGAGTAGGCGACATGTCGCTGGAAAGTTCACGCTGGCGCGGAACAGCACATGGCCATTGCCGCGGCTTCACCTTGATAGAGCTGATGATAGCTGTTGCCATTGTGGCGATCCTCGCAATGGTGGCCTATCCGGCCTACGTGGGTAAGGTGCGCGAGACGCGCCGCTCCGACGGAGAGGCGATGCTTATGCAGATAATGCAGGCTGAACAGCGCAACTTCACCGTTGTGACCCCCCCGGCGTATACCACCGATCTCAGCAGTTTGGACTACCAACTGAACGCAAGTGGTGGGGTTTCTTCTTCCAAGGGCTGGTACAGCATCAAGGCGGCGGCCTGCGCCGGTGCAACCATTGCCTCATGCGTGATACTGAGCGCCGTGCCCCAGGGGGACCAGACGAACGACACGGCCTGCGGGACTTTGACCCTCGACTCCAAAGGGGTAAAGAGTTCGTCGGGTGGGAACGCCAACTGCTGGTAGCGGACCGCAATGAGACAAGCGCAAGGGTTTACGCTGATTGAGTTGCTGGTGACGATGGTCCTGGCGGCGATTCTGCTGACCTGGGGTGTACCCAGTTTCCGGGCCATGATTACCAACAACCGTATTGCCAGCCAAGGGAATTCCCTGATGGCGGCGATCAATACGGCGCGCTCTGCCGCTGTGAGCCGTTCGACCTCGGTGAGCGTTTGTCCCAGTGCAAATGGCCAAAGCTGCACCACAGGGACAAGTGCCAATTGGGCATCGGGGTGGATCGTGTTCACCGATGCCAACAACAGCGGAGTGCTGAACAGCAGCAACCAAATCATCCAGTCATCGACAGCGGACTCGTCGGGAACGACGACCACGGCGTCGGAGGTGGCGGGTCTGGCGAGTTCCGGAGGAACGCTTACAGGTTTTACCGTGGTGACCAGCGGCACGCCAGCCTATCTGAGCTATCTGCCATCCGGGTTGTTGGCAAACGGCCCCGCTACCGGCGATGTGTATATGTTGTTTCTGAAACCGCAGGTCTGCAGCGGCCAGCAGGCGCTTGGCGTTGTGGTCAATCCCCTTGGCCAGCCGGCGTCGATGCCGGCGAGCTGCAAATTGTAGGGAGCGGTTGAATACCATGCGAATGTTCAAAGAGGCGCCGGTGGCAAGAGGATTTACGCTGCTCGAGGTGCTCGTCGCTCTGCTGATTCTTTCGATTGGGCTTTTGGGTCTCGCCGGCATGTTTTCCAGCGGCATGCGATCCAACGGCGGAGCGTACATGAGAACCCAGGCGACTTTGTTGGCCTACGATATCGCCGATCGAATGCGCGCCAACGGGGCAGGGCTTTTCGCGGGTGACTATGTACCCTTCAACGGCACGGCTCCGAGCAGCCCGCAGCACTGCGCGACGGTGGGCGGCAGCTCGGCAACGGACTGCAACGCCGCTCAGATGGCGCAGTACGACCTCGCTCAATGGGTTAAGGAACTCAAGGATCGTCTACCGAGCGGGACGGGGAAGATTACGTTGGCCAGCGATGGCCTCACGTACCTGATTACTGTCAGCTGGGACGACAAGAACTCGGGTTCGGCAGACACCACGTTCACGACGAGTTTCCGACCATGAACCTGATCCGAGCCAAGCGCCCGCTGTTGCAGACTGGTTTCACACTGGTGGAATTGATGGTGGCCATGGTGGTGGGGTTGATACTCATGGCTGGCGTGTTGCAGATCTATCTGTCTTCGAAACAAAGCGATCGGGTACTCACGGCGGAAGCACGGATGCAGGAGAATGGCCGTTTCGCGATGCATTTTCTGGTGCACGATCTGCGCATGGCCGGGTATATGGGGTGCGCGAGTATCAACCACTTGACTCCGAACGTTATTGCGAAACCGGCTCCCACGATGTCGTTCAGCTCAGCCAATATCATTCGTGGCTTTACGTACACGGCCGGTTCCACTTGGCCGAGTGGGTACACCGTGAGTGCGGTGACGAACGGGAACGGGGCGCCAGCGAATATCGTGCCAGGCACATCGGTGATCGCCGTTGAGTTCGGCTCGTCGGACGGAGCGAATTTGACGGGGAATGTGGACCCGGTCAATTCGAATATGCAAGTGACGAGTAATGCGGGCAACTGGGCGCAGGGTTCGTACGTTTTGGTGACTGACTGCGCCAGCGCCGACTTGTTTCGAAGCACCGACACGCCAAAGCCCAACAGCCTGGGCGGCGTCACGTTGAGCTACGGTAAGGGAACCTACAACACCACTAACCGTTTGAGCCGCAACTACGGTCGAAACGCCCAGACCATGAGTTATGAGAGCAACACCTACTATATAGGTTACGATTCGAATGATCCGGATCCTGACAACCCCAAGGGACGGCCGGCTCTGTACAGGATGGACATCGAGGGAAATACGCAGGAACTGGTCGACAACGTGCAGGACATCAATGTCCTGTATGGGGTGGATACCACCAGCGACCAATCGGCGAACGAATATCTGACGGCTGCACAGGTGAACGCCGCGAACGAATGGTCGAATGTGGTAAGCGTGCGGCTGGACCTGCTGATGGCGTCCAATTCCGACAACCTGGCGCCGACGCCCCAGCCGGTGTCTTTCGGGAGCGGTACCTACAATCCCCCGGATCGGCGCCTTTATTGGACATTCGGAGACACGGTTGCATTGCGCAACAGGTCCGAGTAGGTGGAGACGGCTATGCACGTGATCATCCGCGGTAGTATTCGTCGCCAGTGTGGCGCGGTGCTCGTGGTGAGCCTGCTGATTCTGCTGGTTATGACCATCATCGGCATCGTCGCCATGCATACCACGACTTTGGAAGAAAAGATGGCGGGCAATACCCGCCAGCGGGACCTGGCGTTCCAGGCGGCGGAGGCGGCTCTTCAGGATGGTGAAACCGACCTGGTAAAGAACGGGCCGGTGTCCTTTGATACGAGTTGCACGGACGGTCTTTGTCTGGACGTGACCACCAGTGCGACCAGCAGCGCCAGCGCGGCGCCTTATTGGGATAGCGCCGGCGACTGGGCTAATGCGCGCAACTACGGGGCCTACACGGGGGTCGCTGCGCTGAAAGGGTTGCCCGCGCCGAAGTATCTTTTGGAGAAGATGCCGCCTGCGCCTGTACCGGGCGAAAACCTCACCAACACGAGCTCCTACACCGGACCGCTTCCAACTCAGATGTACCGGGTGACATCCAAAGCGACCGCGTCGAACGGCAATATCGTGGTGGAATTGCAGAGCGTCTATTTGCCGTAGCAAACGGGGCCGGGGATGAGGCTCCCTGAAAGCGGTTTTCGGGCCCCTCTAGGGTGAACGGATCACCTCGTAGGCCAGATCCGATCGGCCGGACACGAGTCAGCCGAATGTCTCCGACTGCAGTGCTGCGGCGAAGTCAGTTGATAAGGCGTGGATGCCGGTGTCTAGTCGCAGTTGGAAGATACAGGTCGAGAAGCGGCACAAGGCCTGAACGGTCGCTGGAATTTTGGAAGGGTTGGCGCGAAGACCTCAGTTGCCAATGGCTTCAAGAGCAGGACTGGCTGTGTTGAAGCAGCAAAGAAGCCGTCTAAGGACGGCTTTGAATGTCGAACTTGTGGAAACGGCGGGAATCGACACTTAGCACCTCCTATCGGAGTTTCATCAAGTGTACCTACGCTCCGCTACGGCGACCCGCAGAACACAGGCTCTCATCCGCACCACCGCCACCAAATAAAAAAGGGCTGCCTGTCGGCAACCCCTTTTCATTTGGTGGAGGCGGCGGGAATCGACACTTAGAACCTCCTATCGGAGTTTCATCAAGTGTACCTACGCTCCGCTACGGCAACCCGCAGAACGCAGGCTCTCATCCGCACCACCACCACCAAATAAAAAAGGGCTGCCTGTCGGCAACCCCTTTTCATTTGGTGGAGGCGGCGGGAATCGAACCCGCGTCCGTGAGCCCTCCGCCCTCGGCTCTACATGCTTATCCCAGTCTTTGAGTTTAACCGGCTGCTACCCGACGGGCAGGGAAGACAGACGGCGAGCCCGGTAAGGGTTTTAACGGGTCCGCCCCGGGCGGGCTTCACCGCGAGCTTGTGAGAATCGACGCCTGATGACGGGCGCACAAGCACGGCCCCGGTCAGACGGCACCCTACTGGGTTTTAAGCAGCGAGTGCGTAGTTGTCGTCGTTGGCAACTATAAGTTTGCAGATGGATTTACGAGGAAATCTGCATCCTCGGCATGCACCTAAGGTTTTGCGACCCACGTCGAATCCAAGTCGCCCCCTGGTTTCATTCGACTGTGGCCATTATACCAGAAATCGCTCCTTTGGCGGGTGGTTTCCGGCCTTCGAGGCATTTATGGGGGCGCTGGAATCGGTTTTCAACGGGCGCGCAGCAGACGCTGCTTTTCCCGTTGCCAGTCCCGCTCTTTCTCGGTGGCCCGCTTGTCGTGGGCTTTCTTGCCCTTGGCCAGCCCGATCTGTAGCTTGGCGCGCCCGCGGCTCCAGTACATGACCAGCGGCACCAGGGTATAGCCCTTGCGCTCCACGGCGCCGATCAGTCGGTTCAGCTCGTGGCGGTTGAGCAGCAGCTTGCGGGTGCGGGTCGGGTCCGGGTGAACGTGGGTGGAGGCCGCCGGCAAGGGCGTGATGTGGGCGCCCAACAGCCAGGCTTCGGCGTCCTTGACGACTACGTAGCTTTCCTTGAGCTGGACACGGCCGGCCCGCAGGCTCTTCACTTCCCACCCCTCCAACACCAGGCCCGCTTCCAGACGTTCCTCGATGGTGAACTCGTGGCGGGCCTGCCGGTTGAGGGCGATGGTGTTGTCCGTGGCACCTTTCTTGTTGGGTTTCTGCTTGCTCATCACGGCATTATATCAGGCCCGCCGGGCTTGCACGGAAACCGATTGCCGCTCCGGTGGCCGGTTGTGGCCCATGGGTTTTTCACCGACAATGGGCGCGGCAGATTGGCCCGGTGATCGGTTCGGACGGCCTATGGGGCTGCGACACACATCCATTCACGGCGAGTGGTCCTCGCGGTTCGCATTCATCCTGGCGGCCACCGGCTCGGCGGTGGGCCTGGGCAATATCTGGCGTTTTCCCTACATCACTGGGGAGAACGGCGGCGGCGCCTTCGTGCTGGTGTATCTGCTGTGCGTGGCGCTGATCGGCGTACCCATCATGATGGCCGAAATCATGCTGGGTCGAAGAGGCCGCCAGACCCCCGTCAACACCATGCGAACGCTGGCCGAGGAGGCCGGGCGGCTGCCGGTCTGGGAAGGGATCGGCTGGATGGGAATGGCCGCCGGCTTTCTGATCCTGTCCTTCTACAGCGTGGTGGGGGGGTGGACGCTGGCCTACGTGGTCCGGACCGGGGCGGGGGTGTTCAACGGGGCCACCGCACAGGGCGTGCGCAGTATTTTCGCCACCTTCACCGAGGATCCCGAGCGCCTACTGGCCTGGCATACCATCTTCATGGCCATGACCGTCGTGGTGGTGTCCCGCGGGGTGCGCAGCGGACTGGAGCAGGCGGTGCGGTTTCTCATGCCCGGACTGTTCCTGCTGCTGCTGGTGCTGGTCGGCTACGGCATGGGCACCGGCAAGTTCAATGTGGCTGTCCACTACCTGTTCAACCTCAACTTCGAAAGGCTTTCGCCCAAGGGGGTGCTGGACGCCATGGGGCAGGCCTTCTTCAGTCTGAGCCTGGGAATGGGTGCCATCATGATCTACGGCTCCTACCTGTCCCACACCGCCTCCATCGCCCGCACCACGATCATCATCGCATTCATGGACACGCTGGTGGCCCTGCTGGCCGGACTGGTCATCTTTCCCATCGTGTTCGGGTACGGGTTGCCGGTACAGAAGGGCACCGGACTGATCTTCATGACGCTGCCCATCGCGTTCGGGGAAATGCCGGGCGGCGCGTTCTTCGGGATGCTGTTTTTCATTCTGCTGGTGTTCGCCGCCTGGACGTCGGCCATCTCCCTGCTGGAGCCCATCGTGACCTGGCTGGTGGAGAATCGCGGCATGAACCGGGTCAAGGCTTCCGCGTGGGCGGGCATGGCGGCCTGGGCGCTGGGCGTGGTATGCCTGCTGTCGCTCAACGTGTGGGACCAGTACACTTTATTTGGCAAGAATATCTTCGGCTTGGTGGATTTCCTGACCGCGAATATCATGCTGCCGCTCGGCGGGTTGCTGATCGCGGTGTTCGCCGCCTGGCGCATGCCCCGGCAGGCCAGCAGCGACGAACTCGGCATGGGCGACGGAATCCGCTACCGTATCTGGCGCGTGCTGGTCCGCTACCTGGCGCCGGTGGCGATCATTCTGGTGTTTCTGAACGTCAGCGGCATCCTGGATGTGATCCTGGGTGTGCTGGGACGGCATCGTTGATGCCGAGGTTCGCGTTGTCGGTTGTTCCTGGGGAGTCACATTGACCACAATAAGCAAATCGGCCCTGGTGCCTTATACGCCGGCCGAGATGTTCGCTCTGGTGAGTGATATCGAGGCCTATCCGCAATTTCTGCCCTGGTGTCGCAATGCGTGCGTAACCGCCCGCAATGGCGATGAGGTGCGCGCCACCATCGAACTCAGCAAGGGCGGGGTGGAGAAAGCCTTCACCACCTGCAACCGCCAGCAGAAGAACAAGATGATCGAAATGCGTCTGGTGGAAGGGCCGTTCCGGCATCTGGAGGGATTCTGGCGGTTCGACGCCCTCGGCGAGAATGCCTGCAAGGTGGCCTTCGACCTGGACTTCGAGTTCTCCAGCCGGATGCTTGGCCTGGTGGTGGGGCCGGTATTCAGCCAGATTGCCAATTCTCTGGTGGACTCCTTTCACAGGCGGGCGGCCGACGTCTATGGCAAGCGCTGATCGCATCCAGGTGGAAGTCGCCTATGCGCGGGCCGACGAACAGGTGATTCTCGCTCTGGAAGTGGACGAGGGGACGACCCTGGAGCAGGCCGTACAGCAATCGGGCATCCTGGAGCGGTTTCCCGAAATAGATTTCGCCCAGGCCAAGATGGGCATCTTCGGCAAGCTCAACAAGCGCGATTACGTGCTGCGCCCAGGCGACCGGGTGGAGATCTACCGCCCGCTGATCGCCGATCCGAAGGAGATCCGCAAACAGCGGGCTGCGGAGGGAAAGCGCATGAAACGCGGCGGTGGTGATATCGAAGACGACAAAGGTTCCCGCGACGGCTAGTTCCGCACTGCGCAACAGACGTCCGGCTAATGAAGCCAACCGGCGTCGAGCCTCAACCCCAACGCGATGGAGGACGGACGGCTGGGACGAACCCGGTGAAACGGCTCTGCATCAGGGGCGGAGCCATCCGATCGCGGGGCCAAGGCGGCCAGTCCGTCTACTTCCAGAACCGGACAGCGTCCCACATACGGTTGAACAGCCCCACTTCCTTATGTTTCTGGGGGGGCACCACCACCGAGGTCTGGATCGGCGTCTCGGACGTCTTCTTGGCGGTCGCCGAGGGATGCATGGTGCCGGCAATGCGTTCCAGCTTGTCGCCTTTGAAGAACAGGGCGACATGTTTTTCCTCGCTTTTCCCATACCCCGGCTTGTTGTAATAGACGTAGTCCCAGCGCTCGGGATGGAAGGCGTCCAGCAGCAGGGGTTTGCCCATCACGAAGCGTACCTGCTGCTTGGTCATGCCGGGCTGGAGCCTGTTTACCATGTCCTGGGTGATGACATTGCCCTGTTGGACATCGATTCGGTGCACGAAGGGGAAGGGGAAGGACGAGCACCCGGCAAGCATCAGACTTGCAAAGCAAGTGATAGAAATGAGAAGCTTTTGCATATGGATTCGTTTTGCCGACCGTGCGTATTCCGGGCGGCATGATAACGCATGAGTGACTCGAATGACACGACCACACAAAGCGGGAACAGCGGTTGAGTCCCAGGACCTGCGTAAAGCGGGTCTAAAGGTGACGCTGCCCCGGATGAAGATTCTGGAAATGCTGGAAGGGAGCAAGAACCGCCATCTCAGCGCCGAGGATGTCTACAAGGCCTTGCTGGAGGCGGGCGAGGATATCGGCCTGGCCACGGTCTACCGCGTGTTGACCCAGTTCGAAGCGGCGGGGCTGGTTCAGCGCCACCATTTCGAGGGTGGCCATTCGGTGTTCGAGCTCAATGAAGGCGAGCACCACGACCATATCCTGTGTGTGAAATGCGGACGGGTGGACGAGTTCGTGGACGACACCATCGAAAAGCGCCAGCGGGTCATCGCGGAGAAGGCCGGTTACGACATGACGGACCATTGCCTTTATATCTACGGCATCTGCTCCAAGTGTCGGGCGGCGGGCTGACCCATAACCCTTCATTCCAACCGGTGCGTGCCGCCGTCCCCGTCTTGTCGATCGAGCCTACCTTCGGATCCGGATACTAGGCGTCCGCCTTGCGGCGCCGGCCTTTGGGCGGCCGTTTGCGGGGCGCGGGCTGCTGGGCCTGTTCTATCATTTCCCTGGCGTGGGTGCGTGTGGATGCGGTGATCTCGATGCCGCCCAGCATGCGCGCCAACTCGTCGATGCGTTCCTCGTCGCTCAGAGCCCGGATGCGTGTGCGGGTCGATTGGCTGCCTGCCAGTTTGCTCACCTGAAGATGATGGTGCGCCTGGGCAGCCACCTGGGGCAGGTGGGTGACACAAAGCACCTGATGGGAGTCGCCCAGGGTCCGCAGTTTTCGGCCCACCACTTCGGCGACCCCGCCCCCGACGCCGGTATCCACTTCGTCGAACACCAGGCTGGGCACGTGATTGCTGCCGGCCGCGATGACCTGGATAGCCAGGCTGATGCGGGACAACTCGCCGCCGGAAGCCACCTTGGCCAGGGGCATCGCAGGCTGGCCCGGGTTGGCGGCCACCTGGAACTCAATCTGGTCCAGCCCCCAGGCCGTGAAGCGCCCGCCGCTGGCGTTCTGCACGTCGACTTCGAAGCGCCCGCCCGGCATACCCAGACCTTGCATGACCTCCGTGACCCGTGCATTGAAATCTGCGGCCGCTTCGCGGCGCTCCCGACTCAAGGTCTCGGCGGCCCGGCGATAATCCGTTGTGGCGGCATCCACCGCCTGCTCCAGTGCTACCAGATGCTCGTCGGCATGTTCCAGCGTGTCCAGCTCGCTTTGCAGATGCTCCAGCAGGTTCGGCAGCTCCACCGGTTCGCACCGGTGCTTGCGGGCGAGCTGGTGGATGTCGCCGATACGGTCCTCGACCCACTGCAGGCGGGCTGGATCCAGGTCCAGGCGGTCCAGGTAGCCGCGCAGCTCATCGATCCCTTCCTGGAGCTGAATGACGGCGCTATCCAGCAGCTCGCGGGCGCCGGCCAGGCGCGGGTCGATGTCAGCCAGGGGAGCGAGCTCGCCGGCCGCGTGGCTGAGCAGGCTGTGGGCCGATCCCTGGTCGCTGTCGTAGAGAGCGTCCACCGCCTGTCGGCAGGTTTCCAGCAACCGTCCGGCGTTGGCGAGCCGGGCGTGCTCCTCCTCCAGCTCGGCATATTCGCCGTCCTGAAGTGCGAGCGCCTCCAGCTCCCGAACCTGAAAGCCGATCAGATCCAGGCGCGAGCTGCGATCCTGATCGGCACTGCGCAGGCTTTCCAGCTCGTCGCGCAGACCCCGCCAGTGCCGGTAGGCGTTGCTGACGAGTTCCACACTCGGGCCGAGCCCGCCGAAGTCGTCCAGCAGCTGGCGCTGGGTGTCGCGGCGCAGCAGCGACTGATGCTCATGCTGGCCGTGGATGTCCACCAGCAGGTTGCCGAGCTCCTTCAGCGACTGGATGGGGGTGGGGCGGCCGTTGATGTACCCGCGCGAGCGGCCTTCCCGGGTGATGATGCGCCGCAACTGGCACTCACCGTCCGCATCCAGATCCCGTTCCTGCAGCCAGGTGCGCGCGTCGGGATGCTCGGCCAGTTCGAAAGCGGCGCTGATTTCGGCCCGCTCGGCTTGATGGCGGATGACGCTGCTGTCCCCGCGGTCCCCCAGCACCAGACCCAGTGCGTCCACCAGGATGGACTTGCCGGCACCGGTTTCGCCGGTCAGTGCGGTCATGCCCGGGCCCAACTCGAGATCGAGTTCGTCGACGATGACGAAGTCGCGGACGTGGATGTGGGTCAGCATGGTTGGACCGGGCGGCGCGGTGCCGACAGCTGCAGGTTTGTTGGTGTCATGGAAGCCGTCGCACTCAGCGTTGGGGAATCTCGCCCCAGCGTAGCTTGGCCCGCAGAATATGGAAATAGTCGTGCCCCGGCGGGTGGATCAGCCGCAGCCCGCGTTCCTTCTTGCTCACGATGATACGGTCGCCGGTGGTGAGGGCGAAGTTCACCTGGCCGTCGCAGGTGACCTGGGCCTGGGTATGGTCCGTTTTCAGCACCACGATCTGGATGACCGACTGGTCGCCCACCACGATCGGCCGATCGCTCAGGGTATGGGGGCAGATCGGCACCAGCACCAGCGCGTCGAGGGTCGGATGCACGATGGGCCCCCCGCCGGACAGGGCGTAGGCGGTGGAGCCGGTGGGGGTGGCCACGATGACGCCGTCGGCACGGTGGGTGTTGAGGAAGGCGCCGTCGATGGAGGTCTCCAGGTCGATCATCCGGGCGATGTCCCACTTGTGGACCACCACGTCGTTCAAGGCATCGCTTTCGCTGACGCTCTTGCCGGCCCGCTGCACGCTGGCGTGCAGGAGGCTGCGCTCCTCCTCGATATAGTCACCGTTGAGCACGGGCTCGAGTTGGGCGCACATGCGCTCGGGCGACACGTCCACCAGAAACCCCAAGCGCCCGAGGTTGATGCCCAGCAGGGGCACGCCCGCATCGCACAGCGTGCGGGCGGCATTGAGCAAGGTGCCGTCGCCGCCGACGACCACCACCAGATCGCAGGCTTTTCCCAACTGATCCCGGGGCAGCATTTCCCGCCCCTGGAGGCCGGACAATTCGGCGGTGGCCGCATCCCAGACCACGCGCACCTGGCGGTCCGCCAGATAGTCCGACAGGCGGGTGAGCACGTCTCCGATGCTCGGATCGCCGTATTTGCCGATCAGACCCACCGACTGGAAGCGCATGGCCATATCAGTATTTTCCGTTGGATGCCGAAATCAGGAGTGCTCGCCCGTGGTTGCCGGTTGTTGTACGTTCCCGGATCCGTCTGTGGCGGATTGCTGCCGGCAGAGGGTGCCCACCGGTGGCGCAGCGCAGCCGGCGGCGGCCAGGACGAGCGCCCGGGCCGGTACCGGCAGGCTGTGCATTACGGTACAGCAGGTTAGCATGATATCAGCTGTGGAACAGCCCGGTGCGCCGCAGTGCGCGGCGGGGACGCAATCATTCAAGTGTTTGTAATTCTAATGGTTATCTTGGCGGGCACCGAGTGCCTGGGGCGTGCGTGAACTTGACAGCCGGTACAGGGGTTGATAATTTGACGCTTAGCACTCTCTGGTGTGGAGTGCTAACAATCCTCCCTGAGGCAGCTGCGGCAGTTTACGGCTCATGACGACCCATAGCGAACCGGAACTGAACGAACGCGCCCAGCACCTGCTGAAGGTGCTTATCGACCGCTATGTTTCCGACGGCGAGCCGGTGGGTTCGCGTACTCTGGCACGGGATTCCCGACTGGATCTCAGTCCGGCCACCATTCGCAACGTGGTGGCGGATCTGGAAGAACTCGGCTTCGTGCGTTCCCCCCACACGTCCGCCGGCCGCGTGCCGACGGTGCGGGGTTATCGTTTTTTCGTCGACAGCCTGCTGACCGTCAAGCCGCTGGACAGCGTCGAAATCGGACGGCTTCGACAGCAGTTGGACATCGACACCGATATAAAGGAGTTGGTGGGATCGGTTTCGGGCCTGTTGTCCGCCATTACCCGCCTGGCGGGGGTGGTCACTCTGCCGCGGCGGGAAAACGCCGCGCTGCGCCGGATCGAGTTCCTGCCTTTGTCGGAAAACCGGGTGCTGGCGATTCTGGTGTTCAGCGAGCGCGAGATCCAGAACCGGATCGTCCATGTGGACCGTCCCTTCTCGGCCGCGGAGTTGCAGGCCGCCTCCAACTACCTCAGCGAGCAGTTCGCAGGCAAGGGACTGATGGAGGTGCGCCGTGCCCTGCTGCGGGAAATGAAGGAGACCCGCGACACCATGGACAGACTGATGCGGGCCGCCATCCACATGGCCGATCAGGTGTTCAGCGGTACCGACGAAGACGAAGACTATGTGCTGGCGGGCCAGACCAACCTGATGGACTTCCGGGAACTGTGCGACGTCGAGAAGCTGCGCCACCTGTTCGAGGCGTTCAGCGAGAAGCGCGAAATCCTGCATCTGCTGGACCAGTGCGTGAAGGCCGACGGCGTGCAGATCTTCATCGGCGAGGAATCGGGCTATCAGGCACTGGACGAGTGCAGCGTGGTGACCGCCCCCTATTCCATAGATGATCGTGTTATGGGCGTGCTGGGCGTGATCGGTCCGACCCGTATGGCCTACGAGCGGGTGATCCCTATCGTGGATACCACCGCCCGCTTGCTGGGCGCGGCCTTGAATCCGCGCGATTAACCCCAATATAGGCGAACAGCACGTACCGTCCGGGCCATGGGCGGCGTGTGTGCTGCGTGCCACGCCGGCTTGTGGTGTTTTTAACTCATTGAAACAAATGGAGTGAATGCATGGTGGACGAGGAGAAAACGGCGGCCCGCCAGGAGGCTGACGCTGGGGAGCGGCCGGATGACGGCGGCGCGCAGGTGCAGCAGGCCGACGACATGGAACTGCTGCTCGAGGATGCCCGCAGCAAGGCCGACGAGCACTGGAATCAGTGCCTGCGCCTGCAGGCGGAGCTGGAAAACCAGCGCAAGCGTTCCGAGCGCGACCTTGAACAGGCCCATAAATTCGGCCTGGAACGCATTCTCAATGAGCTTCTTCCCGTAAAGGACAGCCTGGAAATGGGCATCAGTGCGGCATCCGGCGAGAACGTGGACCCGGTGCGTCTGAAGGAGGGCAGCGAACTGACCCTCAAGATGCTGGTTTCGGCGCTGGAGAAGTTCGGGGTCAAGGAGGTGGATCCCCAAGGTGAGCGCTTCGATCCCCAGTACCACGAAGCCATGTCCATGCAGGAGCGCTCCGATCTGGATCCCAACACCGTGGTGACGGTGGTCCAGAAGGGCTACACCCTCAACGATCGGCTCCTGAGGCCGGCCATGGTGATCGTTTCCCGGGCCGCGCAATCACCCCAGAGCCCCGGAATCGACGAGCGGGCTTGAATTCCGGCTACTTGCCCTCACATAGAGGGTCATAAAGCTTAGCGTTCATTCAGAATTTCAGATTTTCTCCGAATCCAACTGCGGGAGACTGAGCACAATGGGCAAGATTATCGGCATTGACCTGGGCACCACCAACTCCTGCGTGGCAGTGATGGAGGGCGGCAAGCCCCGGGTCATCGAAAACAGCGAAGGCGATCGCACCACCCCGTCCATCGTCGCCTACACCGACGACAACGAGGTGCTGGTGGGCCAGGCCGCCAAGCGCCAGGCGGTCACCAATCCCACCAACACCCTGTTCGCCATCAAGCGGCTGATCGGTCGGCGCTTTCAGGAGGACGTCGTGCAGCGCGACGTCAAGCTGGTGCCCTACAAGATCGTCAAGGCGGACAACGACGACGCCTGGGTCGAGGTCAAGGGCAAGAAGATGGCGCCGCCGGAAGTCTCGGCACGGGTGCTGATGAAGATGAAGAAGACCGCCGAGGATTATCTGGGCGAAGCCGTCACCGAAGCGGTCATCACCGTGCCGGCCTACTTCAACGACTCACAGCGCCAGGCCACCAAGGACGCCGGCCGCATCGCCGGGCTCGACGTGAAGCGCATCATCAACGAGCCCACCGCGGCGGCGCTGGCCTATGGCATGGACAAGCAGCGCGGCGATACCAAGATCGCCGTGTACGACCTGGGTGGCGGCACCTTCGATATCTCCATCATCGAAATCGCCGACGTGGACGGCGAGCATCAGTTCGAGGTGCTCTCCACCAACGGTGACACCTTCCTCGGCGGCGAGGATTTCGACAAGCGTGTCATCGATTACCTAGCCGATGAATTCAAGCGCGACCAGGGCATCGACCTGCGCGGCGATCCGCTGGCCATGCAGCGCCTGAAGGAAGCCGCCGAGAAGGCGAAGATCGAGCTGTCCTCCAGCCAGCAGACGGACGTCAACCTGCCCTACATCACCGCCGACCAGACCGGTCCCAAGCATCTGAACCTGAAGATGACGCGGGCCAAGCTGGAATCGCTGGTGGAGGATCTGATCGCCCGCACCATCGAGCCCTGCAAGACGGCGCTCAAGGACGCCGGCCTGTCGGTGGGTGAGGTCGACGACGTCATCCTGGTGGGCGGCCAGACCCGCATGCCCAAGGTGCAGGAGGCTGTGAAGGAGTTCTTCGGCAAGGAGCCGCGCAAGGACGTCAACCCCGACGAGGCGGTGGCAGTGGGCGCTTCCATCCAGGCCGGCGTGCTGGGTGGTGAGGTCAAGGATGTGCTGCTGCTGGACGTGACGCCCCTGTCCCTGGGCATCGAGACCCTGGGTGGCGTGATGACCAAGCTGATCGAGAAGAACACCACCATTCCCACCAAGGCCCAGCAGGTGTTCTCCACCGCCGACGACAACCAGACGGCGGTGACCGTGCACGTGCTGCAGGGTGAACGGGAAATGGCGTCGGCCAACAAGTCACTGGGCCGGTTCGACTTGAGCGACATTCCGCCGGCACCGCGCGGTGTGCCGCAGATCGAGGTGGCCTTCGACATCGACGCCAACGGCATCCTGCACGTGTCCGCCAAGGACAAGGCGACGGGCAAGGAGCAGTCCATCCAGATCAAGGCATCCAGCGGCTTGTCGGACGATGAGATCGACAAGATGGTCAAGGATGCCGAGGCTCATGCAGCCGATGACAAGAAGTTCCACGAGCTGGTGGACGCGCGCAATCAGGCCGACAATCTGATCCACGCCACCAACAAGTCCCTCAAGGACCTGGGCGACAAGGTCGAGGCCGACGAGAAGTCCAAGATCGAGGCTGCCATCTCCGAGCTGCAGGAAGCCATGAAGGGCGATGACAAGGACGCCATCGAAGCCAAGACGAGCGCGCTGGCCGAGCTTTCGGGTAAACTGGCCGAACGTGTGTACGCTCAGAAGGGCGAGCAGGGCGGCGGCGAGCCCAAGGCCGAAGCAGGCGGCGAGTCCCGCCAGCAGGCCGAAGGCGGCGAGGACGTAGTGGACGCCGAGTTCGAGGAAGTCAAGGAAGACAACAAGTAACGCTCTTCCACTGAGCCGGTGGCCAGTATCGGGCAGCCGGTGGGCGGGATCGGGTTCCGAGTCCGCACCGCCGGTTCGTCGGGTGCTGGCCATCGCGCGTTCAGCTGCGCCGCGAGCCGGTCCGAGCGACCTTTGCAGCGACGACCTGACGATATGGACCGCTTCCCCGGAGCGGGAGTTGTGAAGTAACGAAACGGCCGGCGGGACGGTCGGCGCCGGTTTCCAGCGAACAACACAGACATGGCCAAACGCGACTACTACGAAATCCTGGGCGTGCAGAAGAACTGCAGCGAAGCGGAGCTTAAGAAGGCTTACCGGCGCGCCGCCCAGAAGTATCATCCGGACCGCAATCCCGACAACCCCGAGGCGCTCGAAAACTTCAAGGAGTGCAAGGAAGCCTACGAGGTGTTGAGCGACGCCCGCAAGCGCGCCGCCTACGACCAGTTCGGCCACGCGGGTGTGGACCCTTCCATGGGAGGCGGTGGCGGTGCCGGATTCGGCGCCGGCGGAGCGAGCTTCAGCGACATTTTCGGGGATGTCTTCGGCGACATCTTCGGCGGTGGCGGCGCGGGCGCCCGCGGGGGCAGTCGGGTATTCCGCGGTGCGGACCTTCGCTACAACCTGGATCTGAGCCTGGAAGATGCGGTGGCGGGTACCACGGTGAAGATCCGCGTGCCCACCATGACCGCCTGTACCACCTGCGGCGGCAACGGTGCCCGGCCGGGCAGCAAACCCGAGACCTGCAGCACTTGCGGCGGTGTTGGCCAGGTACGCATGCAGCAGGGCTTTTTCGCCATCCAGCAGACTTGTCCGCGTTGCCAGGGGGCCGGCACCATCGTCTCCGATCCGTGCCCCACCTGCCACGGTCACGGCCGCGTCCAGGAGCAGAAGACGCTGTCGGTGAAGGTGCCGGCGGGCGTGGACACCGGCGATCGCATCCGACTGGCCGGCGAAGGCGAGGCGGGGGAGAACGGCGGCCCACCCGGTGATCTGTACGTCCAGATCCGGGTCAAGGAACACCCCATCTTCAGCCGCGAAGACAGCAACCTGCACTGCGATGTGCCCATCAGCATCACCACGGCGGCTTTGGGCGGGGAACTGGAAGTGCCGACCCTGAACGGCCGCGTGATGCTCAAGATTCCGCCCGGCACCCAGGCCGGCAAGCAGTTCCGGCTGCGGGGCAAGGGCGTGACGCCCGTGCGCGGCGGTCCGGTGGGGGATCTGCTGTGCCGCGTCATGGTGGAGACCCCGGTCAACCTGAATCGCCGCCAGAAGGAGCTGCTGGAGGAATTCGAAGAGACCATGAAGGAAGGCGGCAGCCGCCACAGCCCCCATGCCCATTCCTGGCTGGACGGGGTGAAGAAGTTTTTCGAAGGCATGAAATTCTGATGTGTCCATGAAGGACGACTGCAATACTGTCGGCCGCCACCTGCGCCGGGGTTGTGGCCGCACGTCCTTCCAGGTTCGGCGTTCGTTATTTGCCTTTTCCCCGGAGTCGTGAAGATGATCAATGTTGCCATCAGCGGCGCCGCCGGGCGCATGGGACGCACCCTGATCGACGCCTGCACCCAGACCGACGGCATGGCTGTGACGGTGGCCTTGGAGCACAACGGCCATGGCGCGCTGGGTACGGATGCAGGGGTGCTGGCCGGGGTGGGTGAGCTGGGTGTGCCGCTGGTGGCCGACCTGGAGAGTGTGGCGGACCGCTTCGATGTGCTCATCGATTTCACGCGCCCGGAAGGAACCCTTGAATATCTGGAGGTTTGCCGTGCCCATGGACGGCGTATGGTGATCGGCACCACCGGCCTGGATGCGGCCCAGCGTGAGCGCATCGAGGAGGCCGCCCGGGACGTCGCGGTGGTGTTCGCCCCCAATATGAGCGTGGGGGTGAATCTTTGTCTGAAGCTGCTGGACGTGGCGGCTCGGGTGCTGGGGGACGAGGTGGACGTGGAGATCGTCGAAGCCCATCACCGTCATAAGGTCGACGCCCCCTCCGGGACCGCCCTGCGCATGGGTGAGGTGGTGGCCGAGGCCCTGGGCCGGGATCTGAACGAGTGCGCCGTGTATGGCCGGCAGGGACATACCGGAGAGAGGGATCGCAGGACCATCGGCTTCGAGACCATTCGTGCCGGAGACATCGTCGGCGAGCATACGGTCATGTTCGCCGGGCTGGGTGAGCGCGTGGAGATAACCCACAAGGCGTCGAGCCGCATGACCTTTGCCAAGGGTGCCGCCCGCGCGGCCGCCTGGGTCATGGAGCGGCCGTCCGGGCTGTTCGACATGCAGGATGTGCTGGGCCTCAAAGGAATGCATTAAAGCGATTGCCGCGGGGTGTGAGCCGGCCCGGATGAGGTGCCCTTTCAATAGACACCCTGCTGGGCATACGGTAAACTTGCGGGTTAGACGGCGACGCGAGATTTAAGTCGCTATGCTTTAAGTCGGCATCGCTCGAATTCAAGCGGGAGTGCTCTGCGGAGTTCTCCCGCTTTGCACATCTGCATGCGGAGGATTCCTTGAGGAAACCGGCCCTGTTGGCTCTGGAGGACGGCAGTCTCTTCCGGGGCGAGTCCATTGGCAGCGACGGCCAAGCGACCGGGGAGGTGGTGTTCAACACCGCCATGACCGGCTATCAGGAAATCCTTACCGATCCCTCCTACGCGCAGCAGATCGTCACTCTTACCTATCCCCATATCGGCAATGTCGGAACCAACGAGGAGGACGAAGAGTCGTCCTTCCACTATTGCACGGGTCTGGTGGTGCGCGACCTGCCGCCGCGGGTAAGCAGCTGGCGCAGTCAGCAGGACCTGCCGGCCTACCTGCAGCGCCATGGTGTGGTCGCCATCGCCGGAGTCGACACCCGCCGGCTGACCCGGTTGCTGCGGGAGAAGGGCGCCCAGAACGGCTGCATCGTGGCCGGTGACGGCATCGACGAGCAGGCCGCGCTGGCGGCCGCCCGCGGCTTTCCGGGTCTCAAGGGCATGGATCTGGCCAAGGTGGTCAGTGTGCAGACCCCTTACGAGTGGGCCCAGGGCACCTGGTCCCTGGAAGGTGGCCTGCCCGAGGCGCCCCATCCCATCGAGGAGAAGCTGCCCTATCACGTGGTGGCCTACGATTACGGAGTGAAGCGCAACATCCTGCGTATGCTGGTGGACCGCGGCTGCCGGATTACGGTGGTGCCGGCCCAGATGCCCGCCGCGCAGGTGATGGCATTGAAGCCCGACGGCGTATTTCTCTCCAACGGACCCGGCGACCCGGAGCCCTGCGACTACGCCATCGGCGCCATTCGCGAGGTGATGGAAACCGGCGTGCCTGTGTTCGGCATCTGTCTGGGGCATCAGCTGTTGGCGTTGGCAAGCGGTGCCCAGACGGTGAAAATGAAGTTCGGCCACCACGGCGCCAATCACCCGGTGCAGGATCTGGATACCGGCAAGGTCATGATCAGCAGCCAGAACCACGGGTTCGCGGTCAACGAAGCCACCCTGCCGGCCACGTTGCGTGCGACCCACCGGTCGCTTTTCGACGGTTCCCTGCAGGGCATCGAGCGTACCGACTGCCCGGCGTTCAGTTTCCAGGGACACCCCGAGGCGAGCCCCGGCCCCCACGACGTGGCACCGTTGTTCGACCGGTTCATCGAATTGATGGAAAAGAGGGCCTAGGCCCTATGGAAAGAGCCGCCCAGGCAGCCGGGCGGCGTCCAGTTTGCATCGAAGCGGGTATGGCGCCCGGTTTGCCACTCATCGAGTACTAGTCAGCAATCTAAATTCGACAGATGCCCAAACGCACCGACATCAAGAGCGTTCTCATCATCGGCGCCGGCCCCATTGTCATCGGCCAGGCCTGTGAGTTCGATTACTCCGGCGCCCAGGCCTGCAAGGCCCTGCGCGAGGAGGGCTACCGGGTGGTGCTGGTGAACTCCAATCCGGCCACCATCATGACCGATCCGGAGATGGCCGATGCGGTGTACATCGAGCCGGTGCACTGGCGCACCGTCGCACGCATCATCGAAAAGGAACGTCCGGACGCGCTGCTGCCCACCATGGGCGGTCAGACCGCGCTGAATTGCGCGCTGGACCTGGTGCGCGAAGGCGTGCTGGAACAGTTCGGAGTCGAGCTGATCGGCGCCAGCCGCGAGGCCATCGACATGGCCGAGGATCGCGATCAGTTTCGCCGTGCCATGACGGACATCGGTCTGGCCACGCCGCGGGCGGCCATCGCCCACAGCATGGAAGAAGCGGTGCAGGTGCAGGTGCAGATCGGCTTTCCCATCATCATCCGACCGTCTTTCACCCTGGGCGGCAGCGGCGGCGGCATCGCCTACAACAAGGAAGAGTTCGTCGAGATCTGCGAGCGCGGGTTGGATCTCTCGCCCACTCACGAGGTGCTGTTGGAAGAATCCATCCTGGGCTGGAAAGAGTTCGAGATGGAGGTGGTGCGGGACCGCAACGACAACTGCATCATCATCTGTTCTATCGAGAACCTGGACCCCATGGGCGTGCATACCGGCGATTCCATCACCGTGGCGCCGGCCCAGACCCTCACCGACAAGGAATACCAGATCATGCGCGACGCCTCCCTGGCGGTGTTGCGCAAGATCGGCGTGGAAACCGGCGGTTCCAACGTGCAGTTTGCGGTCAATCCCCGCGACGGGTCGCTGGTGGTCATCGAAATGAATCCCCGCGTGTCCCGTTCTTCGGCGCTGGCCTCCAAGGCCACCGGCTTTCCCATCGCCAAGGTCGCCGCCAAGCTGGCGGTGGGTTATACCCTGGACGAACTGCGCAACGAGATCACCGGCGGCGCCACGCCGGCCTCTTTCGAGCCGACCATCGATTACGTGGTCACCAAGGTGCCGCGTTTCACCTTCGAGAAATTCCCCCAGGCCGAAGCGGTGCTGGGCACCCAGATGAAATCGGTGGGAGAGGTCATGGCCATCGGCCGCACTTTCCAGGAGTCTCTGCAGAAGGCGCTGCGGGGGCTGGAGACCGGTGCCGACGGCCTGGACGAGAAGCTGGACCTGCAGGCCGACGATCTGGAGGCCGTACTGCGTCAGCAGTTGCGCTTCGCGGGACCAGAGCGGCTGTGGTATGTGGCCGACGCCTTCCGGGCCGGCTACGACATCGACCAGATCCATGAAATGAGTGCGGTGGATCCGTGGTTCCTGGCCCAGATCGACGAGTTGATCGTCCTGGAAGGCGAAGTGCGCGCCGGGGGGCTCGCCGCCCTCGATGGGGACAGGCTGCGTTATCTTAAGCGCAAGGGATTTTCCGACCGGCGTCTGGGCAAGCTGTTGGGCTGCCATGAGGACGAGATCCGCCGCCGGCGCCACGACCTGGGTGTGCGCCCGGTATTCAAGCGGGTGGATACCTGTGCCGCGGAGTTCGCCACCTCCACGGCCTATATGTACTCCACCTATGAGGAGGAGTGCGAGGCCGAGCCCAGTGAGCGCAAGAAGATCATGGTGCTGGGCGGCGGTCCCAACCGCATCGGTCAGGGTATCGAGTTCGACTACTGCTGCGTGCATGCCGCCCAGGCGTGCCGGGATGACGGCTACGAGACCATCATGGTCAACTGCAATCCGGAAACCGTCTCGACCGATTTCGACACCTCTGACCGCCTGTACTTCGAGTCCCTGACCCTGGAAGACGTGCTGGAGGTCATCCACAAGGAGCAGCCGGCCGGGGTGATCGTCCAATACGGCGGGCAGACGCCGCTCAAGCTGGCCCGGGCTTTGGAAGCAAACGGCGCACCTATCATCGGTACCAGCCCCGATTCCATCGACCTGGCCGAGGACCGCGAGCGCTTCCAGCAGTTGCTGCAGCGCCTGAATCTCAAGCAGCCGCCCAACCGTACCGCGCGCGATCCCGAACAGGCCCTCGAGCTGGCCGCCCAGATCGGCTATCCGCTGGTGGTGCGTCCTTCCTATGTGCTGGGCGGTCGTGCCATGGAAATCGTCTACAATGAAGATGACCTGACCAACTACATGCGCGAGGCGGTCAGCGTTTCCAACGACTCGCCGGTGCTTCTGGACCGGTTCCTGGACGACGCGGTGGAGGTGGACGTCGATGCGATATGCGACGGCACCTCAGTGCTGGTCGGCGGAATCATGGAGCATATCGAGCAGGCCGGGGTGCATTCGGGCGATTCGGCCTGTTCGTTGCCGCCCTATACGTTGAGCGCGGAGATTCAGGCCGAGCTGCGTGAGCAGATGGTGAAGATGGCGCGCGGCCTGGGAGTGGTCGGATTGATGAACACCCAGTTCGCCATCAAAGGCGGCGACGTGTACGTACTGGAAGTCAATCCGCGGGCGTCGCGCACGGTGCCGTTCGTGTCCAAGGCGACGGGTCTGGCGTTGGCGAAAATTGCGGCTCTGTGCATGGTGGGGCGCACTCTGGCCGAGCAGGGCGTAACCGAAGAGCGCGTACCGCCTTATATATCGGTGAAGGAGGCGGTGTTCCCGTTCCTGAAGTTCAAGGGTGTGGACCCGCTGCTGGGTCCGGAAATGAAGTCCACCGGCGAGGTAATGGGTGTCGGGCGCAGCTTCGGCGAGGCTTTCGCCAAGGCGCAGCTGGCCAGCGGTGTGGTGCTGCCCCGGGGCGGATTGGTGTTTCTGAGCGTGCGCGACGAGGACAAGGCCGGGGTGGTGGAACTGGCCCGGGAACTGGTGGGCCGCGGTTACCAACTGGTGGCGACTCGCGGGACGGCGCGGGCGATCCACGCCGCGGGCATCGAATGCGACGTGGTGAACAAGGTCACCGAAGGTCGCCCCCACGTGGTGGATATGATAAAGAACGATCAGATCAGCCTGATCTTCAATACGACCGAGGGCAAGCAGGCGATTGCCGATTCCTATACCATCCGGCGGACGGCGTTGCACCACAAGGTGACGTATACCACTACTCTGGCGGGAGCCAAGGCGACCTGCCTGGCTCTGGATTACCTGGACGCAAGCGAGGTCAATCGGTTGCAGGATCTGCACAAGGAGTCGATGGCATGAGCAAGATTCCGCTGACGGTACGCGGCGCCGAGCAGCTGCGAGAGGAGTTGCAGCGGTTGAAGTCCGTGGACAGGCCGCGGGTGATCCAGGCGATTGCAGAGGCCCGTGCCCATGGTGATCTGAAGGAAAACGCCGAGTATCACGCGGCCCGGGAACAGCAGGGTTTTATCGAGGGCCGCATCAAGGAGATCGAAAGCAAGCTCTCGCACGCCCAGGTAATCGATGTCACAAAGCTGTCGGCGAACGGCAAGGTCGTATTCGGAGCCACCGTGGATCTGGTGGACGAAGAGAGTGGCGACGAGGTGACTTACCAGATCGTGGGCGAAGACGAAGCCGACATCAAAGCCGGCCGCATCTCCGTAAACTCGCCCATTGCCCGTGCGCTCATCGCCAAGGAGGAGGGCGACGTGGCCACCGTGCAAGCCCCCGGCGGTGATCGCAACTACGAGATCGTCGAGGTGCGCTACGAGTGACGGCGGTCAGCCGTCCAGGGAAACCCGCGGGCGTTCCCGGTTGCGTTTGAAAATCAGCGCCACGTGGCCCACCCGCTGGACAAGCTCGGCGCCGGTGTGAGTGCAAAGCTCCCCGATCATGCGCTCGCGGTCGGCCCGGTCGCCGGCATTCACCCGCACCTTGAGCAGCTCGTGGTGATCCAGGGACAACGCCAGCTCCCGCAGGACCGCCTCGGTCAGACCGGCGCCGCCGATGATGACCACTGGCTTGAGGCCGTGCCCCAGACCGCGCAGATGCCGTTTTTGACGTTCCGTAAGTGCCATGACTACCCCTGAAGATCGCAAACCCGAAAGTATACCCGCCGCCTCCAATGGATTCACCGTGACGGCGAGCCCCCTCAACGGCGTCAAGCTGGAATTGGCCCTGGTGCTGTGCCTGAACCTGCTGCTGTGGCTGGTGGCCGGCTCCCTGGTGGGCGGCGGGCTGGCCGAACTCGCCGTGCTGGCCGCCGGCGGCTTCGGCGGCATGGCATGGTTAGTGCTTCGTACCCGACGAGTGCTCGCCAGACAGCTGTCCCGTGTCGAGAAGGTGACGGCCGGGCGGTCGTCCGACACCTGCTGACCGGACCGTTGCCATGCCCCGCAGCAAGAGCAGCCGCCGCTGGTTGAAGGAGCACTTCGACGACGAGTACGTGCGCCGCGCCCAGCGTGAGGGGTATCGCTCCCGGGCCGTGTACAAGCTGGAGGAGATCCAGCAGCGCGACCGCCTTCTCAAGCCCGGACAGGTGGTGGTGGATCTGGGTGCCGCTCCCGGGGGCTGGTGCCAGTACGCCCAGCGCATCGTGGGTTCCAAGGGGCGGGTGGTGGCCATGGACATCCTGCCGATGGATCCCCTGCCCGGCGTGGAGTTCCTCCAGGGGGACTTCCGCGAAGACGAGGTGCTGGAAAAATTGCTAACGATTTTGGAAAGCCGCCCCGTGGACCTTGTAATGTCCGACATGGCCCCCAATATCAGCGGTATGGACGCGGTGGACCAGCCCCGCGCCATGTATTTGGCTGAGCTGGCCCTGGACTTCGCCCGCCGCGTGCTGCGGCCCGGCGGGGATCTGTTGGTAAAGGTCTTCCAGGGAGAGGGATTCGAAGGCTATCTGCACGATTTGAGGGCATCTTTTCGGCAGGTGACAAGCCGCAAACCGAAGGCCTCCAGAGGTCGATCCCGCGAGGTCTATCTGGTGGCCAGGGATCATAAACTGTAGTAAGGTCTAAACTATGGCGTTACTTTGACCGATGATCGCGTAGCGCATTTTTTTAGGTTCCAACCGGATTTACAAGCTGACTCCGTGCAGCGCAGAGGTAGCCGCTTTGAACGACATGGCTAAGAATTTGATCTTGTGGGTGATCATTGCGATCGTCCTCATGTCCGTGTTCAACAACTTCGGACCCCCCGCTCCGCGTAGCGAAACCATTACGTATTCGAAGTTCATCTCCGACGTACGCAACGGCCAGGTTCAGAGCGTGCAGATCGACGGCCGCAACGTCAGCGGTGAGCTGGGCAACGGCGACAAGTTCAGCACCTATGCGCCCAACGACCCCAAGATGATCGATGATCTGCTGGGCAACGGCGTGCAGGTCAAGGTCAAGCCGCCGGAGCAGGAATCCCTGCTCATGCAGATCTTCATTTCCTGGTTCCCGATGCTGCTGCTGATCGGCGTGTGGATCTTCTTCATGCGCCAGATGCAGGGCGGTGCCGGCGGCCGCGGGGCCATGTCCTTCGGCAAGAGCCGGGCACGCATGCTCAGCGAGGACCAGGTCAAGGTGACGTTTGCCGATGTGGCGGGCGTGGAAGAGGCCAAGGAGGAAGTGGCCGAGCTGGTGGAATTCCTGCGCGATCCGGCCAAGTTCCAGCGCCTGGGCGGCAAGATTCCCCGCGGCGTTCTGATGGTCGGCTCTCCCGGTACCGGTAAGACCCTGCTGGCCAAGGCCATCGCAGGCGAAGCCCGCGTGCCGTTCTTCACCATTTCCGGTTCCGACTTCGTGGAGATGTTCGTCGGCGTGGGTGCGTCCCGCGTGCGCGACATGTTCGATCAGGCCAAGAAGCACGCCCCCTGCATCATCTTTATCGATGAGATCGACGCCGTGGGTCGCCATCGTGGCGCCGGTCTCGGTGGCGGTCACGATGAGCGCGAGCAGACCCTCAACCAGTTGCTGGTGGAGATGGACGGCTTCGAGGGCAACGAGGGCGTGATCGTGATGGCCGCCACCAACCGTCCCGACGTGCTCGATCCGGCGCTGCTGCGTCCGGGCCGTTTCGACCGGCAGGTGGTGGTGCCGCTCCCCGACGTGCGGGGCCGCGAACAGATCCTGCGTGTGCACATGCGCAAGGTGCCGGCTGGAGACAACGTGGAGCCGGGCATCATCGCCCGTGGCACGCCGGGTTTCTCCGGTGCCGATCTGGCGAACCTGGTCAATGAGGCCGCGCTGTTCGCCGCCCGCGCCAACAAGCGGCTGGTGGACATGATCGACTTCGAGAAGGCCAAGGACAAGATCATGATGGGCGCGGAGCGCCGTTCGATGGTGATGAGCGAGGAAGAGAAGAAGCTCACCGCCTACCACGAATCGGGCCATGCCATCGTGGGCCTGACGGTGCCCGATCATGACCCGGTCCACAAGGTGACCATCATCCCCCGCGGCCGGGCCCTGGGCGTCACCATGTTCCTGCCTGAAGAAGACCGCTACAGCTTCAGCCGCCGCCGTCTGGAGAGTCAGATTTCCAGTCTGTTCGGTGGACGGATTGCCGAAGAACTGATCTTCGGACCCGACTACGTCACCACCGGTGCCCAGAACGACATCCAGCGGGCCACGGAAATCGCCCGCAGCATGGTGACCAAGTGGGGCCTGTCCCAGAAGCTGGGGCCGCTGACCTACGGCGAAGACGAAGGTGAGGTGTTCCTGGGCCATACCGTCACCCAGCACAAGAACGTGTCGGACGAGACGGCACATGCCATCGACGGCGAGATCCGTGCCTTCATCGACCGCAACTACAAGCGTGCCGAGTCGATTCTCAAGGAACACATGGACAAGCTGCACTTGATGGCGGAAGCGCTGATCAAGTACGAGACCATAGACTCCAAGCAGATCGACGACATCATGTCCGGTCGT
Source organism: uncultured Gammaproteobacteria bacterium (assembly GCA_964571225.1). Lineage (GTDB taxonomy): Bacteria > Pseudomonadota > Gammaproteobacteria > DATFLG01 > DATFLG01 > DATFML01. Next base: position 26,249 of record CAZNBB010000032.1, read on the forward strand.
CCGCCCCGTCCGCCTCAGGACTGGACGGATTCCAAGCCCAATTCCGGCAGCGGCGTGCCGGCGACCGAGCCCGACAAGGGCCTGCAGCCGGACGGCAAGATCGGCGGTCCCGCCGGACAACACTAGTACGGACCGGTCAAGGTCCGGGAGAACGCCCCTTCGGGGGCGTTTTTCGTTTCTGTCCGTCAGTCGTGCCGTTGCAGCATCGCGCACCCGGGGCGGGGCCGTAACGCGGATGGTGGAGAATCGCCCGCCGCTGCCGATAGCGTGCATATTACGCCAGCGTTGGGGATGCTGGCGCCGCGCAGGCGTGGCTGGGTGAGCCAGGGCGCAGACCGGACACCGGACACAGACTGCATAGGCATATTCAATATGCCTGCAATCATTGCCAAGTCCGTCTGCATTGTCAGTCGTATCCCCGCAGGACGGCGGTACGCCGCTGCCCAATGCTGGCGGGTCGATGGGGCGGGCGTCGCTATCCCGGCGGACCACCCGGGCTCTATAATTCGAGATTCTGAATCTTCCATCGTGTATCGATTCCATGACTTCCCACCTTCTCGACTGTGCCGGCCGCCCCCTGGATCTATCCCGGCCCCAGGTCATGGGTGTGCTGAACGTGACCGAGGACTCGTTTTCCGATGGCGGGCGTTTTCTCGATCCCGCGTGCGCCCTGGCGCAGGCCCGACGTATGGTGGAGGAGGGTGCCGCCATCATCGACGTGGGCGGCGAATCCACCCGTCCGGGGGCCCGGCCGGTAGGCGAGCAGGAGGAACTGGATCGGGTGGTACCGGTGGTCGAAGCCATTCATCGCGAGTTGCCGGTCCCCATCTCCGTGGACACCAGCAAGCCGGACGTGATGCGCGCTGCGGTGGCGGCGGGCGCGGGCATGCTCAACGATGTGCGGGCCTTGCGCGAGCCGGGAGCGCTGGAGGCTGCCGCCGCGACGGGCGTACCGGTGTGCCTCATGCACATGCAGGGTGAGCCGCGCACCATGCAGCAGAATCCCACCTATGGTGACGTGGTCACCGAGGTGCGCGTGTTTCTACTGGATCGGGTGCAGGCCTGCCGTGGGGCGGGTATTCCCGACCACCGTCTGCTGATCGATCCGGGTTTTGGGTTCGGCAAGACCCCCGAACATAATTTGCGCCTGCTCAAGCACTTGGATCGTCTGGTGGAAGACGGATTTGCGCTGGTCGCAGGGCTATCCCGCAAGTCGTTGATCGGTGCCGTGCTGGACCTGCCGGTGGAACACCGCCTGCATCCGAGCATCGCCCTGGCGGTCCTGGCCGTGTGGCAGGGAGCCGCCTTGGTGCGGGTCCACGATGTCGGTCCGACCTGCGAGGCCATCCGCATGTGCGCGGCGGTGAGGAGCGTGCCGGACTAGAGGGTGCCGGCCGTCGGGAGGCGTCGAAATCGTGACACCGTGTAGGCTTTATGGATAATCGAACTGGTTACGAAGACCGGGAAGGGGTTGTTTGTGGTGGCTAGACGCTATTTCGGGACTGATGGAATTCGGGGTCGGGTAGGCGAACACCCGGTTACCGCCGACTTCATGCTCAAGCTGGGCTGGGCCGCCGGACGCGTGCTGCGTTCCGCCGGCTGCGACAAAGTGGTGATCGGCAAGGACACGCGAATCTCCGGCTACATGTTCGAATCCGCCCTGGAAGCGGGGCTTTCCGCCTCGGGGGTCGATATCCGCCTGCTGGGCCCCATGCCCACACCCGCCATCGCCTACCTGACCCGGACCCTGCGGGCCTGCGCGGGCATTGTCATCAGCGCTTCCCACAACCCGTTTGCCGACAACGGCATCAAGTTCTTTTCCGGCCAGGGGGTCAAGCTGCCCGACGCCCTGGAGGAGGCCATGGAGGCCGAGATGGAAATGCCCATGGTCACGGTGGATTCGGCCGCATTGGGCAAGGCGGAACGGGTGGAGGACGCGGCCGGGCGCTATATCGAGTTCTGCAAAAGCACCGTCCCGCTGGGGTTGAGTCTGCGGGGCCTGAAACTCGTCGTGGACTGCGCCAACGGCGCCACCTATCACATCGCACCCAGCGTATTCGAGGAGCTGGACGCGGAGGTCATCGCCGTCGGGGTGGACCCGGATGGCCTCAATATCAACGAACGCTGCGGTTCCACCCATCCGGAGTTGCTGCGTCGCACTGTGCTCGAAGAGCAGGCGGATCTGGGTATCGCCCTGGACGGGGACGGCGATCGCGTCATCATGGTGGATCACACCGGCGAGGTGGTGGACGGCGACGAGCTGCTGTTCATCATCGCCCAGGCCCGCCATCGGGCGGGCGCATTGCACGGTGCCGTGGTCGGGACGGTGATGAGCAACCTGGGCTTGGAGCATGGGCTGAACGCCACCGGGCTGGATTTTCATCGGACGCCGGTGGGCGACCGCTACGTGATGGAGCGGCTCACCGAAGGCGGTTGGACTCTGGGCGGGGAATCTTCGGGGCATATCATCTGCCTGGATCGGACCACCACCGGGGACGGTATCGTGTCTGCGCTGCAGGTGCTGGAGGCGATCGTCACCAGCGGTACGCCGCTGCGGGACCTCAAATCCGGCATGACGAAGTATCCCCAGCGGCTCATCAACGTGCCTATTGCCGAGCGTGTGGATCCCCACGCTTCGGAGCGTGTGCGCGAGGCTGTGAGCGACGCCGAGCGCCGGTTGGGCGACGCCGGCCGCGTGTTGCTGAGGTCTTCGGGCACCGAACCACTGGTGCGGGTCATGGTCGAGGGGCGTGACGGGCCTCTGGTGGAAGCGATCGCCAGCGAGCTGGCGGCTGTCGTGGCAGAGGTATTCGCGGCGGCGAATACCACGTCCTGACGGCACCCAAATTGATTTTTCCCAGCCGGCCCGCTAAGCTAGCGGGCCGTTTTTATTGATGTGAGGGATTGGATATGCGACGACCACTGGTGGCGGGCAACTGGAAGATGAACGGCTCCACGGCCAGCATCGCCACGCTGCTCGACGGCATCAGGTCCGGTCTGGGCGCCGTCAAGACCGCCGACGTGGCTGTCTGTCCCCCGTTCGTCTACATCGCGCAGGTGGCCGACGCCCTGCGCGGCACCCAGGTGGCCTGGGGCGGCCAGGACGTGAGCGACCAGGATTCCGGGGCCCATACCGGCGAAGTGGCCGGTGCCATGCTCACCGATCTGGGCTGCAAGTATGCCATCGTCGGCCATTCCGAGCGGCGCAGCGTCTACGGAGAGAGTGACGAGTTCACGGCACGCAAATTCGCCGCCGCCCGCCGTCACGGACTGGTGCCCATTCTGTGCGTCGGCGAGTCCCTGGAGGAGCGCGAGCAGGGGATCACCGAAAGCGTGGTCGCCCGCCAGCTGGATGCCGTCATCGCGCTGGAAGGGGTCGACGCCCTGGCCGATGCGGTCGTCGCCTACGAGCCGGTGTGGGCAATCGGCACCGGCCGGACGGCGACGCCGGATCAGGCGCAGGATGTCCACGCCTTCATTCGCGGGAAGATTGCAGCCCAGAATGGTACAATTGCCGGCAATTTACAGATCCTCTACGGCGGCAGCGTCAAGGCCAACAACGCTGCCGAGCTGTTTGCAATGGCGGATATCGACGGCGGATTGATCGGCGGTGCGTCCCTGGACGCCGACGAATTTCTCGCCATCTGCCGTGCGCCGGATCAGTCCTGAACGGATAACCGTCACGGACATCATTCCCTCGTTGGGCTGAGCGATTCTATATGTATACTGCGTTGGTGATATTGCAGGTGCTGGTGGCCATTGCACTGGTCACGCTGGTGCTGCTGCAACACGGTAAGGGCGCGGACGCCGGTGCGGCCTTCGGCAGCGGCGCGTCCGCCACTGTCTTCGGTGCCCGCGGTTCGGCGTCCTTCCTGACCCGGGCGACGGCGGTGCTGGCGACGGTCTTCTTCCTCAACAGCCTCGCGCTGTCGACACCCCTCGTCATCGGACGCAAGCACGCACCTGTGAGCGTGACCCAGCAGGTCCCGGCCGGCACCCAGCCCGAACAGGGTACCAAGTCGCCGACCACGAAGACGGCGCCCAATGGCGAGGCCGTGCCTCCCAAACCCAGCCAGAGCCCGGCGCCGGCGAAATCGACCAAGCCATCGCAACCGGCAGACGTGCCTTCGGCGCCCTCTTCCGGCAGTGGCGGTACCTCGGGTGGCACTGGCAGCAACAGCGACCTGCCGCCCAACTAATCTTCAGCACGAAAGAGTTCATTATTGCCGATGTGGTGGAATTGGTAGACACGCCGTCTTGAGGGGGCGGTGGCGAAAGCCGTGCCGGTTCGAGTCCGGCCATCGGCACCAAATTGGCATAGCCGCAGAACGACCGAATGCCGCATCGCGCGGCTGACGTGCCATGCCCCAAAATTGATTTCTTATGCCCCCAGAAATTCCGTCAGGTTGTTGATTCCCTCAGAAAATTCGTACTTTTCATGAACTTGACATAGGTTTGCGTTTGCGCCTAGACTGCTTTGATTTGCACCAGGTCGAAACAGCCTAGAACGAAAACGATGCACGGGCGTGCAGGCCGAATGCGAGCGGCATGCGTCGGACGGGGACACCATGCTCGAAAACTATCTGCCTATCCTGATATTCATCGTGATCGGAGTCCTGGTCGGTCTCGGTGCCATCGCCGCCGGATTTCTCCTCGGGCCCAGCCATCCCGACAGCGAAAAGCTCTCACCATACGAGTGCGGGTTCGAGGCGTTCGAAGACTCGCGCATGCGCTTCGATGTGCGCTATTACCTGGTGGCCATCCTGTTCATTATTTTCGATCTCGAGATTGCTTTCCTGTTTCCCTGGGCGGTGTCGCTGGACAAGATCGGTCTGTTCGGACTGTTGTCCATGGCCGTTTTCCTCGGGATTCTGGTGATCGGGTTCATCTACGAGTGGAAGAAGGGAGCCCTGGAATGGGAATAGAGGGTCTGCTTTCCGAGGGCGTGGTCACCACCAGCGCCGACAAGCTCATCAACTGGGCGCGGACCGGCTCCCTCTGGCCCATGACATTCGGATTGGCCTGCTGTGCGGTGGAAATGATGCAGGCCGGCGCGGCTCGCTACGATCTGGACCGGTTCGGTGTGGTGTTCCGGCCCAGTCCCCGGCAATGCGACGTGATGATCGTCGCCGGTACCCTCGTCAACAAGATGGCGCCGGCCCTGCGCAAGGTCTACGATCAGATGGCCGAGCCGCGTTGGGTGATCTCCATGGGTTCCTGCGCGAACGGCGGCGGTTACTACCACTACTCCTATTCAGTGGTGCGTGGTTGTGACCGCATCGTACCGGTGGACATCTATGTTCCCGGCTGTCCTCCCACGGCGGAGGCGCTGCTGTACGGCATCATCCAACTGCAAAACAAGATCCGCCGTACCAACACCATTGCCCGCTGAGACAGTCACGATGGCCGATTCCCCCGAATCCCTGGCAGAAATCCTCGGCACGCGCTTCGAAGGTAAACTGGATACCTGTACCGTGGATCTGGGTGAGGTGACCATCGAGGTGCCCCGCGAGCACATGATTGAAGTCTGCACTGCGCTGCGTGACGAGCCCGATTTCGCGTTCGAGATCCTGGTGGATGTCTGCGGTGTGGACTATATGGCCCACGGCAAGGCGGAATGGGAAACCGAAGAGGCCACCGCCCGGGGCTTCAGCCGTGGCGTGGACCCGCAGACCTTCGGGCGGTTGACGGCGGTGGAACGGGATCTTTCCGTGGAGGTGCCGAGCGGCGCCAAGCGTTTCGCGGCCGTCTATCATCTGTTGTCCATCAGCCGCAATCAACGGCTGAGGCTGCGTGTGTTCGCCCCCAAGGATGCCTTGCCGGTAGTGGACTCGGTGGTGGGCATCTGGTCCAGCGCCAACTGGTACGAGCGCGAGGCCTTCGACCTGTTCGGCATCGTCTTCGAAGGCCACCCCGACCTGCGACGCATCCTGACCGATTACGGTTTCGTCGGTCATCCCTTTCGCAAGGACTTCCCCCTTATCGGCAACGTGGAGGTGCGGTACGACGCCGAGCGGCAACGGGTCGTCTACCAGCCGGTCAGCATCGAACCGCGGGTGCTGGTGCCCAAGGTGGTGCGCGGCGAACCGCGCGCCGACGAGGCGCCGCCGACCGATTCCGCGGCATCCGGGTCGAAGCAGTAGCCGGTGCCCGACCCGCGCGCCCAGGGATGCTCATCCAACCTCCAACGTGCCGACATAGCAGCCATCACTGATCATGCCCGAGATTCGTAACTACACCCTGAACTTCGGCCCTCAGCATCCGGCGGCCCATGGCGTGCTTCGCCTGGTGCTGGAGATGGACGGTGAGGTGATTCAGCGCGCCGATCCCCATATCGGGCTGTTGCATCGCGGCACCGAGAAGCTCGCCGAGAGCAAGCCGTACAATCAGAGCATCGGCTACATGGACCGCCTCGATTACGTGTCCATGATGTGCAACGAACACGGCTATGTGCTGGCCATCGAGAAACTGCTCGGCATCGACGCGCCCCTGCGCGCCCAGTACATCCGCGTGCTGTTTGACGAAATAACGCGCATTCTCAACCATCTGCTGTGGATCGGCGCCCACGCCCTGGATATCGGGGCGATGACCATGTTCCTGTATGCATTCCGTGAACGCGAAGACCTGATGGACTGCTACGAGGCGGTTTCGGGCACCCGCATGCACGCCACATACTACCGTCCGGGCGGCGTCTACCGGGACCTGCCCGACGCCATGCCCAAGTATCAGCCGTCGAAGTGGCACACCGAGAAGGAAGTCGAGCGCATGAACCGCAACCGCGCCGGTTCCCTGCTGGACTTTATCGAGGATTTCACGGACCGTTTTCCCACCTGCGTCGACGAGTATGAAACCCTGCTTACCGACAACCGCATCTGGAAGCAGCGCACTGTAGGTATCGGTGTCGTTTCACCCGAGCGTGCCATGCAGATGGGTTTCGCCGGCCCCATGCTGCGCGGTTCCGGCATCGAGTGGGATTTGCGCAAGAAACAGCCTTATGAAGTCTACGACCGAGTCGATTTTGACATTCCCGTCGGTGTCAATGGCGACTGCTACGACCGCTATCTGGTGCGTATGGAAGAAATGCGTCAATCCAACCGCATCATCCGCCAATGCGTAGACTGGCTGCG
>CAZNBB010000033.1:0-33241 GCA_964571225.1 uncultured Gammaproteobacteria bacterium
GCTACGGTTTCGTGCTGTTGGTCGCGACCGGCCTGCTGTCGTTCAGCATCGCGACGAGGACTGCGTTGGATATGGAGGTCTATCAGGTGCGCAATCCGCTATATGTGCTGCTGTCCGATGGCAGCATCCAGAACAGCTACGAGCTCAAGCTCAACAACAAGTCCGAGCGGACTCTGGACCTGAGGATTTCCATCTACGGCCTGAAGACTGCGAAGCTGGAGATGGGCGGGTTCAAGGAAATCCACCTGGCGCCGGAGCAGAGTCTGCGGCTGATGGCCCGGGTCCGGTTGCATCCGGATGTCTACGAAGACAAACCACGCACTTTCCATTTCAAGGTAACTGCAGAACACCGAGACATCGCGCCGCTCACGCAGCCGGTGCCCTTCTACATGCCTGGTCGGGAGGCCTCGCAATGAATCCCCTGCTTACTGTTCCGTTGGGTGTGCTGGCGCAGCTGGCGGTTTTTGGCGGTCTGTACCGATTCACCCGTATGGGTGGCAAGACCATTGCCGTCATCATCGCCGTGCTTTCGCTCGCCATCTACATGCCCGACGCCATCATCCAGGCCCATGGCGGCGACGTCATGGCCATCCATGTGGCCAGCTACCTCATCATCGCCTTCTTCCTCGGGCTGATCACCAGTCACATGGAAAGGCGTCGCGCCGAAGGGGCGGAGACAGGCTTTCATTGGGCGCCGGCGGCGATTATCGGCTTTTTCGGCGTAATCATCGTGCTGGACAGCATCTTCGTGGCCATCGCCACCCAGGGCCTGCCCGATTCCTGGACGCGGCACGTCCTGCCCACACCGTCCAGCGAGCCGGGGGTGATCCGATCCGAGTTTCCGGGGACGGTGGCCCGCGATTTCCAGGAAAACCAGGAGGGCTACAACGCCTACCTGGCACAGTATCGCCGCCAGCAGACCCAAGGCTGGCATGTGCGCCAAGGTTGGCTCGGCAATCCGGTGGCGGGCCAGGCGACCAAGTTTCAGGTCGCGGTTACCGATCGCTACGGCAAGCCCATTGCCGGTGCCCGGGTCGATGCCGTATTCCTGCGTCCGTCCAACAGCAGCGACGACCGGCCCATACACCTTGTCGAATCCGCCCCCGGGGTCTATCGTGCAGACGTAGTGCTGCCGGTCCCCGGTATGTGGGGTCTGTTGTTGCAGATCAGGCACGGCAAAGACCTGCATGAGGTGCAGGCCAGTACCAGCATCACGGCGCGGAGCCGCGCGCCCGAGTCGGCCGCCACCGAAGGGGCAGGCTGAAGGGGCGCCACTGCGGCCGCACCGATCGGCTGTCGCCAGCGCGCTTTTCGGTCCCCATCGGATTCCGTTCCGTCATGAGTCAATCCACCACCCCCGGCAGTGCTCCCGACACGGCAGACCAGAGCTGTTTCCATTGTGGTCTGCCGGTGCCGCCCGGCAGCGCCTACGGCGTGCACATTGACGGCCAGGAACGGGCGATGTGTTGCCGGGGCTGCCAGGCGGTGGCGCAGGCGATCGTGGACGGCGGGTTGACCGACTTCTACCGCTATCGCACCGAACAATCGCGCACCGGTGCCGGCCTGGTGCCAGAGGAGCTCCGCGAACTCGAGCTTTTCGACCGCCCGGAGCTTCAGCAGAGCTTCGTGCGTACCGAAGCGGAGAATGTCCGCGAAGCGGCGCTGATTCTGGAGGGCATTGTTTGTGCGGCCTGTGTCTGGTTGAACGAGCGCCATGTCGGCACCCTGCCGGGCGTACTGGAATTCACCGTCAACTATTCCACCCATCGGGCCCGGGTACGATGGGATGACACTCGCATCCATCTCAGCGACATCCTCAAGGCGATCGCTGCCATCGGTTACGTGGCGCATCCGTTCGACACCGCCCGCCAGGACACCATACACAAGCGTGAGCGCAGCCTGTCCATGCGCCGCATCGCCGTGGCGGGCCTGGGGATGGTGCAGGTCATGATGCTGGCGGTGGCCATGTACGCGGGCGACTACGACGGTATGCAATGGGACATACGGGACCTGATGCGCTGGGTCAGCTTGCTGATCGCCACGCCGGTGGTTCTGTACGCCGCGCGGCCCTTTTTTCAGAGCGCCTGGCGGGACCTGCGTCACAGTCAGTTGGGGATGGACGTGCCGGTGGCGATTGCTGTCGGATCGGCATTCGCGGCCAGTGCCTACGCGACCGTGGTCGGGCATGGGGAAATCTACTACGACTCGGTCACCATGTTTGTGTTCTTTCTGTTGACCGGACGCTACCTGGAAATGATGGGGCGCCACCGCGCCGGGCGAGCGGCGGAAGAGTTGGTGCGCCTGCTGCCGGCGGCGGCGACCCGCCTGCGCGACGACGGCTCGGAAGAAGTGGTTCCGGTGACGGAACTGGCACCCGGCGACCGCATTCTGGTCAGGCCGGGAGACACCGTGCCCGCCGACGGGTCGATCCTGGAAGGCCTGAGCTCGGTGGACGAATCCCTGCTGACCGGCGAGAGCCTGCCCCAGGCAAAGAAGGCGCATGACCCACTGGTGGGCGGCACCGTCAATGTGGAAAGCCCCCTGGTGATGTGTGTCGAGAAGGTGGGTGGCGAGACGGTGCTGTCATCCATTGTCCGGTTGCTGGACCGCGCCCAGACCGAAAAGCCCAAGTTGGCGCTGGTGGCCGACCGCGCCGCGGGCTGGTTCGTGGCGGCTTTGCTGGTGCTGGCCATGGGAGTAGCCTTCTGGTGGTGGCACCACGATCCGTCGGAGGCATTCCGGGTGACGTTGTCGGTGTTGGTGGTCACCTGTCCGTGCGCGCTGTCTCTTGCCACGCCGGCGGCCGTCACCGCGGCCACCGGCGCACTCACTCGCCTGGGCGTACTGACCACCCGCGGACATGCTCTGGAGGCCCTGGCCCAGGCCACCCATGTGGTGTTCGACAAGACCGGTACCCTTACGGAAGGACGTCTGGCGCTGGACTATGTGATGCCGTTGCGGGATCGGGACCGGGACGCTTCCCTGGCCATCGCGGCGGCTCTGGAGCAGGGCTCGGAACATCCGGTTGCGAAGGCGTTGCGCCGTGCCAGTACGGGCAGCCTGACGGCTGCCGAGGTCAGATCGACGCCCGGCGAGGGTATCGAAGGCACAGTCGAGGGGCGTCGCTATCGGATCGGGACGCCGGAGTATGTCTGCGCCATGGGCAGCGGCCCCGTGCCGAAGGAAGCGCTCGAGCAGGGGGCGACCCAGGTGGTGCTGGGTGACGAGCAGGGTCCGGTGGCGGTCTTCGTGCTGGCAGACAGGCTGCGGGTTGGGGCTGTGGATACGGTCCGGGCCCTGCGCAAACTGGGTCTTCAGGTGGCCCTGCTGAGCGGTGATGCGCCCCGGGCGGTAGCCGATATTGCCCGGACTTTGGGCATCGAAGAGGCTCATGCCCGGCTCAAACCCCAGGACAAGCTGGATTATATCAGTCGCCTGCAATCCGGCGGGGCAGTGGTGGCCATGGTGGGCGACGGGGTCAACGACGCACCGGTGCTGGCCCGCGCCCAGGTTTCGTTGGCCATGGGTTCCGGTACCCAGCTCGCCCAGGCCACCGCAGACATGGTGCTGTTATCCGAGCACCTTCCCCACCTTGCCCAGGCGGCCGCCGAGGCCCGAAGAACCATGGGGATCATTCACGAGAATTTCGCATGGGCCGTGCTTTACAATGTGATCGCCGTCCCGGCCGCCGCGGCCGGGCTGGTGGCTCCCTGGATGGCCGCCATCGGCATGTCCACCAGTTCGCTGCTGGTGGTACTCAATGCCCTGCGCCTGACCAGGCCGATCGGCGCCGGCCGTCGGCCACCGGTGGTTTCCAAATCCGGGACAGAGGTTTCAGAGCAGAGTTCCTGAACACGCCGGCACCGCGCCCCGCCCGGAGCTGACGGCGCGGATCGACATGGCGGGATTCATTTTCGGTGACAGCAAGGGGGTGGTACGGTGACGATTGCGATTCTGGCGGCGGTGGCCCTGGTACTGAGCGTTGCGGCATTTGCCGCGCTCGCTCTGATCGCCGGACGACATGGCAATCGCCCTCGGGCGCCTTCGCCATGGCGCTACGGTGCCGGTGCTCAGCACACCCCCGACGCGCTGCCGCCGGTAACTCATTGCACCACCAGTGTGCCCACCGGCAGCAGTCTGCCCAGCCATTTTCCCAACAGCAATGCGGTACGCAACCGGGCGGAGCGCCATGATCACTGAGCGACGCCGGTGCCGGGCGCACCGCTCGGTCGGCGTCGTCGGGCGGATGCGCGCTCTCAAAGCCGGGCAGATGCAGGGTATTTCGCGGCGGTCGGCGGGTGGTCGGGCCGCGTCGAGGGCTTCAAACCGGAAGCCTGCGGCGCGATACTATCAGTGATCATGAGGCCGTTCAGTTTGCAGGTGTTGCCGTGCAGATACTGTTTCTGTTGATTCCCATCGCGGTGGTGGCCATGGGAGTCGCCCTGTGGTTCCTGGTGTGGGCAATCCGCAATGGTCAGTACGACGACCTGGAGGGGCCTGCCCACCGGATTCTGATGGACGACGATGACCCGCGGGTGCCGGACTACGGTGCGAAATCAGGGTTGAAGAGACCGGACGAGTAACTTAAGATATTCAGCATATTCAGAGATGTCGGATGCCTGCCATGCACATGTTCACCTTCCAGAATCTGCCCATCATGATTGTCGTCGCGCTGGTGATCGTGTCCTGGCTGAGCTTCTTCTCCGTCATCCTGTCCTGATCCGAGGGCTTTCCGGCCCTTCCCACCGCGTTCTGCTTCGGCTTTAGCCCTCGGCTGAAAGCTCCGTTCACGACTCCAACCGCCGGCTCACCTCCGCCGGTCAAGCGGGGCGGCAATTTCCGGTTTGTCCCCGGCGGTCCGTCTCATCCCCCGATCAAGACGGTCGGCATGCCGATCACGATCGAACCGCCATGGCTGGTGAGCGAGCCCATGCGGGCTGCGGGTTTCTTGCCGATCATGACGGTCATGCTGCCCATGGCGATGGTGTCGGGAGGGCCGACGCAAGTGACCGGATCGCCCACGCGGGCGGCAGGAAGCTTACCGATCAGCACGGTGGGGTCGCCCATGATGATGGGGCCGCCCACATGGGGTACGACGCCGTTCACCATGGGGCAGGTGTGCATGTCGGTGGCGCGTGCGGCGGGTGTTCCCATTACGCGTTCTCCGTCTCGATGAACGAACCTGCAGCAGCCCGAGTTCGCAGGGCGGTTGGCCTGGTCATTGCGATGGCGCGCCTTCCGGTCGGCCCGAGCCGCCCCTGGCAATGTCGATACCCTGGCGCAGGAACGCCCGGTACTTGTCCTCGGCCTTCTCCGGCTCGTGGATCACCGCCGCCAGCATGACCGCGCCGGCGACCGCCTTTGCGCACAGGTCATCCGGTGGTGGCACCACGGGTTGATCGGGAGGCGCCAGGCTGCCGCTGCTCCAGAAGGCCGCGACAGCCGCCCAACTGGCCGGGTTTTCCATGCCGGCCGCCTCGGCGGCCGCCATCGCCGGCTGGCGGTTTTCCTCCACCGGCTTGAAGACCCATTGCTCGGCAACCTGAAGGCTGTTCGCCTGCTCCGGGTTGGCCCGCTCGCCCAATCCGGCGCGGGCCGCCAGACAGGCCCACCATACGGCTTCGCGCTTGGGAAGGGCATGGGCGAGAAAGCGGGTCGCATCGGCATATTGCCCGCGCTCGATCAGTAGGGCCAGAAACGCCGCCGGATCCTGACTGTCCTCCAGCAACGGTGCCGCCTCCGCGCCCAGCTCGAACAGTCCGCACACGTCCACCGCACGGGTAGCCGTCACCTTGGACAGTGCATTGTTCCCGGTCATGGTCGCGATTTCCGCCTTTGTCTCATCAGTCTGCGCCCGTCAGTTGATCATGACCACGCCGCCCTTGAGGGTCAGCATGCCGTCGCCGGAGACCTGGGCCATGGGGCCTTTGAGGTCGACCATGGTGTCGCCCTGGATTTTGACCTGCATGCCCTTGATGGTGATACCGGTCTGGTCGATCTTGATGCTGTTGGCGCCGACCTTGAGCTCGATGCCCTGCATGGCTTCCGTGGTGGACTTGCCGGCCGAGAGCTTGGTGGCGGCGTTGCCCCCCTTGAGCTCCAGGGTGTGGTTACCCTTGTCGAGGGTGACGGTGCGGTTGCCGGCCTGCAGCTTGAGGGTGTCATTGCCCTGGTCGAGAGAGACGGCGCGGTTGCCCTGCTTGAGGGTGTGGGACTCGTCGCCTTCGCTGATCGTGGAGGTGAGGTTCTTCTTGATCTCGATGGTGCGGTCGTTGTCGACCTTGAGGCTGTCGTCGTGCTTGACGACCCGGTTGAAGTCCTTCTGGGCCTGGAAGAAGACCGCCTCGCTGTCCTTCTTGTCATCGAAGCGCAGCTCGTTGAACATGTCCGCCTCGCCGTGGGGCCAACTGCGGGTCTTAAGGCCCGACTGGCTGGCCTCGTCGGGCAGGGTGTACGGGGGCATCTGCTCGGCGTTGTAGACGCTGCCTGTGACGATAGGCCGGTCCGGGTCGCCGCCGAGGAAAGAAACCACCACCTCTTGGCCGACCCGGGGCAGATACAGGGCGCCCCAGCCGCTGCCGGCCAGGCTCTGGCTGGTGCGGATCCAGCAGGATTCGCTCTTGTCTTCGCGGTCCCAGTGGAACTTGACCTTGATGCGACCGTACTTGTCGGTGTGGACCGTATCCTTGTCGGGGCCGACCACCACCGCGCTCTCCAGGCCCTGGACCGAGGGCCTGGGGGTGGTTCGGGCGGGACGGAAGACGGTCTTGGCCGGGATGCACGTGAAGTGGTTGTCGTAGGTCAGCCCGCCGCCGCCACCCTGGCCGTAGGCGCGGTCGCTGGCCGCGTGCTCGATGGCGATGATGGCGAAGCCGGTACCATGATCCTGGGGCGCGTCCTCCTTGGCCTGGAGGGTGAAGCGCCCGGCCGGGTGCAGGGTACGGCAGGTGCTCCGGGCTGTGGCGGTGTCGCCGGCGACCTCCTCCTGCTCCATGCGTGTGCGGGTCAGGGTGTCGCCGGCGGGTTTCTGGAGGTACCCGCCGGGGTAGTCGTACAGGGTGTACTTGTCGGCATCGTCCATGCCGTGCAAGGTCTTGCTCTCAGTGGCCAGGGTGTTGCCGGGGGTCTCGAAATTGTAGTCGTTCTGGGCCCACTTGCCGGAGCGGAACTCGTAGCTGTGGTCCCAGCGCAGGATACGGTCGCTGGCCTTGTCGCCCGGGAAATATTCGATCTGCTTCTCCGGGCAGTCCTGGTATGCGGTGGCGGCGTCGGCCACCACCAGCTCGTGTTTGCCCGCCTGGTGTTGGAAATAGTAAAAGAGGCCCTGTTCTTCCATCAGCCGGGAGACGAAGGCGAAGTCGGTCTCCCGGTACTGCACGCAGTACTCGCGCTTGGCCGGGGCGGCGCTCAACTGAAACTTGAAGTCGGTGAAGCCGCTGTCACGGAAGACCTTCTCTATGATGTCCTTGACCGACTTCTGGGAGAAGATCCGGCAATTGGAGCGGCGGGTCAGGAACCACAGCCAGGGCACCAGCTCGGCGCGGTAGTGGCGCGCGGTGCTGTTGGCCATGGCAGGCCCACGGGAGAAGCGCCGCACCTGACCGTTGAAGTGACGTTTGCTGCCGTCGGCCAGTTGCAGGGAGAAGGTGAGGGATTTGCCGACCAGGCGCTTGGGGTCGATATCGCCCTTCTCGGAGAGCAGCTCGAGCTCGAAGGTGAACAGCTCCGAGAGCGCTTCGCGCCCCTGGAAGGCCTCGAGCAGCAGGACGTCCTTGCCCAGGGGGCTGGACTCGATCTGCAGGGTTCGGTTGTGCTGGGTGATGGCCATGGGTGCCTCGCCGGGGGCGGCAGACAGCGGGCGTGCCGGGATGGAACCCAGGCTTCGCCCACTGCCCGGTGTGCCGTGCGCTTACCCTTTTTTTGCGGTTTCCAGATCGTAGGAGGCCGCGATGGGGGTGCCGGGCTTGTTGCCCTTGTCCCAGTGGGTGAACTTCATGGTGATCTTGGTGAAGGCCAGCGACAGGCTCTCGGAGGGCAGGTCGCCGCCGCTGCTGACCGAATAGCCGCTGATCAGGCAGTTCTCCAGCTCGTATTCCATGTAGGTCTGCAGCTTGTCGTTGGCGGTTCTGACCAGGTGGATCTGCACCTTCTTGGCCTTGCCGGAGCAGGCCTCCTGGAACAGCTTCGGTGAGGCCTTGTCCATGGTCTTGGTGACGCTGATCTCGCTGATGGACGGCGCGCTGGTCTCGCGCTCATGACCGGCGCCGGTGGACATGGAGACGGCCCGGCCCACACCCCACTGCAGGGAACCCAGTTCCAGCCATTTCTCGTGCCCCTCGGTGGTGACGTTGCCGTCGATGCCTTCGATCTTCATGTAGAGCATGGTTGTTCTCCTTGTGTTGACTCGGTTGGTGTTCTGTCTTCTTCTACGGTGCCCCATCGGGTTGAGGATCAAGATACCCGGCGGCCGGATGCTTCACAGTTGGAAAGTGGACTAATTTTTGTGACTTATTTACATCGCCCGCCGCGACTCCGGATGGAGCGGCGGGCGACCAGCGCCCGTCATTGCCTGTCGCTTGTGCGGCAAGCGGCTGCCGGCGCAAGCGCTTCGCAGCAGTCGTTCATTGTGGTTGCGCCTCCCTTGGAGGTTGTTCGCCCCGGTTGTTTCGCCTTATTGGAGGTCGTAGACGAATCCGTTGCTGTCGACGTCCACTCGTACCGACGCTATCGCCTGCCCGTTGGCGACTCGGGTGAGGAATTGCGCCGACAGCTCCGGGAGCAACGTGCGGGTCAGAATGTGGTCCACGTTGCGGGCGCCGCTCTCCACTTCCGTACAGCGTTGGGCGATGCTGTCGACCAGCGCGTCTGAATAGTCGAACGGCGCGTTGTAGTTTTCCCGTACCCGCCTGGCGACCTTGCCGAGCTTGAGTCGGATGATCTGCTTCATGACATCGTCGGCGAGCGGGAAATAAGGCACCACGGTGACTCGACCCAGAAATGCCGGCTTGAAGGTCTTCAGCAGCTCGGGATGCAGCGCCTCCGCCAGCCCTTCCGCATCCGGCATGGTCTCCGGATCGGCGCAAAGGCTCATGATCGCGTCCGTGCCGGCATTCGTGGTCATCAGAATGACGGTGTTCTTGAAATCGATGTCCCGGCCCTCGCCATCCTTCATGTGTCCCTTATCGAACACCTGGTAGAAAATGTCCTGTACCCCGGGATGAGCCTTTTCCATCTCGTCGAGCAGCACCACGCTGTAGGGTTTGCGGCGCACCGCCTCGGTCAGTACGCCGCCTTCCCCGTAGCCTACATAACCGGGCGGCGAGCCCATGAGCAGGGAGACCTTGTGTTCCTCCTTGAACTCCGACATGTTGATGACGGTCATGTTCTGCTCGCCGCCGTAGAGCAGATTGGCCAGGGTGATGGCGGTCTCCGTCTTGCCCACGCCGCTGGTGCCGGCCAGCATGAACACGCCGATCGGGCGGCCGGGATCACCCAGGCTGGCACGGGAGGTGCGAATGCTCTCGGCGATGGCCTCCATGGCATGGGACTGACCCACGACGTTTTCCTCCATCCGATCCTTCAGGTTCAGGATGGCGTTGATTTCGTCGCTGACCATGCGACCGACCGGGATCCCCGTCCATTCGGATACCACGTGCGCAACGGTCTGGCCGTCCACCACCACATGCAGCAGCGGCGCCTCGCCTTGAATATCGAGGAGCTCGGCGTTGAGCGTGGCGAGTTCTTCACGCATGGCGGCTCGTTCGTCGTCCGTGGGCGCCGGGGAGTCGACCGTGCCGTCGCCGGCGGTTGACTGGTCGGCGGCGGGCGCCAGCTCAGGGCGTCCCTCCAGACGGGCACGTACGTGCTGGATGCGGCGCACCAGATCGAGCTCCTGTTGCCAGCGGGCCTCGAGTGCTTCCAACTCGGCTTCCAGAGTCGCCTGCTCGGTGCCCAGGCCGGCGATCTCGTCATCATGCTCTGCGCCGGCCGAAGCCTCCTGCTCGAGGATTCTGGTGGCTACCTTGATCTGCTCCAGGCGACGCCGACAGTCCTCGATGGCCGGCGGAATGCTGTTCTGTCCGATGGCCACCCGGGCACAGGCCGTGTCCAGCAGGCTGACCGATTTGTCGGGTAGCTGCCGGCCGGTAATGTAACGATGGGACAGGCGCACCGCTTCGCGCACCGCCTCATCGAGCACCCGTACCCGATGATGGGCTTCCAGTGTGCCCACCAGCCCGCGCATCATTTCCACGGCCTGAGCCTCGGCGGGCTCCTCCACCTTGACCGTCTGGAAGCGACGGGCCAGAGCGGCATCCCTTTCGAAGTACTTCTTGTATTCGGCCCAGGTGGTGGCGGCGATGGTACGCAGCTCCCCGCGCGCGAGAGCGGGCTTCAGCAGATTCGCCGCATCGCCCTGGCCGGCCTGGCCCCCTGCGCCGATCAGCGTATGCGCCTCGTCGATGAAAAGAATGATGGGCTTGGGGGAACCCTTGACCTCGTTGATCACCGACTTCAGGCGGTTCTCGAACTCCCCTTTGACGCCGGCGCCCGCCTGCAGCAGCGCCAGATCCAGGGAGCGGATGGAAACATCCTGCAGGGCGGGCGGAACATCGCCCGCCGCCAGCCGCAGGGCGAAACCTTCCACCACGGCGGTTTTGCCCACGCCGGCTTCGCCCGTCAGAATCGGATTGTTCTGCCGCCGCCGGGTGAGGATGTCGACTATCTGCCGTACTTCCGAATCCCGTCCGAGCACGGGGTCGATCCTGCCCTGCCGAGCCTGTTCGGTGAGATCGACAGTGAACTGGTCGAGCGCCGGCGTCTTGCCGCCGGTCTTGGGCACACCACCTGTGTCCGTCGCGGTGCCGGCCGGCTCGCCTTCCTGCTCCGGGGAATCGGCGATCAGCGAAGGCAGGTCCTGCTGCAATGCGTCGGCTGACAGGCGGCCGAACTCGGCGGATGTGCCGCGCGCCATGCGCGCAAGCGTTTCGTCGGTCACCAGGGCTGCGACCAGGTGTCCCGAGCCGGTGTGGCTCGCACCATATTGCAGGGAGGCTATCAGCCAGGCTTCGCGGGCGAGGTCGACGACGTGGGGCGACAGTGCAGGCGGGCGGGAATTGCCGGTCTTCAGACTGTCCAGGGTTGCGGTGAGGTCCCGATTCAAGCGCGACAGATTGACTCCATAGTGTTTGAGGATAGACGACACGTCGCTGTCGGGAATCTCCAGCAGCTTGAGCAGCCAATGCTCGATTTCCACGTTGTAATGAGTGCGCGACATGGTCAGCCCCACCGCGTCTTCCAGCGCACGGCGGCAGGTGTCGTTGAGCTTGTCGACCAGGGATTTGATATTCAGCTGTGCCATGGAGTTGTTCTTCTTGTAAAGCGCCCTAGAGCAGGGTGCTGTCAACGAGAAATTGATAATACACAGTCCGTTCGGAACTAACTAGCATGAGTCTCGGGCTGAAAACAAGCGTCGTCCGCGTCGCCGTCGCGGCTCCCAGCCAGCCAGGAGTTCCAGCCCAGAGCCGCGCCCTCAACGCCGCGACCCTGCAGCCGGCAGGCACTCACCTCGGCGCCGGCCAGTACGAGCTGTACATCAAAATCGAGCTCCGGCCCGACATAGGTTCGAGTGATGGCGCACAGTTCCTGCAGCGCCTCGCCGCGAGGCAATAATGCATCAAAGGCCATACGCCCCAGGGGACCGATACGCAGGCGAAACCGGCTTTGAACGTCCCACACCCGTTCTCCCAGTATGCTGTCCACGCCCAGCCGGTTGTAATACCCGGAGCGTTCGGGTCCGGCGGGCAGCACGGTACGTTCTTCTTCGGCAAGCGCCAACCAATGACCTCGAAACTGTTCCACCGATACCGGTACGCCGAAATAGTCGGACAGCAGATCGGCGAGACCGGCGGCCGGACGGGCGCGGCTGGCGAAACGTCCACTGTAGTAGAGAAATGTTTCGTCGCTGACCGGCGTGCGTTCGGTCATGTGGTCGCTGCCCATGCCGGTCAGGCAGCGCAAGGCAAGAGCGAAGGTGTCCTCCGGGCCGGCGGATTGCTTGTAGTTGAACTGGAATCGATATTTGAGCCACGCGCGATAGAACAGGGAAACGGAACGGTGATTGAACAGGTCCAGAAAATCCCTCAGCGCGTGATCCTTCATGCGCAAACGCCGAACCAATAGGTCGGTATAGTGATCCGGAAGCACGCCTCCGGGCCCCACCAGACCCATGAAGGGAACCGTCATCTCGGGTACAGAGGCCGGGGTGTCGCCGTTTTCGGAAACATCCTTCAGGGAACTGACCGTTCCCGCGGGAAAGCTGCGTGACGGAAGGGCGCGGAATCGTGCGGCCTCCCGTTCGGGCGCGAAATCACGCCCCACAGGCATGCCTGCGGTCGGCCCGCCGGCCTTCCGCCGCTCCTGCCCCAGCGCCTCCAGAATTCGCACCGCCTGAAAGAAATCGAAGCGATACGGTTCCCGGAACAGCTGGTCGGTCAGAGAATCACTCGTTCGCCCGCCCGAGCCGGCCATTTGCGTAATACTCCGTCGCGCCCTTTGATTGTGGCCACGAAACGCGTGAATGAATTGATGGAGCTGTAGAGCGCCATGAAGCGTTCCAGCACGCTTGCGAAGAGATAGAGGCTGTTGCCGGTGAAGCGTTGTTCGTCGAACTCCACGGTGATCTCTATGCCGCCGGCCAGCCCGCTGTGCCCGCCCGACATGACCCGGCCGGTTACGCGACGACTGCGGATGTTGAGAACCCCGTCGATCATGGAGCGGGTATCGGCCGACTCGTTGAAATTGTAAAGATGCAGGATCTCCCGCAGGGCACCGGCGCCGGCGTCGTCGTTGGCGATCGACAGGTGGTTCAACGACAAGTGGGAGATCAGGCGCCAGCGCGAGCCGTGTTTCAGCGGCGGACGCAGGGTCCGGGTCGGCGCCGTGAGGCAGCGCAGCCCCGATACCGGCGCCGTGCCTTCGCTGATCTGAAGGTGTGGTTGTCCGCCGCCGTAGGGCAGCCGGCTCGGCAGGTCCCTGTTCAGGCAGGTGGTTTCCACATGTGCGACCCAGTTGGCCGGTGCCGCAGGCGTGAATCCCAGATCCACGAGAGCCAGGTACATATCGGTGCCGGGATCGTCGGGTCCGGAAGGTCGCCGTGTGGCACTCCACATGGTCTGGTCCCAATCCCGGTGGACGCCTTTGCCGACGCCGTAAAAGGGGCGGTACTCGGCCTTCTCTCCATTGGGCGCCACGGCGGTGACTTCATCGATCGAGAACACTTCGGTGGCCGCTTCGCGCCGGGCGTCGGGTACCACGCGGTACTCGGCTTCGGTGTGGGTGAGCGGAATGGGTTCGGCGGGCTGACGAAACAGGTTCACCATGGGCGTACAGCCCAGCGCGAAAGTCTCGGCGCCTACGCTGTGATCCAACTCCGGCGAGGTGCGGTTCATATAGAAGACGAGATCAAGCTCGTCGTCCGCGACGATTGCGGCGTCCGCAAGCCCGGTGAGATCGAAGAAGAGGAATTTCTCCGGGAACGCGAAGAATTCGGTCAGCAGTCGGTACCCGAGGGCCGACTGAGGCGGGTAGGGCAGCATGCCGTCCTCAGGCTCGAAACCCACCGGCCGGATGGCATCGGCTTCCAGCAGGGTCAGCCCCCCGTCGGCGCCGACCGCGGCGATTTGTATCACGTGGTTGAACAGCAACTCATAGAGGGGGTAGACCTGCTGTGGCTGCCCGTTGAGAAAGAAACGCAGGCTGTCGGGGCCGAGTTGGGGCAGTCCGACCCCCTTGCCCGTAGCGCGCAGTTTGATGCGCAGTATCGAAGTCGCTTCCCGGCCCCTCGGTGTGGTGGGCGCGCCGCGTGTATGGCTGGTGAAGACGGCGTCGGTCACCTCCAGCGGCCAGAGTTCCGCCGGATAGCAGGTCTGAAATCGGCATGGTTCGCCGTCGATAGGGTCGGTTTCGATGCGGGTGCGAGCCGGAATCTCATGACGGTCCGCCAGGTCCGGCAACGGACGGAACTGCAGGATGGCCATTGCCGGAATAGGGGCGAGGTAATGGGGATAGAGTACGTTGAGGAAGGCATCGGTGAGCTCGGGAAAGTCGTCGTCCAGCTTCTGCCGGATGCGGGCGTTCAGATAGGCGAACCCCTCGATCAATCGGGAGACGTGCGGGTCCTCCACCACATCCCCGCTCAGACGCAGACGGCCCGCAATCTTCGGATGGGAATCGGCGAACTCGGCCGCGAGCTTCCGTATGTAGGTGAGCTCCCGGTTGTAGTAGGGAAGCAACTCGTCAGTCATGCTGCGCCCCCTTTACCTCGAAATTGTATGTCACCGGTTCAAGCAGCGAATCGAACGCCACCGGTTCCGGCGCGGGATCGGCGTATACCAGAGCATCGATGCGAAAGCGCAGCGTCTGATCGTGGGGATCGGCGTTCTCCAGGAGCTTGACCCGCACCGTCTTGAATCGTGGTTCGAACATCCTGATCACTTCTTCCATGGTGTGGCGGAATTCCTCGCGGCTGGCGGACGATCCGAAATTACCGCCGGAAAAGTCCGGTATGCCGTAGTTGACCAGGGACTGTTCGAGCTGATCGGGCTCCGGGCCGAGGGGAAGGCACCGGCGCCGCGTGTTGAGCAGGTTTTGCAGGTCTCGACGGATGGACGCATGCAACTCACGCAACACCTGCGCCCGGGAAGTTGCCGCCTCCTGTTGGACGGACGGATTGTCATCCAGCAGACGGTCGATCACCGACGGAAGCAGGGGTTCGGTCTTCTTGATCTGCGCCATACGCTTCGATGCCTTCGGTTCGGTCCTGACGAAACGGCCCGCCTCAGGCGCGTTCGTCGAACTTCAACTCCTGGATGTCCATGATCGCGATGTCGTCGTCCCCGGACAGGAACATCCGCTGGCCCACACCTCGCACAGGCTCCTGGTCGCCGCCCAGCCAGTCCGTGCTGTGACCAAGCCTGACGGCATCGCCGGGGTCATCGCCGTTGACGACGTAGATGGCCGGTATGAATACTTCTCCGTCGGTTCCGTCGCGGGTGCACATGCGCGCCCGTCGCCAAAGCAGGTCGCGCGGCCGGGCCGGCGCGCGAAACTCAACCAGTTCCACGGTTTCCATCGGTACCCAGAAATACTTTCCCGTGCTGGTCAGTACCTCGAACAGGCCGCTGGTCAGGTCGTCCAGGTCCCGAAAGCCTTCGAACCGCGCTCCGTCGCACTCGCCGTTCAAGACCGGCCGTTCCTCCTCGGCCTCTTCGATACGAGCCGCGGCTTCCGCCGCCCGCCCCTCGCGCAGCAGCACGGATGCCTCCAGGTGACGGCGCACCCACGGGCCGGGTTCGGTAAGAAACTCCGGAACGCGGCCGTCCGTATAGAACTGGTCCCGGGATTGTGCCGCCCGTACCAGTTGACGGATCAGCGAAATCCCGGGAGCGGCTTCGGGATCCTGGCGCAGCAAAGCGTCCAGGTGGACGTCGGCCCGCTCCCAGTTTCCCGCGATGCACAGCAGCTCCGCCAGCAGTCCGCGCGCCGGCGCGTCCATCGGCTTTCGCTTCACGGCCTCCGTGCTGGCGGCAATGGCGTCGGTCAGCCGACCGGCGCTGAAAAGTTCGTTCGGATTGCCGCTCATGGGCATGGCTCCCTGGTTGTTCCGCTAGGTTCGCTGGGCTGGCGTCAGCTCAGTGACCAGCTTGACGGTGGTGGCGACCTGGTCGAGTTGAAAATGAGGCCGCAAATGCATGATGCAGAAATAGTTGCCTGCCATACCCGGTCGTTCGCGAACCTCCACGCGGCCTTCCCGCAAAGGATATTTCGCTTTGAGCTCGAGGGACGCGTCTTCCGAGGTGATGCAGTAGTTGTGCAACCAGTTCTGCAGGAAGCCCTCGCAGTCCTCTGCGCTCAGAAACGCCCCGATCTTGTCCCTCGCCATCACCTTGAGATAGTGGCTGAAGCGGGCTGCACAGAAAACGTATTGGAGCGCCGCCGAAAGCCTCGCGTTGACGGTGGCGGCTATGCGGTCATAGGACTTGGCGCGGTGGACGGACGAGTTGCTGTAAAAGGCGGCCCAGCCGGTGTCTTTGCAGGCGCACAACGGAATGAAACCGAGGTCGGTGAGCTCCTTTTCCTGTGCGTCGGTGATGAGCACATCGGTAGGATATTTGGGAACCGCGCCGGCCGGATTGGTGGCGAACCATTCGGTCGCCAGGCCGGTCACCAGTCCGCCGTCCTCCTGGCCGCGGCGCACGCCCTGTATATCGGCGAGCCATCCGGAATCGGAAAACGAGCGTATCAGTACCGACCCGAACGCGTAGACCGCCGTGCCCCACAGGTAGCGGCTGTGGTCCGGGCCACCGACATCCTCCCGGAAGCGGAAACCGTCCGATCGCTGAATGTCTTCGCCGTACGGCCGGCGCATCAGGGTGCGCGGCAACAGCAGACCGACGAAGCGCGCGTCGTCACTGTCCCGCAACGCTCTCCACTTGGTGTATTCCTCTCCCCGGAATGTGTCGGTGATATCAAACGGCATTTCCAGGCCGGCAAAGCGGTCCAGCCCGAACACGGTCGGATGTGCGCCGATGACGATGGGCGCGAAGGCGGCCGCAGCGATGTGGGACAGCCCGTGCAGCGTCGCGACGTCGTCGTAGGGCCAGTCCGGTTTGGGGCGGTGGTGGATTTCATAGTCGGCCAGCAGGACCCCGTAGGGTTCGCCGCCCGCCAGCCCGAACTCTTCGCTGTAGATTTTCCTGAACAGCTGGCTCTGATCGAACTCGATGGCCCGGGAAATATCCCGGGTGGCCTCGGCCCAGGACAGGTTCAGTACCCGGATGCGGACCCGCTCGGCGTCTTCGGCTTTCCCCGTCAGAAATTGCAGGCCTCGCCACGACGCTTCCAATTGCTGAAAGCGAGGATGGTGGAGAATGGCGTTGACCTGCGCATTGATGAGGCTGTCCAGATGCGCAACATCCATTGCGAGCTGCTGGAGCAGCGACTTGCGCGAAGTGGGGGTGCGGCTCCCATGCTGCGAGGACAGCCACAGGGCCAATGCGCGCACCGGATCGCGCTCGTGGATAAAGGCGTCCAGCCCGGTGCGGATGTCGGCGTATACCATTGCAGCCGGTGTCCGTGCAGTGTTCAGGCGACGGAACCGGCCCAGCGAGACGGTCCCCTCGGAAAGGCCGGCCCGCCCCCGCAGGCGGGGACGGGCCGGGCACGAGCTTGCCGGAAGTCCTATTCCCGCATCAGCCGCCAAGCTGTGGAATCTTGGCGACCATGCGCATGGAAGCGGTCAGCTCTTCCATCTGCAACCAAGGGCGCAGCCAGGCGACGGCATTGTAGGAACCGGGTTGACCGGGTATCTCCTGCACCACCACCTTCGCTTCGGCCAGCGGGAACTTGGCTTTGATTTCCGGCCCCGCATCCTGATTGCCGTTCACATAGTTGACGATCCAGCGATTGAGCCAGTCCTCGGCGTCCGATGCCTCCATGAACGAACCGATCTTGTCCCGGCCCATGATCTTCAGGTAGTGGGCAAAGCGCGAGGTTGCCATCAGATAGGGCAGGCGCGCGGAGATGGCGGCATTGGCGGTCGCCTCGGGACGATCGTACTTGACCGGTTTCTGCACGGTCTGGGCGCCGAAGAACACGGCATAGTCCGTGTTCTTGTAATGGCACAGCGGCAGGAACCCAAGCTTGCTGAGCTCCGCTTCGCGCCGGTCGGTGATGCCGATTTCCACCGGGCATTTCAGATCGGCGTCGCCGTCGTCGCTGATGAATGTGTGGGTGGGCAGGCCCTCCACCTTGCCGCCGCCTTCGGCGCCGCGAATGCTGGTGCAGAAGCCGTATTTGGCGAACGAGTCGGTCAGTCGCTCGGCAAGCATGTAGGACGCGTTCATCCATGTATAGTCATCGTGTCCGAGTTCCCTGGGCGTGCCGTCCGCTTCCACAGGGGCTTCCTCGAAGCCGAATTCCTCCACCGGCTTGGTGTTTGCGCCGTAGGGAAGGCGCGCCAGCGTGCGCGGCATGGTCAGCGTTACGAACCGGGAATCGTCGCTCTCGCGGAAGCTCCTCCAGCGGGCATATTCCGTGGACTCGAAGATTTTCTCCAGGTCGCGGGGCTTGGAGAGCTCCGTCCAACTGTCGAAACCGAACAGGCCCGGGTCGCTGGCTGAAATGAACGGGCAGAATGCCGCCGCCGCCACATGGGACATATTGGTCAGCAGGTCGATGTCCTCGGGATGGGACGTGAACTCGTAGTCGCCTATCAGTGCGCCGTAGGGTTCGCCACCGGGGCTGCCGAACTCGTTTTCATAGAGTTTCTTGAAAGTCTGGCTCTGGTCGAATTCGACTGCCTTGTCCAGGTCCTTGAACAGGTCGCGTTTGCTGACGTTCATCACCTTGATCTTCAGAGCGGAACCGGTTTCGCTGTTCATGACCAGGTGGTGCAGACCCCGCCAGCTGCCTTCGAGCTTCTGGAACTCGGGCGCGTGCATGATGGCCGCCAGCTGGGTGGACATCTTGTCGTCGATGGCTTTGATCGCTTGATTGAAGGTGACCGTCAGGTTGCGGCTCCAGGTCACCGTTCCCTTGAGCGCTTCCTCGGTCAGGTTCCGGATCAGCTCTTCGGCTTCGGAGCGTTCGGTCTGGCGGGTTGCGCCGATGGCCTGTTCCAGCAGGCCGGCGGATTCCGTCTGCGTTTCCGCGGCGGCGGGTGCCTGTTCGCCGGCCGGATTCTGCTCGCTCATTTGTCGTCCTCCTTATCCGGGGTGCCGCCGCTCTTGTCGATACCCAGCTCGTCGGCCATCTTGTCCAGGTCGCCGGTGTTCTGCAGGACCTGCTCGAGCAGGGACTCCAGCTCTTCGGAACGATCCACCTTGGACATCAGGTCGCGCAACTTGTTGCGCGTCTCCATCAGTTTGCGCAACGGTTCGACCTGGTTCACCACGCGGGCGGGCTCGAAGTCTTCCATGGATTTGAACTCCAGATCCACGGCCATCTGGCTGCCGTCTCCGGCCAGGGTATTGTCCACCTTGAGGTTCAGACCCGGCGTCATCCGAGTCATGACGTCATCGAAGTTGTCCCGGTCGATCTGGATGAACTTGCGGTCCTTCAGGGACTTCAGGGGCTTGGTCGGATTGCCGGAAAAATCACCCATCACGCCGACCACGAAGGGCAGTTCCTTTTCAGCCACCGCGCCCTCGGTCTCCACTTGATAGGTGATATGCACCCGCGGCTTGCGCACGCGTTCCAATTTGTCGTGAATGCTGGCCATAGAACTGACTCCTCGATGGATATATACGACTGATGTTATGCCGGCGGCGTGCGGAAAACTCTCCGGAATGGCCCGGGGTCGGTTCCCGCTTGCGCGTCAGGCATCAGTGCGATCCTGCAATGCCCCTTGCGCAGCAACCCGCGTCCCGGATGGTTTCGTGTGTTGCGTCCCGCCCGTTGTCTGGGTGTTCAATTCACCTTTGCTGTTGTTGTGTCCGTCAATCGGACTCGTCCGGTCTGGGGATGCCCGTGACCCGGAAGAATTCGTCTCGCGCGCTGGTGTCGTTGATCAGGTCCGCCAGCAGGTCGGGAAGCGGCATGCGGCCCCAGCGAACCGCCTGTTCAAGACTGTAGGACAGCGGCGAGTGTGGCTCGGTGCGCCGAAAGAAATCGGCAACGTCCAGCAGAATCTTGAATGCGTCCTCGCGGCCGCGTATCTGTCCCGGCGCAGGGGCTGCCGACGGGGCGGCGGTTGCCGGTGCACTGTCGGCATCGGGCGATGCCGGGTCGGCTTCGGCGTCGCTCGACGTACCCAGCTTATCGCCGGCGAGAAACATCAGTGTTTCGTCGCAGGACTGGAGCATGTTGCGAATATTGGAGCTGGGCGGTGCGTGCGGGCCGCAGCGCTCGTCGAGGGCGGCCGAAAGCTGCTGGAACTCCGCCAGGGCTTCCTGCAGATCTTCGCGCAGGACCATGAATTCAGTCGCCGGCGTTTCCGCAGCGGCCTGCCGGATCTGCTGCAGCGTGACGGCCCCATCGGCGATGCGTCGCTCGCGTTTCTCGCTGTCGGTGATCTGCTCCAGGGCGACGGCCTGCTCGTAGTGCCACATCGCAAACGGTCCGACGGATTGCCCGCCGGTGATCAATGCGCCCCGGATGGGCGCGATGAGC
Organism: uncultured Gammaproteobacteria bacterium; assembly: GCA_964571225.1. Lineage (GTDB taxonomy): Bacteria > Pseudomonadota > Gammaproteobacteria > DATFLG01 > DATFLG01 > DATFML01. The sequence continues at coordinate 20,170 of CAZNBB010000033.1, forward strand.
GTGCCTTCGCCGTCCTCGCCGTTAAGGCCGGACAGCGGTGCGACCGTGGTTTCTATTCCGTCTTCGTCGGGGCGCGGGTAGATGCCGTCCCAAAAGCGTTCCGAGAGCTCACGGGCCAACCGGAAGCCGTCGCGCAACCCGGCGAAGCCGTGCAGTCGTACCAGGGCCTCGATCAGCCACGCTGTCACTTCCAGATCTTTGCTGTGCTGGCCGATGAGCGTCTGGGCCTGCTTGAGCACCGGGCGCCAGTCGGCGCTCAGGTCGTGGGCTTCGCCGTCTTCGATCAGGCTGTTGCGTTCCTTGGATCTGGCGGCGGAACGGGCGTCCTTCACCGCGTAATAAATTTGTGAGGTCTTCGCGTCGGAACGCAGGTCTATCCCCGCCGGCGCATCCTCGGAGATGGGCTCTAGCAACTGCTCGAAATCCAGGACTTGCGGGGATGGCATGATGGCCCTCAGGCGTACTCTTATTCGGTTGTTCTGTAACGGCCGCCTGCGTCCGGCGACGCGCACCGCGATGGCCTCTTCAGCCGCAACCCCCCGTTGCCCGCCCGCCATACCTGATGCGGAGCAGGTCCGGCATCGCCGCTGTCGCCCGCCGCGCGGCGGAAGCGACTGAATAAGGTTGTATAGTTTTGATCGATAGCTTAGCCTGCTGCAGAGGGCGGCGCAACACAGACCGGTTACTGATCAAACGGCTGCGACAAGGTCGTTGGACTCGGGGAATCCGAGTCGGGGGAACGGGGGTGAAGGTCCTTGGCGCGGGTCGCCGGGGTCCGGACGTGCTTTGCCCAGTCCCGCCGGAATGGTCGAGGATGGCCGGGTCGCAAGGATGCGCAAGCGCGCTACTGGAGCGGCACGGACGGCCAGCTATTTAATTAATGTATGTCTGTTCTCTGCACTGCGATTGTGCAACGCATCATATGGCGCTCGTCAAAGGCTAGACGATGCGGAGCCTTGAGAGTGCCAGTGGCAGCGCTTTTTGTTTATGATACCCGCTCACCGAATGTAATCGAGTCGGCCGGACGGGGATGCGGTGCAACTTGGTCCCGCCCATGGCGGCTGGAGAGGCGCTCCTACAGTGCCGGCGTCTTCGTATGCCCCTGACCCTCACAATCACAAGTACTCGCAGGGAGTCTCCGGGCCTGCAGCGCTCGAAAGTGTTCGAGACCCGTGGCGGCACCATCGGGCGCACCCAGGGCAACGACTGGGTACTGCCCGATCCGGAGCGCTATGTGTCGGGCAATCACGCCCGGGTGGAGTATCGGGACGGGGTCTACTACCTCGGCGATACCAGTACCAACGGCGTGTTCGTGAACGGTTCCAGCCAACCCGTCGGTGCCGGGAACTATGTTGCGCTCCACGATGGCGACCGATTGGTGATCGGCGACTATGAAATCGGCGTCGGCGTAGACGGCGGCGAATCGGCGGCGGGTAATCCTTTCGATCCGGGCGAGCCCGGCAATGCGGGCGTCGACCTGTCCGTCACGAGCCCCACGCTCCCGCCGCAAGCTCCCGCACGGCACGACGAGTCCCCATCGGCTCCTGAGGACGATCCTTTCGCTTTTCTGGACGAGGCGCCGCTGTCATCCCCGGCACCCTGGGATTCGCCGTCGGCCGACAGTGCCGATTCCGGAGGGCAGTCGCCGCCCCTCGCGCCGCCCAGCCTCGATCAGGGTACACCCCTTGACGACTTCTTCGCGCCGCCGTCCTCAGGGGGCGAGCAAATCCCCGAAGATTGGGACATGACCGGCTTTTCGTCGGCGCCAGCGCCGACGGATCCGGGTTCGCCTGCCGCCCCCCCGCCGTTTCCCGAGCCGTCTCGCGGTCTGTCATCCACCCCGCCCCCCCAGGAGCAAGGCGACCCCGCTCCGATGGAGGCCGTGCCGGCGCCGCCGGCTCCCGAACCCGCGCGGGGACCGGCAGCGACCGGAGGGGATGCCGTCCGCGAACTGCAATGGTTTCTGCAGGGCGCAGGTCTGGGTGACGTGAGCATCCCGGACGACTACGCGCCGGTGTTGATGACCGCTGTCGGGCAGATGTTCCGCGAACTGATACAGGGCGTGATGGAAGTGCTGATGGCCCGCAGCAGCCTCAAGAGCGAATTCCGGATGGCCATGACCACCGTGCGTCCGGTGGAGAACAATCCGCTGAAGTTCTCCGTCGATGTGGAGGAAGCGTTGCGGGCGTTGCTGACCAAGCAGGGATCCGGTTACCTTGCACCGGCCGATGCGGTGCATGAGGGCATCATGGACATCAAAGGCCATCAGATGGCGATGATGGCCGGCATGCAGGCGGCCTTTCGCGAGTTGCTGACGCGGTTCGCTCCGGAGGCGGTGGAGCGGGCGGCCGGCAAGGGCGGCACGTTCGGCGCGCTGTTGCCTGCCGCACGCAAAGCCAAGTGTTGGGACGTCTACGCCGAACAATATGCCCAGATCGCGCGGGAGGCCGAGGACAACTTCCAACGGCTTTTCGGCGAGGAATTCGCCCGGGCGTACGAAGAGCAGATCGAACAATTGCGGGGCACCACCGGGCGCAAGCCGTAATTGCCCGCTCCGGGCGCAGCGGTCCCGGGTGGCGGCTCGCTGCGGCGGGCACGGGCTCGAACCATGGGTGGGGGGCGGCCGTGGTGGTGCCGCTATAAGAACCAATGACAGAGGGCAGAACAGCCATGGATATGCGCACTCGCAGCGGGGCGTCACGCGCCCCCATGGGCCTTGTTATCTTCCTGATCCTGATGCTGGCGGGCTGCGCGAGCGGGCCCGCTCCCATCCCCTCCAAGGGCAGCATCGCCGCGTCCGCGGACGTCAACCCCAATCCCGAAGGGCGTCCGTCCCCGATCGTGCTGCGGGTCTTTGAGCTGCGTACTGCGGATGCGTTCCGCAACGCAGACTTCTTCTCCCTGTACCGTGACAGCAAGAAAGTTCTCGGCCAGGACCTGCTGGGACAGCAGGAATTCGAGCTGCACCCGGGCGAAACCCGCGATTTCAAGCAGCAGTTGCCGGTGGGTACCCGTTTCGTGGGCGTGGTCGCGGCGTTTCGTGATCTGGATCGGGCCAGCTGGCGGGCCCTGGCCGCGGTGCCGGCCAAGTCCAAGGTCGCCCTGCAGATTCGACTGAGTCGCCTGTCCGTGTCGGTTTCCGCCGGCAAGCAATGAGCCCGTTCGGAGAACGCTGATGTCGTGGAACAACCGTGTCGTATGGTCTGAGGGGATGTTCCTGCGCCCCCAGCATTTTCAGCAGCACCTGCGTTATGTGGAGGGTCTGGTGGAGGGGCGCTGCGGCATGCTGCGTTCCGCTCCGTGGGGGTTCAAGGAACTGGAGATCGACAAGCAGCTGTTGACGCTCGGCAAGCTGGCCGTGACGTCGGCCCGCGGCGTGTTCCCCGATGGCACCCCGTTCAATGTGCCCGGCGACGATGACGGGCCGGCGACCCTGGAGATTCCCGAGAATATCCACGACACCGTGGTGTACCTGGCGTTGCCGGTGCGTCGCGCGGGCCTGCCGGAGGTTCACAGCGACGGCGCCGCCGAAGGGGCCCTGCGCTATCGCAGCCGCGACTACGAGGTGCGCGACAGCAATACCGGCACCGACAGCGTCGCCGGCATTCGGGTGGCGACGCCCGATATGCGGTTTGTCCTCGAATCGGAGAGCCTGGACGGCTACGCAGCCATGGGCGTCGTGAAGATCGTGGAATCGCGTTCCGACCGGCATGTGATCGTCGACGAACGTTTCATGCCGCCGGCGCTGGATTGCAGGGCGGCTCCGGCGTTGGAAGGGTTCATCCGTGAATTGCAGGGCCTGCTGCATCATCGCGGCGAGGCCATTGCGAGCCGCGTGTCCGCTTCCGGTCGCGGCGGCGCGGCGGAGATTGCCGACTTTCTGTTGCTGCAGGCGGTCAACCGCTACGAGCCGTTGATCACCCATCTGGCGACCAGCGAGGGTGTGCACCCCGAGGGCTTCTATCGCCTGGCGGTGCAGATTGCGGGGGAAATGGCCACTTTTACCGGTGCCACCAAGCGCCCGCCGGAGTTTCCCGGCTACCGCCACGACGGTCTGCAGGAGACGTTCGAGCCGGTCATCAATGCCCTGCGCCAGTCCCTGAGCATGGTTCTGGAGCAGACGGCCACGGCCATGCCGCTGCAGGAGCGGCGCTACGGCATCCGCGTGGCGCCGATCACGGACCGCGGTTTGCTGAGCTCGGCCAGTTTCGTGCTCGCGGTCAGCGCGAAGATGCCCGATGAAGACCTGCGCCGCAATTTTCCGACTCAGGTCAAGATCGGCTCAGTGGAGCAGATTCGCGAGTTGGTCAATCTCCAGCTTCCCGGTATCCGGGTGCGGCCGCTGCCCGCCGCTCCGAGGCAGATCCCCTATCACGCCGGTTTCGCCTACTTCGAGTTGGACCGGCAGAGCGAGTATTGGAAGCAATTGGACAAATCGGGCGGCTTCGCCATCCACATCGGCGGCGAGTTCCCGGACATCGAACTCGAATTCTGGGCCATCAAGGGGTAGCGGCTGTGAGCATCGACGATCCTTTCTCCGGCGGCGACGATTCCGACCGCACCGTGATACGCCCCCGCCCGGGGGGACGGCGTGCCCCCGGCGAGCCACCGGCCGGCCAGCCGTCGGCGCCGCCCCCGCCATCCATGCCTCCGGCGTCGGCGCAGGCGCCGCTGGATGTGGCCGCCCTCGGGGTCGCCCAGACGCCCTTGGTCGGCGCGGCCACCTCCCTGCTGGTGCTGGCCCCCCAGCTTCGCAACACCACACGCCATCCCGATGCAGCCGGGTTGCGGGATCATCTCGTGCGCGAGATCCGTACCTTCGAGAGCAATGCCCGTGCGGCCGGCGCCAGTCCAGAATCCGTGCTGGCGGGGCGCTATGCGTTGTGCACCTTTCTCGACGAGTCGGTGCTGAGCACGCCCTGGGGTAGCGAAAGCGCGTGGAGCACGCAGACCCTGCTCAGCACATTTCAGAACGAAACCTGGGGTGGCGAGAAATTCTTCGCGATCCTGGACCGCGCCCTGCAGGACCCGGGGCGGATGCTGGACGTGCTGGAACTGATGTACGTCTGTCTGGCGCTGGGGTTCGAGGGCAAGTACCGGGTTTTGGACCGCGGGCGTGCGCGTCTGGAGGAAATCCAGGACCAGGCGTTCAGGGCCATACGGGCCCAGCGCGGTGATTTCGAACGGGACCTTTCGGCCCACTGGCACGGTGTCGGCGGGCGCCGCAATCCGCTGGTGCGCTACGTACCGCTGTGGGTGGTAGGGGCGGTTGCGGGCGCACTGCTGCTGTCCATGTATCTGGGTTTCAGCTGGATGCTGCGCGGCAATTCCAATCCCGTGTACGACCAACTGCAGCAGATCCGCCACGGGTACACCGCGCCGGCGGAACCGAAGTCGGGAGCACCGGTATCCCTCGATGTCCGCGACCGCAGTGCCCGTGGAGAGCTCGCATGAAGAAGGTGGTGGCGGTATTCAGGAAGAAGTGGGTGATCTCTCTGATCGGCGTGCTTGCTCTCAGTGCGTTGATCTGGTTCGGCGGGCCACTGATCGCCATCGCCGGCAAGGTGCCGCTGGCGAGCCCGGTGGTGCGCCTGCTGGTCATTCTGGTGCTGGTCCTGATCTGGGGCCTGAACAATCTTCGCATCCAGATGCAGGCCAACCGGGCCGACCGGGAGATGGCGGCGACGGCCAGCGGCGACAGCCCGGCCGCTAGCGCGGAGGCGCCTGGCCAGTCCGCCGAAGAAGTGGCGACGCTCAAGGAACGCTTCGAGGAGGCCCTCGCGATCCTGCGCAAGTCGGACGGCAAACGCGGCGGCCGCTCCCTGTATGAGTTGCCCTGGTATGTAATCGTCGGGCCGCCCGGCTCGGGCAAGACCACCGCGCTGGTGAATTCCGGCCTGGATTTTCCTCTCGCTGACCGTTTCGGTAAGGAAGCCCTGCGCGGCGTAGGAGGCACCCGCAACTGCGATTGGTGGTTCACCAACGAAGCCGTGCTCCTGGATACGGCCGGTCGTTACGTCACCCAGGACAGCCACGCCGCCGCCGACAGCGCGGCCTGGACGGGGTTCCTCGGCCTGCTCAAGAAGCATCGCCGCCGCCGGCCCATCAACGGTGCTCTGGTGGCCATCAGCATCGCCGACATCATGGTGCAGAACGAGCAGCAGCGCAGCGCCCATGTGCATGCCATCCGGCAGCGTATCCAGGAACTCCACAAGGAACTGGGCATACGCTTTCCCATCTATCTGTTGTTCACCAAGTGCGACCTGGTGGCCGGATTCATGGAGTTTTTCGACGACCTGGGCCGGGAAGATCGGGCCCAGGTGTGGGGTTTCACTTTTCCCGAAGGGACCAGCGAGGACGGCAGCGCCGCTCAGCATGTGGGCGCGGAGTTCGACGGCCTGATCCAGCGCCTGGGCGAACGGGTCTACTGGCGACTCAACCAGGAGCGCGATACCCAGCGTCGGGCGTTGATCCAGGGCTTTCCCGCCCAGATGGCCGGCCTCAAGAGTACCGTCGAACAGTTCACCCGGGCCATATTCCAGCCTTCACGGTACGAGGACGCGCCGCTGCTGCGGGGCGTCTATTTCACCAGCGGTACCCAGGAGGGTACGCCCATCGATCGTCTGATGGGTTCGCTGGCCCGCACTTTCGGTCTCGATCAAAAGGTACTGCCGTCTTATGGAGGACACGGGCGCAGTTATTTCATCCGCGATCTGCTGACGGAAGTCATCTTCCCGGAGGCGGAGCTGGCCGGTGCCAACCGGCGGCTGGAACGCCAACGGGCCTGGCTGCAGATCGGTGCCTACGCGGGCGCGATCGTGCTGGCGGCACTGGCGGCGCTGGCCTGGTCCACCAGCTTCACGCGCAATGCCGTGTACGTTCACAGAATCCAGGACCGGCTGGAGCAGTACCGCAAGGTGGCTGCCCGGCCGCTGTCCCCGGATGCCGACCTGGCCCAGGTGTTGCCGCGCCTGAACGCCCTGCAGGCGGTCACCCAGGTGTACGGCAACGGCGACCACGTGCCGTTTCTGATGGGGCTGGGCTTGTATCAGGGCAGCCGGTTGGGCGGTGAGGCCCAGGCTGCCTACCGCAGAGCACTGGATTCTTTGCTGCTGCCCCGTATGGTCAAACAACTGGAAGTCCAGCTGGCCAATACCGGCGCCAGCCCGGAGTTTCGCTACGAAACGCTGAAGCTGTATCTGATGCTGTCAGATCCGAAACGGCTGGATCCGGCTTTCGCCAAGCTCTGGTTCGGCCTCGACTGGCAACACAGCGGATCGCTGGACGCCGATCAGGTGCGGCGTCTGCAGTCGGAGCTGGCGACGTTGCTGCAGCAGGGCTTTCAACCGATTGCGTTGAACCAGTCCCTGGTGACCAGCGTGCGTGGCCGACTTGCCCAGTCGCCCCTCGCCGATCGCCTGTATGCGCGCCTCAAGAGCGACGCCCAGGGCGCCGCGGTGGCACCGTTCCAGGTCTCCCAGGACGTGGACGGCGCCGGCCAGGTGTTCGTGGACGACGGCGGCGGCCTCAAGGCCCAGGTACCTCCCCTGTTCACCCATGCCGGCTACGAGCAGTTGTTCAAACCCGAGTCCAAGCAGATCGGCGGCGAACTGAGTGAAGACAACTGGGTCATGGGCACCCATCGCGGGCCTCTCGGCGCGGAGGAACGGGCGCAGGTGGAGGCGGCCGTCCAGCAGCTGTATTTCAAGGACTATATCCGCCACTGGCAGGACATGCTGGCGACGCTGCATGTCAAACCCTTCCACAGTCTTCAGCAGGGCGCCAGTGAAGTGGCGACCCTGGCTGGGCCGTCGTCACCGATGACCGCGTTGCTGCAGGCGGTGGCGAGCAATACCACGCTCGCCGCGAACAATGGCGGCCTCACAGGCAAGGTGGCCCTGGCCGCCGGTGCGGCGGCGGGCCAGGCGGCCGCCCAGCGCAGCCGTCTGGCCCGCATGTTCCAGTCGGCGGCACCGTCCCAGGTGGCTGCGCCGACAGCGTCTCCGGCTGAGGCGGTGGACAGGCAATTCGAACAGCTCAACGGTCTGACTCGTCAGCCGGGGGCCGGCCAGCCGCCCATCCAGCAGATCCAGTCGGTGCTTTCCGAGTTGCAGGGCCATCTGCAGCGTCTTGCGGGCAGCGGCGGCGAGGGTGTGCTCAAGGCCGCGCAGTCCCAGGTTGCGGGGGGCAACAACATCATAGGCCGTCTGCGTACCCTGGCGGTTCAGCAGCCGCAGCCCGTGCGTGGCTGGCTGGAGCAGATTGCCGACGCCAGCGTCCGGGTGACCCTCTCGGGAAGCCGTGCCCAGCTCAACCAGAGCTACGCCTCCACCGTGCTGGCCCAGTACCAGCAGGCGGTGCAGGGCCGGTTTCCGATCGACGCCGGTGCCAAGCAGGACATCACCGTCGACGATTTTGCGCGCTTTTTCGGCCCCGGGGGCGTCATGGATAAGTTTTTCCAGGACTACCTCAAACCGTTCGTGGATACCTCCCATCGCCAATGGCGCTGGCGTTCGGCAGGTCTCGGTCTGTCCACGGCAGCCCTGAGAAACTTTCAGCGCGCCGCCGAGATAAGGCGGGTGTTCTTCCCCAACGGGGGCAAGCAGCCCAGCGTTCAGTTCGGGCTCAAGCCCGTGTACCTGGACGAGAACGTCAACCGTGCGCTGTTGGATATCGATGGCCAGGATGTCAGTTACCGCCACGGCCCGACCGAGCTCAGCACCATCAACTGGCCGGGCGCTCAGAGCGGCAACGGTGCGCGACTGACGTTCGACACCGCCGCCGGCGGGCAGGTAACCACCTCGGCGAGCGGCCCATGGGCCCTGTTCCGGTTCGTCAACCAGGGCGAACTGAAAGAGCGTTCGCCGGAGCGGTTCCTGGTGACGTTCACCCTCGGCGGATTCAAGGCCCAGTACGAGATCGTTGCCAACAGCGTCGTCAACCCCTTCCGCATGATGGGCGAACTGCAGCGGTTCCGATGCCCGGGGAACTTGTGAGCGACGCAGCCGGGCCGGCTACCGGCTTCTACGGCAAGCTTCCGGCGGCGGGGGACTTCGTTTCCCGCCGGCTGCCCCGCAGCTTTCTGGACCCGTGGGACCAGTGGCTGCAGGTGGTCATTGCCGCCAGCCGCAGTCGCCTGGCGGACAGTTGGCTGGATCTGTATCTGACCAGTCCGATCTGGCGCTTCGCTCTGGCGCCGGGTGTATGCGGCCCCAATGGCTGGGCGGGCGTGCTTATGCCCAGCGTGGACCGGGTCGGGCGGTACTTCCCGATGACCATCGCGCTGTCGTTGCCCGAAGGCGCCGGTCCGGTCCTTCTGACCGCTGCAGCGGACTGGTACCAACGGGCGGAGACCGCGGCACTGTCCGTGCTGGAGCACGACGGTGTGGATGTCGATGGGTTCGACCAGGCGGTCAGTGCCCTGGGTTCGGTGGCCGTGCCGGTGCCCGACGGTGCGCCGGTCGGTCCGGCCGCCGAGGGGCAACAGGGCTGGCGTCTGCCGGTGGCGGAGGGGCAGGATTTCTCAGGCCTGGTGCCGGCGCTGGCCCACGTGCTGCTGGAGCAGCGCTTCGGGCCCTACAGCGTCTGGTGGAGCGAAGGCTCAGAACGCATCGATCCCGGTCTGCTGCTGGGTGCCGGTCTGCCCGACGGTGACGCCTACGCGGACATGCTGGGCGCCGGCTGGCAGTCCGATGCGTGGGCACCGTGGCCCCGCTATCGACTACCCGACACCGCACCCGATGGGGATTCCTCGCCATGAGCGAGCTGGCGCCCTTGCGCTGGTCATCGGCGTGCCTGACGGACGTGGGCAAGGTGCGGGCGCTCAACGAGGACGCTTGTCTCGACCTGCCGCAGATGGGTGTGTGGGCGGTGGCGGACGGCATGGGCGGCCACGATGCGGGCGAAGTGGCCAGCAACATGATCGTCGATGCACTGCGTGCGGTACCAGCGGCGCCGGACCTGAGTTCGCTGCTGGACGACGCGGAAGACCGCCTGCTGGACGTCAACGCCCGTCTGATCGCGGAAGCGGGTCTGCGCGGCGGTGGCGTCACGATCGGCAGCACGGTTGCGGTGCTGCTTGCCAGTGGCCGCCATTGCATCTCCCTGTGGGCGGGCGACAGCCGCATCTACTGCTATCGGGACGGCTGGTTGACCCGTCTTACCCGGGATCACAGCCAGGTGGAGGAGTGGGTCGAGCAGGGCCGCCTGTTGCGCGAAGACGCCGAAAACCACCCGGCCGCCAATATCATCACCCGCGCCGTCGGCGCGGCCGACGAACTGTATCTGGATGCGGAGCTGCACGATCTGCAGCACCGGGACCGGTTCCTGTTGTGCAGCGATGGCTTGTACAAGGAACTCTCCGAACCGGAGATTCAGGATATGATGCCGCTCGGCAATTGTGCCGAGGTGTGCAGGGCCCTTGTGGGCCTGGCTCTGGAACGGGGCTGCCGGGACAATGTGACCGTGGTGGTGGTGGAATTCGAAGAGGTGCGCTGACGCGCCCGCAACCGTGTAGCGACGATGCTCCCCCAGCAAGTACCCATGATGGCTGATCTTCGTACCCACGCCAGGGCGGTGGGACCGGACCTCGGTCCGCTTCGCGGAGTGGGCCGGTGACGGAACAGTTCCGCGAGGCACTGGACGCATTCCTGCGGGGCGACCTGCCGCAGGCCGAGCTGGACGCCGAGCTGCAGACGGTGCTGGCCCGGCAGCCGGAGGCGGCTCCAGAACTGCTGGCGCTTGTGCAGGCACGTTATCAGTCCGGCCATATGTCGGCGGAAGTGTTCGCCGCGCTGGGAGAGAAGCTGGGGGGCAAGCCCGCCGCCAACAGCGACTCACTGGATGACCGTACGCGTCTGCAGGCGCAGCCGTCCGATGGCACAGCCGACGACCGCACCCGTGTCGCCGGCGCCGGCCCGGGCGAGGCGGCGACGGTGGTGACCCCCTATCGGGAGGAAGGCGACGGGCCGGCGACCGGTTCCACATCGCCTTCGGGGCCGACCGGCGGCACCGGAAGCACCGGCGCCAGCTGGGGCGATCCCGCATTGTGGGCCGACGGGCCCTCCGAGCCGCCTCAGGCGGGAATGACCCTGAAGAACCGGTTCGTGTTGGAATCGGTGATCGGGCGCGGCGGCATGGGCGTGGTGTTCAAGGCCCGCGATCTGCGCAAGGAGGAAGCCCAGGACCGAAATCCGTACCTTGCGGTGAAGGTCCTCAACGAAGAATTCAAACGCCATCCCGATTCCCTGAAGGCGCTGCAGCGTGAATCGCGCAAAGCGCAGAATCTGGCTCACCCGAACATCGTCAACGTTTTCGATTTCGACCGTGATGGCGCCACCGTCTACATGACGATGGAGTACCTGGAAGGCGAGCCCCTCGATAGGTTCATCAAACGTGATCGTCCCCAGGGAATGCCGTTGAAGGAGGCGCTGCCGATCATCATGGGCATGGGTCAGGCGCTGGCCTATGCCCACCAGAAAGGTGTGGTGCACTCGGATTTCAAACCCGGCAACGTATTCCTCACCCGGGACGGCACCGTCAAGGTCTTCGATTTCGGCATTGCACAGGCCACCAAGCATACGGGTACGGACGCCGGCGAGCAGACGCTGTTCGACGCAGGGACTCTGGGCGCGTTGACGCCGTCCTACGCCAGCGTGGAAATGCTGGAAGGCGGCGACCCCGACCCCCGCGACGACATCTATGCGCTGGCCTGTGTGGCCTATCAATTGCTCACCGGACGGCATCCGTTCGACAAGCGGCCCGCTACGGAGGCGCGGGACAGGAAGCTGACTCCCCGTCCGGTGCCCGGCCTCAGCCGCCGCCAGTGGCGCACTCTGTTGCAGGGTCTGGCGTTCGAGCGCTCGGCGCGCAGCCCCGATGTGGAGGCGTTCCTGGCCGGATTCGGAACGGCAAAACGCTCACGTGTCGCGTTGATCGGAGGCGGCGCGCTGGTGTTGGCAGTGGGTGTGGTGATCGCCGCCCTGCTGCCCGGTTATCTGCAGCAGCGTCGGGTCACGCAGGTCGTCGATCGGATCGAGCGGGGCAACCCGGCGCAGATTGCCGAGGCACTGAAGACGGTGCGGACCTTCGGCCCGCAGGCGCGCTCATCGGTGATGCAGCAGGCCCGTGATCGCATTTTGGGCTACTACCGCCAACAGGTGGACGGGCATTTCAATCCCGCCAAGGACCGCTACGACTACCCGGGGGCTCAAAGCCTGCTGCAGCAAGCCAGGGCCCTGTATCCCGATTCGGCGCAGGTGCAGGACCTTGCGGACAAGACGCGGGACACCCGCAACCAGCTGCTCAACAGCCTCAATGCGCGCTTCAATAAAGCCCTCGATGCGGGACACCTGCTGCCCAGTCCGGACAAGGACGATGTCGCCGATATCCTCGATGTGGTGGCGCAGGTGGATCCGGGCAACAAGCTGCTGTCCGATCCGCGGTTGACCATCGCCTATGCCAAGCAGGCCGACGAGGCGGCCGGTTCCAAGCACTACAGTCAAGCCCTCCAGGTGGTGAACACCGGCCTGAAGCGGTTTCCGGGCAATGCGCGGTTGACGGGCCTGCAGGACAAAATCCGCCAACAGCTCCATTTCCAGCAGGTACAGGGTCAGATAACCCAGCTGGAGACACAGATCAAAGCGGCGCTGGCCAAACTGAAGACCGTTGCCGATATTCCCCGACTGCACGACACGGTGCTCAAGCTGGAGGGGCTCTATCCGGCCGATCCCCTGCTGGAGCGGGTACAGTCAGACCTGCAACGGGTGGTGGGGCGCGCCTTCGGCCGGTCTATGGCCAAGCACGATCAGGCCCAGGCCCGCCAGCTGCTGGATGCCACCGCAGAGCTGCTGGATATCGAGTTTACGCGCACCCGGGTTCGTCAGTGGCAGGCCGCGCAACCGTCCGGTGTGGGGCTGCCGCAGGCGCCGGCCATACAGAAGCGGGTAAATCAGGACAAGGCCAAAGTGGCCGCCCTGATGGCCAAGCCGGAGTTCACTACCGAATGGCGGGCCCGGATGCGGCAGACCATGCGCGCTTTGGCGGGTCTGCTGCCGGCGGCCGACAACTGGTT
>CAZNBB010000034.1:0-32879 GCA_964571225.1 uncultured Gammaproteobacteria bacterium
GTCGGCCGGCCCACATGTCCGGGTGGCGTTGAAACGCCCTGTTCCTTGCAGGACCACTAGGCCAGTTCGACCCGTTCCGGGCGCGGAGCCGATTCCGGGACGGGGCGATTCGACGGCGGTGCCTCCGCCAGCGCCCTGGCTTCCTCGACGTACCCGCGAAATGTCCGGCGGTAGTCGTCAAGAAAGGCGCGCAGCGCCTGATAGTCGGAGACGTCCACCCGTTGGGACAGCCGAAACGGCGGCATCACCGCGGCCACCAGGGTCTGCGAACGCAGACGCCGGTCGAAATTGGCCACCGCAACCGGCACGATCAGAGGCTCGTATTCCAGGGCGGCGGCAAGCCGGAAAGCGCCGGAGCGAAACGGGGCCGGCGAGTCCTCCGCACGCTGGCTCGCCCCTTCCGGACAGATGATCAGGTTACGGCCTGCGCGCAGATGTGCGCCGGCCGCGTCCACGAAGGCCTCCCAGCCGGCCTGGGAGGCACCGTCCGGCCCCGGGGCTTCGGGCTCGCTCTCGCCGGTACGCACCGGAATATGGCCAAGGCGTGTGTAGTACGCGTGGTGGCCGTGTTCGTCTCCCCGGCACAGACGGACCACCCGCACGGCGCTTTCCCCGTAACGGGGATACAGCACCATGGCACTCACGAAATGGGTATCCAGGGACAGCTCGAACCCGTTGGGCAGCGCGTAGTAGGGGTGGCTTACCAGATGATTGACGATGAAGATGTGGCCGGGCTCCGCGGGCAGGTGTTCCTGGCCGGCGACCAGATGGCGAACCTGCCGGAACGCCTTGCCGAAATGCTGATCACATTGGCGGCGCACCAGTTCCGGCGGCACGTCCGGACCGGCGCTGGTGACCGACTGGTAGACCCGCTGCAGCCCGCGATAGAAGCCCATTTCCCGGCGCAGGTCCACCAGCAGGTCCAGGCACACCCCGGCCAACTGACGCTCCAGGGCATCACCGCATGCGCGGCGCAGCTCAAGGCACGCGAAGGCGTCCGCCTGGGTGAGTCGGTTCTCCAGGAGATGGGGAATCTTGTACAGCGCCGACGTGATGGGCAACTGAGGACTGCTCTGGCAGAGCAGGTTGCGGATGGCCGGGATATGCCGGTTCAGACGCTGGCTCAGCAGATGCAGCCGGGTGGTACGCAGATGGTTGCCGATCAGCCAGAGGAGCCGCCGGTATAAGGTCACCCCGAAAGCGGGGTCGTCCTGCATCAAGGCATCCAGGCGCGAACGCTCCAACCGGAACACCACGGTATCCTCCAACGCCGTGGCGCTGGAATCCGAACGTCCGTCCGGCAGCATGGCCCCGTAGCCGACGATCCGCCCGGGCTCCACCAGGCTCCGATAGCGTACGCTGCACACCGGTTGCACGTCCGGCGGACGAAAGTCCAGTATGACGCGACCCTTCCCCAGTATATCCAGACCCTGGGCCGGCTCGTTCTGAACCAGCAGGCAGGTCCCTTTGCGAAGGTGCAGTTCACGACCGAAGTGTGCCAGGCGCTGCAACTGCAGGTCGCCGAAAGTCTCGAAGAACGGCGAACGCCGCAGCAACGCCGTCAGCGCACCCAGATCCGCGCCCGTTTCCCGGAGCGCACCCCCCGCAGAGGTGTCGACCGGCGACGGCGTGGCGGATTGAACCAGCATGGCACGGGCCTGGCCCAGCAGGTCCACGGCGGAATCTAGAATGAAACGCAGCAGGCGCACACCGAATACGGGATCCGCAGTGCACAGGTCCGCCAGCACCGAGTGCCGCCATCGAATGGCCCTGCCGGCCTGCACGCAGCGGATGGAAGTGGCATAGCGGTATGGGGCGCGCATCCCGGACCAGCCGAGACAGGCCCAGGGGCGGGCCGTCCCACCCACCCTGAGCTCGCTGTCGGCGTCCTCCACGTGCATCAGAAAGTCCACCTGTCCGGCGAGCAGGACGTACAGATGGTCGGCCGGGTGAAACTGGCGGGTGACAACGTCGCGGGGGCGCCATTCCACCAGTTCGGCAGTCGCCTCGAGGGTCTGCCGGGTAAGGGCATCGGCGCCCTCGCAGAAGGGCAACGTACCCAGCAATTCACGGATCTCGGTCACTGACGACACTCCTGGCACTGCCCCTGCAAGGTACACTGCAAGATGCCGGCCAGCCGACCCCACGGGCGAAGGCATGTCGTTGATTGCCCATGCGGGCTGCGCTCAGGGATACCGTATTCGCGGTCGCACTGCGGTCCGTTTCCGTGCCCGGCCGCCGCCCGCCGCACAACTTTGGAGCAACATACCGAGCCATGGCTCCGCCCACATCCATCGCCGCCACCACACCGCCGCTAACGGCACGGGAGGACTTCTGGCCGTTCTGGCGGGGAACCCTTGACGAACTGGCGCAGGTGACGCCCGAACCGGTTGCGCTGCGAGGCGAGCGCAGTCCCCAGGGCCCCGAACTGCAGTGGGTCACCCTGCGTTCACTGGGTGAAAGACGGATCACCGCCTACCTGCTCCGGTGGCGCAATGGACCGCCGCGCCCGCTGGTGGTCTACACCCATGGCTATGGCTCACAGGTGGAGGAAGCGTGGTCCTGGGCTCGGCGCGGGCTGCACGTGGTCGGCGTCGACGTGCGTGGTTTCGGGCGTTCCCGGGCCGCCGGCGAACCGGTTTCGCCCGCCGGCTACGTGCTCACCGGAATCGATGCGCCCGCGACCAGCATCCTGCGCGGCGCGGTGTGCGACTTCGTGCGTGCACGCCAGTGGGCACAGCACCAGTTGGGCGCACTGGTTTCGCGAACGGTGTTTCACGGCCACAGCTTCGGTGGTGCGGTTGCCGTCATGGCGGCGGCGGTCGATCCGTCGTCCGACCTGCTGGCGGTGGGCGTGCCCACGTTCGGCTGGGCGCAGGGTCGACGACGCCTGGTAAGACGAGGCTCCGGCAAGGAGATCAACGACTATCTGGCCGACCGCCCGGACCGGGAAGCGACGGTGCTGCGCACCTTGAGCTATTTCGACCCCATGAACTTCGCACCGCAGGTGCCCGGTCCGTCATTGGTGGGGGTGGGACTGCACGATGACGTGGTACCGCCGGAAACGGTCTATGCGATCGTCAACCACCTGCCCAAGCCGGTGCAGGTGATGGAGTTCCCCACCAGCCATACGGGCCGGCCGGAAGAGGCGGCCTGGACGGCCTTTGAAACCCGCTGGCTGGCGTTGGCACTTGCAGCCCCCGGCGGCTCGCCGTCCGATGCACGGCCCGACGCCTTGACGCCGTCGCCCTGAGACCCGATGGACGATGGCACCACCTGGCCGGTGCCGGTCACTGTGCCAAGCGAAGGACGTCTAGCCCGAGGCACCGTCGTCGGACGGCGGAGGACTGCCCGGCGGGGGCGGTGGCGGATAGGGCTGCCCCTGCACGCCGCCCGGGGGCGGCGGCGGCGGATAGCGATCCTGGTGACCGCTGTAGCCGTGGCGTCCGCCGGCCACGGGAATCCTGTTGCCCTTGGCATACATGCACTGCTCGTAGGCATTGTTGTAACGTTGCTGGACGCCGTAGGCATCGCCATAGCCGTTCGACGAGCCGATGGCGGTACCCATCAGCGCGCCACTGGCCGCACCGATACCGGCTCCGCGCCCGTCGCCCGCCGCCGCGCCCAGGGCGCCGCCCAGCAGGGCGCCCACCCCGGCGCTCTTGAGCGTGCTTTCGTTGGCGGTCTGCTGGGCGGTCTTGCCGCCGATCTCGTCGTAGGCATACTGGCGGCAGATCATGTTGTCCTGCCGGAACTGCTCGAAGCTCTTGCCCTGCCCGGGAAGCACCATCACGGTGGGCCCCGTGGGCATGGTCGCACAACCGCCCAGGGCCAGAGCCGCCGCCGCCAGCAGCCCGGTTTTCAGTCTCATCTGCATTACCGATATCCTCTCGTCACTGCTGGGGCTCGTGGGGCACCACCTTCATCCATCCGCCCGGACACTGCTTGACGTACGGGTAGTAGCGCTTCGCCGACTCGCAGTAGTACCAATAATACGGCTTGTGCTCGCGCTCCGGCGAGATGTAGACAGTGGGCGGAGGCGGTTGGGTGACGATCACCGGCGGATTGTAGTAATAGGCCGGCGGCGGTCCCCAATAGGGTCCCCAGCCCGGGTCCCAGGTATTGCCGAAACCGAGGTAGATGCGGGTATGGGCTCGCCAGTGGTCGCCGTCGTCCCAGTGACGGCGTCCGCGCCAGTGTCCGCCGTGGTGCCAATCGTCATCCACCCGCTGAAAGCGAAACCCGGCTTTCACCACCGTTGGCACAACCGCCGGCCCGTCCTGTCCGTAGGCCGCAGCACCGGTCGCCGCCCCCGCCAGGGCCATCATGACGGCACCCGCCCATACAAGCCACAAACGTTTCATCGCTGAATCCTCCCCATCGTGGGGCTCGCGGAGCCCGCACCGCCCGGGCGTGCTCCCGACGTTTCTGCCATGGCGCGCGCACCCCGTTCGCGGGCGGCCCTGCCATGGCCCGTGCACCGCCGCTGGCGGGCCCTTGCTGCCAAGACCCCGCCAGCGCGCACTGGTTCCCTCATACCACTTTAGATAGCCGATGGGGAAGCGGAGTTCGCCCCGTCCCTGCCGCGCAGGGCGTAATAGTTTGTCAACGTTTGTAAAACCCGTTTTGCGACAATCGCTACGGCCGGCAACGGCGCCGGTTCAGTTTCCACTCATCGCCACGCCGGCAACAGGGGTTTGGCAAGCCGGGCAGCGTTCGTTGACGATGCGGTTTTCCCGCACGACGAATCCGTAGCGCTCGATCAGCAGTGCATGGCAATGATGGCAGTAGGTATTCTCGCCCTCGCCGCCGGGAACATTGCCTTCGTATACGTAGTGCAGACCGGTCTGCAGCCCGATCTCCCGGGCCCGCTGCAGGGTAGCGGCCGGCGTGGGCGGGCGTTCCAGCATCTTGTAGGTGGGATAGAACTGGGTCACGTGCCAGGGTATCGCAGGGTCCAGATCATGGATGAAGCCGGCGATGTCCTTGAGTTCCCGGTCACTGTCGTTGAGCCCCGGGATCACCAGGGTGGTCACTTCCAGCCACACACCGAGTTCGTGGTACAGGGCGATGGCGTCCAGGATGGGCTGCAGTCGCGCCCGGCTCACCCGCCGGTAGGTTTCGTCGCGAAAGAACTTCAGGTCCACGTTGGCCCCGTCCAGCACGGTGGAGATTTCCCGTACCGGCCCGGGGCTGATGAAGCCGTTGGTCACGAAGGTGTTCTTCAGACCCTGCTGCCGGGCCAGCACAGCGGTGTCGTAGGCCAGTTCGTAGAAGATGGTGGGCTCGGTAAACGTATAGGAAACGGACCGGCAGCGGGCCTCTGTGGCCGCCTGCACGATCTCACGAGGCGTAACGGTCTCGCCGACGGTGGCATGCTCCAGCTCGGCCAACTGGGGGCAGATGGGCTCGGCTGCTTCACCGGCGCTACCGGCCTCGATATGTCTGGGCAGATGATCCTTCGGCCACTGGGACATGTCCCAGTTCTGGCAGAAGCTGCAGCGCAGGTTGCAGCCCACGGTGGAAATGGAATAGGCCCGGGAGCCGGGATGGAAATGGAACAGCGGCTTCTTTTCGATGGGGTTGACTTCCCGGGCGGCCACCTTGTCGTAGACCAGGGTGTACAGCTTTCCGTGGTGGTTGTAGCGCACCGCGCAGGCGCCCCGCGCTCCGTCCGGAATACGGCAGTCGTGGGGACAGAGAGTGCACAGGACCCGGCCATCGGCAAGGGGTTCATAGAACCGGGCCTCATGCAGTTCGCTCACGACAACCATCCCCCTTGCACCGTCCATGAACACCGGACCCACAATAGCCTGAGCATAGAGTGCGGCCCCCCGTCGTCAAGGCCACCCCCCGCCCTCTGCACTCACCGGCCCACGCGCTGTCGCCTATAGTGCTCATTAGGCATCAGACAGCGGCAAGGCCGTCGCCGTGATCGTAGGTTGGGCTGAGCGACGCGAAGCCCAACAGACCAAGGTATGGCCCGCCCGCTGAACCTGACGCCGCGGAAGCGCGCCGAACGCAGCAATCGTAGGTTGGGCCGAGCAACGCGAAGCCCAACAGACCACGGTGCGGCCCGCCTGCTGAACCAGACACTGCGGAGGGGCGCCGAACGCAGCAGGCCAGGACACGGAGCGCACGCTCAAGTTCGCCTACGTGGTGTGCCAACCAACAGCGGAACAACGACTCGCACACGCCGGGGCCGCCTTGTCCGCACCCGGCCGGGAGGAACGACGACATGACGGCCAAGCAGATCCGCTTCAGTGACGATGCCCGGGAACGCATGGCGCGGGGAGCGGTAATCCTCGCCCGGGCGGTCAAGGCCACCCTGGGACCGCGGGGTCGCAACGTGGTCATCCAGAAACCCTTCGGCGCTCCAGCGGTGACCAAGGACGGTGTCTCGGTGGCCAAGGAGATCGAGCTGGAAGAGCCCTTCGAGAACATGGGCGCCCAGATGGTGCGGGAGGTCGCCGCCCACACCTCCGATGCGGCGGGCGACGGCACCACCACCGCCACGGTGCTGGCCGAATCCATGTTGGTGGAAGGACTCAAGGCCGTCGTAGCAGGCATGAACCCCATGGATCTCAAACGGGGCATCGACAAGGCGGTGGATGCGGCGGTGACACAGCTCGAACAGATCGCCACTCCGTGCGATACGGGAAAGGCGATCGCGCAGGTGGGCACCATCTCGGCCAACGGAGACGAAGACATCGGCCGGCTGATCGCCGACGCCATGGACAAGGTGGGCAAGGAAGGGGTGATCACGGTGGAGGAAGGCTCCGGCCTGGTCAACGAGCTGCAGGTGGTGGAAGGCATGCAGTTCGACCGGGGCTACCTGTCGCCCTACTTCATCAACAAGCCCGACGACCGCAGCGCCGAACTGGAGGACGCCCTGGTGCTGCTGCACGACCGCAAGCTGTCCAACATCCGCGAGCTGCTGCCGCTGCTGGAGTCGGTGGCCAAGGCCGGCAAGCCCCTGCTGGTGGTGGCCGAGGATGTGGAGGGCGAGGCCCTGGCCACCCTGGTGGTCAATGCCCTGCGGGGCATCATCAAGGTGGCGGCCGTGAAGGCGCCCGGCTTCGGCGACCGACGCAAGGCCCTGCTGGAGGACCTGGCGGTGATCACCGGCGGCACGGTGATCGCCGAGGAGGCGGGACTGAGCCTGGAGAAGGCCACCCTGGATGACCTGGGATCGGCCCGCAAGGTGGTGGTGACCAAAGACGACACCACGCTCATCGGCGGCGCCGGCGACCCCAAGGCCATCGAAGGCCGGCTTGCCCAGCTGCGCCGGGAAGTGGACGAGGTGAGCTCGGACTACGACCGGGAGAAGCTGCAGGAACGCATCGCCAAGCTGGCCGGCGGCGTCGCCGTCCTGAAGGTGGGGGCGCCCACCGAAGTGGCCATGAAGGAGAAGAAGGACCGGGTGGAAGACGCCGTACATGCCACCCGGGCGGCGGTGGAGGAAGGCGTGGTGGCCGGCGGCGGCGTCGCGCTCGTGCGTGTCCGACACGCCATCCGCACGGCCGGTCTGATCGGCGCCAACCACGATCAGGACATCGGCATCGGCATCGTGCTGCGGGCCATGGAACAGCCCCTGCGGGAGATCGTCGCCAACGCGGGCCTGGAACCGTCGGTGGTGTTGCATGAGGTGGAGGAGCACACCGGCAGCTACGGCTTCGATGCCCAGAGCCAGAGCTATGGCGACATGATGGAGACAGGCATTCTGGACCCCACCAAGGTGGTGCGGGTGGCCCTGCAGAACGCCGCCTCCATCGCCGGACTGATGATCACCACCGAGGCCATGATCGCCGAGCGGCCCGGCAAGGAGCCGGACGGGCCCGGCGCCGAGGAGATGGGCCTGATGTAGGCCGCGCACACGGGAAACGCTTCTCTTCGGTGCGGCCGCAGGCCCGCAGCAGCCCTGCCTCGCCCGCTTCGGGTAGACTGGTGCGAATGCAGGCCTCCCACGCGATCGCCCCGTGAAGGATACCCCCGCCCTCCCTATCGACGCCGTACTACCCCAGTTGCGCCGGGCCCTGGCCGGTGACGGCAATGTCGTCCTGCAGGCCCCGCCCGGGGCGGGCAAGACCACCCGCGTGCCCCTGGCGCTGCTGGCCGAACCGTGGCTGGCGGACCGCAAGATCGTGATGCTGGAGCCGCGGCGTCTGGCCGCCCGGGCCGCTGCCCGCTACATGGCACAGGCGCTGGGCGAAGCAGTGGGAGACACCGTGGGCTACCGGGTCCGCCTGGACACCCGGGTCGGTCCGCGCACCCGTATCGAAGTGGTCACCGAAGGGGTCCTCACCCGCCTCCTGCAGGCCGACCCCGAGCTGACCGGCGTCGGCCTGGTGATCTTCGATGAATTCCACGAACGCAGCCTGCAGGCCGATCTGGGACTGGCCCTGTGCCGCGAGACCCAGCAGGCGCTGCGCGAGGACCTGCGGCTGCTGGTCATGTCGGCCACCATGGACGCCGCGCCGGTGGCCGCCCTGCTGGGTAACGCAACGGTCGTCGCCAGCGAGGGACGCGCCTGGCCCGTGGACATACGCTACGCGCCCCCGGGGGACGACGACATCCCCGCGCACACAGTGCAGGTGATCCGCCGGGCACTGGCCGAAGAAGCCGGCAGCGTGCTGGTGTTCCTGCCGGGCGTCGCGGAGATCAACCGCGTGAGCCGCCGGCTGCAGGAGGCCCCGGCGGGCGACGATGTCGACGTAACGCCGCTGTACGGCGACCTGTCGGCCGATCAGCAGGAGCGGGCCATCCTCCCCACCCCTGCGGGCCGGCGCAAAGTGGTACTGGCCACCAACATCGCCGAGACCAGCCTGACCATCGAGGGCATCCGCATCGTGGTGGACAGCGGTCTGGCACGGGTCGCGCGCTTCGAGCCGCGCGTGGCCATGACCCGCCTGCATACCGTGGCAGTGTCCCAGGCCGCGGCCGCCCAGCGCTGCGGCCGGGCGGGCCGCCTGGAGCCGGGCGTCTGCTACCGGCTGTGGAGCGAGTCCCGCCAGCGCGCCCTGGCGCCGTTCGACATCCCCGAAATGCTGCAGGCCGACCTGGCACCCCTGGCCCTGGAACTGGCCCGCTGGGGTGTGGCCGATCCGGCCGCGCTGGCGTGGCTGGACCCGCCGCCGTCGGCCGCCTACGGACGTGCCCGTGACCTGCTAGAGGAACTGGGCGCGCTGGATGGCACCGGGCGTATCACCGCCCACGGCCGGCGCATGGCGGAGCTGGCCATGCATCCGCGCCTGGCTCATATGGTGCTGATCGCGCAAGCGCTGCATCGCGGCGCCCTGGGCTGCGAGCTGGCGGCCCTGCTCAGCGAGCGTGACCCGTTGAGCGGGCGCGAGCGCGGTGCCGACCTGCGCGCACGGCTGGATATATTGCGCAGCTCTGATACCCCCCTCGGCGACGGCGGCGCGGCGGCGCGGGCCATCCTGCGGCGGGTGCGAAAGGCGGCTGCCCAGTGGCAGCGCCAGCTCAAACTGGCACCGCCGCCGGACGACGGCGCCGACCTGGCGGACGCCGGGCTGCTGCTGGCGTTCGCCTATCCGGACCGCATCGCCCAGCGTCGTCCGGGCGGCGACGGCCGGTTCCTGCTGGCCGGCGGCCGCGGCGCCTGGCTGCCGGTGTCCGAACCCCTGGCAGCCAGCGACTACCTGGTTGCTGCCCATCTGGACGCCGGCGCCCGCGAGGCACGTATATTCCTGGCCGCCCCCGTCAGGCGCGAACAACTGCTGGCGCATTTCGACGAACATATCCGGGACGCGGCGTTCATCGCCTGGGACAGCCGCGAGCA
The DNA here is from genome assembly GCA_964571225.1 of uncultured Gammaproteobacteria bacterium. Lineage (GTDB taxonomy): Bacteria > Pseudomonadota > Gammaproteobacteria > DATFLG01 > DATFLG01 > DATFML01. Next base: position 9,803 of record CAZNBB010000034.1, read on the forward strand.
GGCCGTCGCCGCCCGCCGGGAACGGCGCCTGGGCCAACTGGTACTCACCGCCGAACGCCTGGAGAAACCGGACCCGGACAGGGTCGCAGAGGCGCTGATCCAAGGCGTTCGAGACCTGGGCCTGGCCGCACTGCCATGGACGGACACGCTACGGCGGTGGCGGCAACGGGTGCAGTTCCTGCACGAACTGGATGAAGCCCAGTGGCCGGACCTGTCCGACCGGGCGCTGCTGGACGGCCTCGACCAGTGGCTGGCGCCCTTTGTCGGAGGCATGACCCGCGCCGGGCACCTGGGCCGACTCGACCTGGCCGGCGCCCTGCAATCCCTGTTGCCCTGGGACCGCCGTCATGCCCTGGATGAACTGGCCCCCACTCACATCACCGTCCCCAGCGGTTCGCGCATTCCGGTGGACTACAGCGGCGAAACCCCGGTGCTGGCCGTGCGCCTGCAGGAAATGTTCGGTGCCACCGAGACGCCGCGGGTGGCGTCGGGCCGCGTGCCTGTGCTGCTGCACCTGCTATCCCCCGCCGGGCGGCCGGTGCAGGTCACCCGGGATCTGGCCAGCTTCTGGGCGGGTGCCTACCAGGACGTGAAGAAGGACTTGAAGGGCCGTTACCCGAAACACCACTGGCCCGACGATCCCCTGCAGGCGGAACCCACCCGACGGACAAAGCGCCGGTCCTGAGGTGCCGCCGGCGCGCCCACCGCCCGCCGGGCAACCCGGCCGCGGTGGGCCGCATAAGTGAATAGGCATGCTACAAGCCATTATATTCAACAACTTAAATGGATCGCGTCCGGACTGGGCCGGCCGGTAGGGACAAAGATGCCTCAAAAGGCTATCATTTGCCGCCGAACCCGGTGGAACTGACAACGCGCCAGGGAACATGCTGGCCGGCGGTTCGAACCGACGCAGGACAAACCCACGACCGTTGAGACGGACCCGTTCGGGCCGATACCGCCCAAGAGGCGGCCGGCCCCTCTGCGCCGCGCACCGGCAAGGACTGCGCGGACCGTGCAATGCAGTGAGAACAATAAGGAGGCGCCGTGGAACGGCTACTGAAATCCTGGACCGAACTAGCAGGCATTGAGTTCAGCCCGGTGAGCCACACCGAGCGCATCGTCTCGGGTGTGGGCGGCTTTCTCGGCATTCTGGGCGTGTTCGTCCTGAGCCGCTCCGTGGTGGGCCCGGTGGGCGCCTGGTTCCTGGTGGCGTCCATGGGCGCCTCCGCGGTGCTGCTGTTCGCCGTGCCCCATGGTCAGCTTTCCCAGCCCTGGTCGGTGATCGGCGGTCATCTGATCTCCTCCATCATCGGCGTAACCTGCGCCAAACTGCTACATGTGGAGTTCGTCGCTGCGGCGGCAGCGGTGGGTCTGGCCATTTCCGCCATGCACTATCTGCGCTGCATCCATCCGCCGGGCGGCGCCACCGCGCTGGTGGCGGTGGTGGGCGGTGCCTCCACCCATGCGTTGGGCTACGAGTACGTGCTGACGCCGGTGATGCTCAACGCCTTCGTGATTCTCGGGGTCGGCATCGGCTTCAACTATCTGTTCCACTGGCGCCGCTATCCCGCCGCCCTGGCCAACGGCGAGGACGAAGAGGAAGACGAGTATCCGGGCGACGAGTTCGGCCCGGTATCCCACCAGGACTTCGTCTATGCGCTGGGCAAGATCGACTCGTTCATCGATGTCTCCGAGCACGATCTGCTGAGGATCTACTCCCTGGCCACCGGCCAGGCCCGCACCCGCCATCTGCATGCCGACCAGATTCTGCCGAACCGCTGCTACAGCAACGGCGAGTTCGGGGACAGCTGGAGCGTGCGCCACATCATCGACGAGTCCCCCAGCGCCGATCCGGACCGGGACATGGTGATCTACAAGGTGGTGGCTGGTCTGGGGCGGCGCACGACGGGTGTCGCCACCCGTTCGGACTTCGCCCATTGGGCACGCCACGAGGTCATGCGCGACGAGGACAACTGGAAGCGGGTCACGACAACGGCCGCCGACCACGCCCGGCCCGCCCGGGCGAGCGAGGCCGACGCAGCACTCGAATCGGCCCATCCGGTCAGCGGGGAGTAAGGGACGGCGCAACAGGAGGGCTCCACAGGGTCTGGTGCTGGGGGCGGGAACGGCAGGCACAATGGCCAGGTGTTTCCTGGCGTCTCCCGTTGCTCAGTTGAACTCACGGCCACCAGCGGTTCGCTCTCCCCGCAAGCCACGCGCCTACCGCTTCGCCAGGCGATGCTCCATGCGCCGCGCTGCCGGCACACCTCGCAAACGCCTTGGCACCACCCGATTCAGTCCGCGCAAGACCGAAACCAGCGTCCGGTATGACAGGCGCACCGGCGCGCTGCGCCGAAATCCATAGCGGGCGGCAAGTGCATCGGGCAGCAGCATGGCCGCCGCCACATAATTGGCCGGTGCCAGCAGGCGCGTAAACCAGGTTCCCCGCAGCAGACTGTCGCAAATGTCCCGGGCGGTGGCGGTGACCACCAGCCGATCGGCGCCATAGGCCGCGTCCATCCAGCGGGCGAAATCCGGCCATGTCTGCGGATACCGGTCGCGGGGCACGCCGAAAAGCTGTCCGAACAGCTTGGAATCCTGATACAGACCTTCCTTTTCCTCGCCCGACAGGGGTTCCACAAACGCTTCATAGGCGACCACCGAAGAATCCAGCAAGGTCGCCGCCACCCAGAACAGCAACTCGGGGGCGTTGGCGCTGTAGGCCGGATCCATGCCAGCCGGCAACGGGTCCCGCACCCTGCCCTGCACACGGCGGTGGATGCCATGGACCTTGAGGGCGGCCGCAATGGCCTCATCGCGCGTCCCGAACACCATGGCGTAGACAGCGGAGAAGGTGCGGATGCCCCGCCCCAGGGGATCCTCCCGATACCGACTGTGGTCGGCCACGCCCTGGGCGACCTTGGGGTGGGCCACCTGCATGAGCAGCGCCCGCATGCCCGCCACCAGCAAGACCGGTTCGCGGGCGACGCGCCAGAACACAGAGTGGGGATCGAAGAAGCTGTGCCGGGCCGGGACGCTCGCACCCAGCGCCTCCAGATAGCGGTGGAACTGCTGATCGTCTTGCTCGGACATGGTGGAGAGCGTAGTACTCGGGAAAGTTTGGCGGCCGTCGCCTCGCCGCCGTCGCAGCCGGTGTGCGGCGGCCACCGCCGCGTTCGGCCGGTGCCGCAGACGCCTTTGTCGGAACTCAGGGGTTGTGGCGTTCGGTGTCCGACACCCGGGCCAGCAGGGCCTTGCGCAGTTCACGCAGGCGGGCCTTGACCCGCGCCTCGTTCTTGGGGCCCATGCGAATCAGTATCTTCTGGCCGGACGAAAGCGCTTCCAGTTTGGGGTCGGCGAACTTGTAGAGCACGTTGGGCTGCACCAGCTTGATCGGGCCTTTGACCTCCGGCGTGGCCAGCAGATTGTCGATGGCCTCGATCACCCGGTCATTGAAGTAGCCGTTGGGGTAGCCCAGATCCCGGTAGGCCTCCTGCAACAACGGATAGAAGCGCAGGTATACCGACACCAGGTCTTTGATGTTCACGTCCTCCAGCAGACGGACGTAGGGAGTGTAGCGTCGGTAGTTGTCCGGACTGAGGGTGTAATCGCCCGCTTCGCCGTTTACGAGAAAACGCCCCGCCACCGGTTTGGTGGGCATGTACCGCTGCGGCAGTTTGGCCCGCGGCAGGTCATCCACTGTCACGGCCACATGGCGGGCGATGGATTTCAATCGAAACAGCGACTCGATCGCCTTGTGCCCGAACAGCTCGGACAACGCCTGCTCCAACGTTTTGTCGCTGTTGTCCAGGGCCGGCAGCGGTTTGCCCCCGGACGTCGGATGGCCGGCATTGTTGCCACCGTTGCTTTGCCCGGTCTTTGGCAATGGATAGCGCACCAGCGGCGAAGGCGATTCCTTGCCGGGACCGGCGGTTGGAACGGCGGGCGCCGCTACCGGGGCTTTCTCGGCGGAAGGCGGCGGTGGCGGAGGAGCCTGTTGTTCACCGAGGCGGGAGTGATAGAACAGCGCAGCGGCCCCCACCAGCACCGCAAGCACGATCAGCCACGGAATATGCTTCTTCATAGGCACTCTGTCAGCGCAATCACGGTACCGTTCCCTTCGCCCGTCGAACCCGCACCGTCCGGGAAATCGGACAAGGTCCTATGATAGCAAGAAAACAAGACCCCGCCGGTGGCGGCATCGGCGGACACCGGCGTTCTCAGCTTAGACAGTCTCACCCGGCGGCAGGCTTGCCCGACCCCAGCCTGGTCGCGACGACGACCTGGGATGGAACACCCCATGCGACGTGGACCCGCTGGTAGTCCACCTGCCAGTGGTCGGCGTCGATGAACTCCAGCAGCTGCACCGGCCGGCAACCGCCCACCCGGGCGGGATCCCGTCGATGAATGCGGTTCCACAGCCCAACCACGGCGCGGGACGGTACGGTGCAGCCATGGGTGAGGCTCAACAGGCACAGACGCCCGTCGGGGCGCAGCAGCCGATGGGCTTCGGCCAACGCGGCGGTGATATCCGGCGGCGCCAGCAGGTCCAGCACATAGTTGGCGACGAACCGGTCGAACGAGCCATCGGGCCACGGAAAATGCAGGTCCCCGTCGCTGAGCTGGACGCGGGCCCGGTCCGCAAAGCGGGCCACCCGCGCTCGCGCCAGATCCACCATGGTCCCACTCAGGTCCACCCCCACATAGGAGGCGACGGGCGACAGTACGTCCTCGAGCAGTCGGGCAGCGAAAGCGCCGGTGCCGCAGCCCAGCTCGAACACCGACTGGGTCCGTTCGAAGTCCCCGTGAGCGATCAGATCGCGCAGCGCCGGCCCCTCGTAGAACCACTGCCAATCCTGCTTGCGGCCGAAGCGATCGTAAAACGCACGCACCTGATCCGTTGTCAGAAATCCTGCGGCCATCTCTTCTCCTGCAAGACGGAGGAAGGCGCCGCCCCCCATGTGCCCGCTGCGTGGCTGGCGCTCGGCGATCGCGGGAAGGGCCGTCCGTGCGGCTTTCGGCCACTCACGTCGGAGGGCCGTCGAACCGGAAACCCCCAAGGCGGCCGCATCAACCGGCCAGCGCGCTTGCGACGCCGGGCCTGGACTGCATTGTCTCGGACCAGCGATCGATGTTGGGGAAACGCGTCAGAGGAATGTCCGCGAAGTCCTCCAGCATCAGCATCCAGGGCAGCAGCGCGAAATCCGCGATCGAACAGCTGCCGGCCAGATACTCGCCACCATCGAGTTGTCCGTCGATCACCGACGCCGCGTCTGTCAGCCGATGTCGCCCGGCCTGGGCCATGGCGTCACCCGCATCCTCCGGTGCATACATTAGGTGATAGAGGTTCACCAGCACCGGACCGACGGTGGCGGCCTCGTACAACAGCCATTTGAAGACATGGGCGCGGTCAGGTTGCGTCGTCGGCAGAAACCGTCCGCTCTTTTCCGCCAGGTAGATCAGCATGGCGCCCGTTTCGAACACTTGGGCACCGGTTTCGCTGTCGGTAAGGGCGGGCACGGTGCCGGCGGGATTGAGAGCCAGATATTCCGGACGCCGATTGGCGCCCTCATGGAGATCCACCAGTACGGGCTCGTAAGCCAGGCCGGTCTCGGCCAGCATGATGCGGATCTTCTGCCCGTTGGGACTGGACGCGGTGGTATACAGCGTGATCATCGTACCCTCCCTCGCATGAACACCGGCCCGGCACGCCGGCAGTGGTTTCTTTTCGTTGGTCGTCGGCACGGCAGCTGCAGCGCACCGGATTGTTGTCAGGACAGTGGACACACCGGCGATGACCACTTCGCTTACCGACCCGCGCCGGGCCAGTCGGCGCAAGCCGTGCCTGAGCGCCTGTGGAGGATACCAGCACCGGCTACCGGGACGTGAAGCCGTCCCTCAGCCACTCCCGCCGGACGACAGCCACATCGAGCAGCTCCTCGCGAAGGGCTCGGCCCGCCAGGTAACAGCGCATGTGGATCTCCCGGGAAGTTCGTGCTGAGTGGTACAGATCGGGGGCTCGCCCGCCGGCCGGATTGGCGCGTGATGAAAGCGACGACGAGGCGCCAACCACATTCAGTCCGGCGGCCTTGCACCATCCTCGAAAAGCCTTCGGCGCTGCGTCTGATATTGCCGGTAACCGAGCGGCGTCTCGATGCGCTGACCAGGCGGCGGCGGATGCCTGAGCTGTTCGCGCGCCTGCAGAGCCGCGTACATGTTGGGGTAGAAGCGCTCCATCTGCGCACAGCCCGCCAGCACGCCGGCCGCCATGGCGACCCACAGGCCGGCAGTTACGATGCCACGCTTCATGCCGGTCGTCCTCCGCAGTTCAGTGAGCGTGCCGAACGCGGGGCTCGACCGGCGCCGCGCCCAGGGATCACGCTGTCGGCTGCACAGACCAGTGTAAGTCCGGCCCGGACCGCAGGAAAGGCGGCGCAAAAGCCCGCCGCGCGGTTGACGCTGGCTATACTCGGGGTGAAACGATCCCAACGATTGGGGGGGCGATCATGAAAACGCCGCTACTACCGGCCCTGCTGGCAGGTGCAGCATTGGTATTGGTCATCGCGGTGCCGGCAGCCGCGCAGGACCGGCTGCGCACCCAGGATCAAACGCGCATCGAGTCGCGGACACGGGATCAGCTCCGCGACCAGCAGATTTACGGGCACCAGTTGATGACACCGCAGGAAAGAGACCGCTATCGGGACCGGCTGCGGGCCGCCCGCTCAGAACGGGACCGCGAGCGCATCCGCCAGCAGCATATCGAGCGCATGCAGAGCCGGGCCCGCCAACGGGGTGTGGAGCTGGGTCCACCGCCCCGGATGGGCCAGCCCATGAGCCCACCGGCGGGAGGGCGAATGGGACCGGGCGGCATGGGCGGCTCCGGCATGGGACCGGGCGGGCGCCGTTGACCCAGCCCCTTGGAGAGCCGCCGCGCCAGTGTTCGGACGCCGGCAGACCGTAGGCCGCTGACGGCAGAAGTGGCGCGGACGGGACTTTACGGGTGCGGAGGCGTCACGAACAACGGGGGGTCCGGCAATATCGCAGAACGCGCGGGGTGTTGCAGGCGCGGCGAGGAGCGGCACCTGTGGCCATCATGACGGGCGGCAGGCCGTGGACCCGCCGCCCCGCCGACGGTTCAGACGCAGCCGGTGGGCTTGGGCAAACCACCGTACTTGGTGATGGGCTTCATCGGCCCGGTCAACCACTGCTTGAACAGTACCTTCTGGTCCTCACCAATGTACTTGGCAAACTTGCGGATCGGCGGCACCACGCTGAATTCCTCGAAGTACTCGCGAGCCTTCAGAATCTGGTCCCATTTTTCGTCATCCAACTCGATTCCATCCGCTTCGGCCATCGCACGTCCGATTTCGGGGGTCCAGGCATTCATGTCGGCGAGATAACCGTCACCGTCGCGTTCGGGGAGCATCGTCACATCCTCTTCTTGGCGTTAATAAAAACGGACCGGGGCCTCCAAATTAAGCCCAGCCATAAACAACGCGCCCGGCAAAGCCGGGCCTAGTAACGCCAATTATGGCAATACCCTAGCAATTTAGTCAAGATTTAAGGGGGCATTTTGACGCCCGCGGCCCTCATTCCACGGGGTTGCGCAGGGTGCCGATAGGGTCGATTGTGATGGCCACCTCGTCGCCGCTGCGCAAATACCGGGGCGGATCGAAGCCCATACCCACCCCGGCCGGCGTGCCGGTGGCGATGATGTCGCCCGCCTCCAGAGTCATGGTGGCCGCCAGGGTCTGCACCAGGGTGGGGACGTCGAAAATCAATTGGTCCAGCCGCCCGTCCTGACGGAGCTCTCCGTTCACGCGAGTCTGCACCCGCAGGGCTGTCACGTCCGTCACCTCGTCGGCCGTCAGGATGGCCGGCCCCATGGGACAGAAGCCGTCCAGACTCTTGCCCAGGAACCACTGCTGGTGGCGGAACTGCAGACCCCGGGAGGTGGCGTCGTTGACGATCGTGAAGCCGTAGATGTGATCCGCGGCGTCGGCGGCCGCGATATTGCGGCCGCCGGGACCGATCACCACCGCCAGTTCGCCCTCGTAGTCGGTACTGTCGGGGGGGTCCAGGCGGGCGGGAATGGGCTGGTCGGGACCGATGACCGCGGAGGTCGCCTTGGTAAAGAAGATCGGCACCTCGGGCAGGCCCTGCCCGTCGCCGCGGGTGACGATGGCCCGGACCTCCTGGACATGGTCACGGTAATTCTTGCCCACGCAGAAGATGTTCCTCGGCGGACGGGGAATGGGCGCCAGCAGCCGCACGTCGTTCAGGGGCAGACGACCCTCGCCGCTGGCCAGCGCCCGCCTGGCCGCGTCCAGGCCGGCGGGACCCAGAGCGATGAAGGCGGGCATATCCGTTGGCAGCTCCGGCGATGTCCGCGAAAAATCGATCACCTGGTCGTGCCTTCGATCGAGGGCTCCGATACGGGCGGCTCCGCCGGCGAAGAAGCTTATCAGCAGCATATTGGACTCCGATTGTCAGGGCCTGACTCGACAGAGGTGGTCGCGGCCGGGACGTGAACGACGCAGCATAAAGACCCCCGGCACGGCACCCCGGTTCAACATTTCCGGCTCATCCCTGTGTATTCCCGGTTCCTGCGCCGGCTTGAATCGCTCACCATCCGCCCTCATATCAACCGGGCAACAGCGGGCATTTGCCCGGAGGAAACCGTATGAACGCTTTGCGCACAACCTTGCTGCTGGCCGGGCTCACCGCCTTGCTGGTATTGGTGGGCAAGGCCATCGGCGGCACCACCGGCATGGTCATCGGGCTGCTGTTCGCCGGGGTAATGAACATCGGCAGTTACTGGTTCTCGGACCGTCTGGTGCTGTCTCTGTACCATGCCCAGCCGGTGGGACCCGACCAGGCACCGGAACTGTATTCGGTGGTACAGGAACTGGCCCACCGGGCCCACATGCCCATGCCGCGGGTCTACATCGTGGAGACGGAAACCCCCAATGCCTTCGCCACCGGCCGCGACCCCAACCACGCCGCAGTGGCGGCGACCACCGGCCTGTTGCGCCTCATGGACCGCGAGGAACTCACCGGCGTACTGGCCCATGAGCTCAGCCATGTGCGCCACCGGGACACCCTGATAAGCGCCATTGCCGCCACCCTGGCAGGCGCCATCGCCATGATCGCCAACCTGGCCCAGTGGGCGCTGATCTTCGGCATGGGCCGCGGTGACGACGAAGAAGGCGGCATCGTTGGCGCCCTGGCCACCATGATACTGGCTCCGCTGGCGGCGGCGCTCATCCAGATGGCGGTATCCCGCTCCCGGGAGTACGGTGCCGACCAAGGCGGTGCCGAACTGTCGGGCCACCCCCTGTGGCTGGCCAGGGCCCTGCGCAAGCTGGAAAGCGCCAACCAGGCCCATCCCATGCAGACGGCCGCCCGCAATCCGGCCACCGCGCACCTGTTCATCGTCAATCCCCTGAGCGGCGCCAAGCTCGCCCACCTGTTCTCCACCCACCCGCCCACGGAAGACCGCATCCGCCGGCTGGAGCAGATGGCCGGACGTTGAGCGACCCGGGCCTGCGACGAGTCGAACGTCGTCCTCCAGGCGGCGTCCGTGGCGCGGGCGCCGATACGGTTCTGCCTACTCACCCGTGAGACCGTAAAGTCCGGGCCATGCCGGCCGCTACCCCTGGCAGGAACATAGATTCCGCGGCGCCCCGACCTGCGCGCTCCGTTGCGCAGCAGCCGGACTACCCCGTCGCATGCCATTGTCACCGCCGTAGATGGAGTAGGAGCTCCACTCATGAAGGGAATCGAACCTCAGGCGGGCGGCCGCTCGGCCACCGTCATTGCGATCACCTCCGGGAAGGGCGGTGTGGGAAAGAGCAATATTGCCGCCAATCTCGCCATCACGCTCGCTCAGTCGAACGCACGGGTCGCACTGCTGGATATGGACCTCGGGCTGGCGAATGCCCACGTTCTGCTGGGGATAAGCGCCCAGGCCAATCTGGGCGACGTGCTCGCCGGGGACAAGTCCATCGAGGAAGTCGCCGTCCCCGGACCCGGCAACATAACGGTGGTTCCCGGCGGCGCCGCCGACGAAGAGCTCGCCAATCTGTCCTCGGCCGCACTTCGGCGCCTGCTCAACAGCCTGAAGGGTCTGTGTCGTTCCTTCGACTATGTCATCATCGATACGGCCGCCGGCCTGTCCCGGAACACATTGAGCTTCGCCACCGCCTCGGATGTGGTGGTGGTGGTCACCACCCCGGAGCCGACGGCGCTGCTGGACGCCTATGCGGTGTTCAAGAGCCTGAAGACCACTTCCGACCCGACCCTGCACCTGTTGATCAACATGGCGCGCACGCCGCAGGAGGGCAGACAGGCCATCCGACGGCTGGATACGGTGATCCGATCGTTCTGGCATGTGCCTTTGGAAAACACCCACTGCGTGCCGTTCGATCAAGCCATCGGCGACGCCGTAAGGGCGCGCACGCCCGTAAACCTGGCCGCACCCAACTGTCCGGCTGCAAGAAGCATCCGGGCCTTCGCCGAAAAGATCCGTCACCAGTACGTGCCCGTCCACGGCTGCCTGCAGCGGGAACAGTCGCTGCTCGGGCGTCTGTTCCAGACATTCAGCGTAGGCGGGTAGGGGCCCGCGAAAGCCCGGCACCGGCTGACCGGGCGGCGACCCGCCCTTCTCGCATCAGCCTGCATTCCGCAGGCGACTCGATCTCTCGAAGGTCCCGGGCCGGCGTGCTCGCCTTACTGGTAGCGGCTCAGACGAAACACTTTGTCAGACGGCGTGCGGGGAATCACGATGTGCACGAAGTGAGTGGTGTTGCGCTTCAACCAGCGGGACTCCGGCGTATCCGCGTCCTGGCGGTGCACGGTGAGCGTGCCTTTGGCACCGGCTTTGTAGTCGCTGAAGTAGCTGACGTTGGCGCCCACGGGATTGGCTGACACGCTCATTTCCAGCACCTTCGTCACCTGCCCACGGATGTGGTCATAGTAGTTTTCCACCAGATCGGTACGATCCACGTACAGACAGCGTAGCGCCATGTTCGCTCCGTTCACGTGCACGTTTTCCAGCACGTGACGGTGGAAGTAGACGGTGGAATCGCTGCCCCGCTCCTGCTCCGGGCCGGAGAACTCCAGAAAATAGTCGCCCACGTCCTGACCGTGATTGTCGGTCACCCGTACGTTGATCTGCAGGAACTGATGGAACAGCTCCGCGGACTGATCGCCGGTGAACACCCGGCTGCGCTGAGCGCCGTCGATGAGCGCCGCTGTCTGCTCCGAAACGGCATTCCATTCGTCCACCATGGCCTGATAGGTGTTGCGGCTGTCGCAGGCAAGGGCCTGCAGGATGAGCTCGCCAAGCCGGGCCTGTGTCGCCGCGTCGGCACGCACGTCCGGCTTGTCGGGGTTGATGATGGAGGCGTGGGTGCGGTCCGGCAAAACGGCGAAGGGAAACGGATCGGGCTGGCGCAGACGCCAGGGCGTGAGGCGGGGCTCGGCCTCGTCCACCGAGAAATCGATGGTCATGCCGCGCGTGTTGAGGTTTGCGGCCGGCACCCGCACGGTGCCGTCGGAGCCGTTCTCGTTGACGATCTGGCGAAGCGCGCCGGGATAGGGGTGGGAGCCCACGATCACGAACGGCCACACGCCGTCGGCCCCATACAGCGCCGGCGCCGATTGAACGCCCGGCGGCACGAACAGGTCGCGCTGCACCAGCTCCCATTGATACGGGGAAGACAGCTCCAGCGCGTCCAGCATGCGCTTGCCGGTATGGAACCAGTTGTTCCACCCCTTCACCAGACGCCCCAGCATGCTCTGGCCCATGGAAGCCAGCCGTGAACCGAAGTTCGCAGGGGCCAGCATTACCATCCGCTTGGCCGGGCATTGGCCGATATCGGCGCTGTAACAGGTGCTGATCCACTCCCGCACCACCAGGCCGCCGGTGCTGTGGACGATGAGATCAAACTCGGGGGCCAGTTCACCGCTGGCTATGCGATCCCGCACCACCCGGTCCATGCGTTGGGCGACATCGGGAACAGCAACGTCGTCATCCAGGGAGATATAGTCGCCAAGCCACAGGGGCACCGGCTGATAGCCGTGTTCCTGGAGGAACCCGGCCAGAGGCCGGAAAGATCGGGATGTATCGCTCCAGCCATGGACGATCACCACCTGTCTCATGCTCTTCCTCCCTGCGCTTACCGCTGTCCCTGAGGCGTTCGTCCGGCGGTTGCGCGGTTCCCGCGGCCCGCTCGACCGCCGCTCCGGCCACCCCATGCCGCTGTGGCGGCTATGGCGTTCCGACGTCGGCGGCGCCGAGCCCCGAGACGCTGTAGTACGACCGCTCACCGCCCGCCCCGAAGGGGCCGGCGGTGAGAACCCCACGGACTGTCAGAAATCGGGATCCATGATCATTTCCGGCCAGAAGGCTTTCTCGGGCTCCTTGGCCTGCAAGGCCTGGGCCTGCTTGCGGGCCTCGCCGTAGGTCAGTTCCTCGTCGAAGTGACCGCGCTGGAAGCCGTACTTGAGCTTCCACCCTATCCGGTACCCCTTGTCCGAGTCGCGGTGAATGAGTGGATCAGCGCGGTTGATGAACGTGTTTGCCATGGGACTGTCCTCCGTGAATGGGGTCTTGTCGCAAATATCGACCCGGCGATGGGTTGCTTTCAAGTGGCGTCGGGATCGTCCTCTTCGCCCCCTGGCAGTGTGCCCCACCCGTCGGGCGCTGACCAGTGGCGGACATGCTGCGGACAACACGGGTTTCCGGTATCACCCACGAAAACGGGGACCGCTTTCCGCCTCTGCTCAGAATGGCCATGGCAGGCTGCGGCGTACCTCATAACCCCCGCGCTGTCCGATCATCGGGGCGAGAAGGGAAAAGGGACGGTGGCGTCAGCCGCCGTCCCTTTCCATTGGGCCGGAGTCGGATCGGCGTGTCAGGACTGGGCGGACAACGCCAGGTCCGACTGCCCGCGCAGGGCCGCGATGCGCGCCTCCAGGGGCGGATGGGACATGAACAGCCGCATCACGCCCGAACCGCTGTTGATGCCGAAGGCCACCATCTGGGAAGGCAACTGGGCCGGCTCATGCATGGCCTGCAGACGCTCCAGCGCGGCGATCATCTTGCCCCGTCCGGCCAGGGCGGCACCGCCCGCGTCGGCGCGGAACTCGCGCTGGCGGCTGAACCACATCACCACCACCGAGGCCAAGATGCCGAGGGCGATTTCCGCAGCGATGCTGGTCACCCAGTAGGCGATACCCGGTCCGTGATAGCCCTCGTCCTGATCGCTGTTGGCCGACAGAGCGCGGTCCACCAGGAAACCGGCCACCCGGGCCAGGGCGATCACGAACGTATTGAGCACGCCCTGGATCAGGGTCAGGGTGACCATGTCGCCGTTGGCGATGTGGCTGACCTCATGGGCCAGCACCGCATCCACCTCGTCCCGGCTCATGTTGTCCAGCAGGCCGGTGCTCACCGCCACCAGGGATTTGTTGCGGCTGGCGCCGGTGGCGAAGGCGTTGGGGTCCGGTGCCTCGTAGATCGCCACCTCGGGCATGCCGATGCCGGCGCGCTTGGCGTGGGACCGCACGGTGGCCAGCAGCCAGGCTTCGGCCTCGTTACGCGGCTGCTCGATGACACGGGCACCGGTGGAGCGCTTGGCGACCCATTTCGAGATGGCCAGCGACAGGAAGGCTCCGCCCATGCCGAACACGGCGGCAAAGCCCAGCAGGCCGGCCAGGTTCAGACCGTTTTCGGTCAGAAAGCCGGTGACGCCCAGCAGGCTGGCGGTGATACTCAGCACCACCAGAATCGCCAGGTTGGTCGCAACGAACAGAACGACACGTTTCATGACTCACACTCCTCTGTTGGAGCCGCTCGATCCGGCGGGGCGCCAGGCCCGGCACCGGGAGCGGGACTGAGAGCGAGTGTACAGCCGCCCGTATATAAATATAATTCGATTGTTTGGTAGATTAACTTCGGTATTTCCGAAGGATTGAAACACTATGCGCGGCATGAATTACAACCACCTGTACTACTTCTGGACGGTGGCCAAAGAAGGCGGCATCGCCGCCGCCTGCGAGCGGCTCCACCTCACGCCCCAGACCGTCAGCGGACAGTTGAAGGTGCTGGAAGAGGCCTTGGGCGCGAAGCTGTTCAGCCGCGCCGGGCGCAAGCTGGTGCTGACCGACACCGGACGCGTAGCCTTCAACTACGCCGATGAGATGTTCCGCCTGGGCGCGGAAATGACCGAGGTGCTGGAAGGGCGGGCCGGCGGCCAGCCGCTGGCCTTCACGGTGGGCATCGTGGACGTGGTGCCCAAGATGATCGCCTACCGGCTGCTGGAACCGGCCCTGCATCTTTCCGAGCCGGTGCATATCGTTTGCCGGGAGGGCAAGCTGGACTCCCTGCTGGCCGACATCGCCCTGCACAAGCTGGACATCGTGATCGCCGACACGCCGGTGGGCACCACTTTGAACGTGCGCGCTTTCAACCACCTGCTGGGCGAGTGCGGCATCACTTTCTTCGCGGCCCGTACCCTCGCGGCCCGCTACCGGCGCCGCTTTCCCCACTCCCTGGCCGATGCGCCCATGCTACTGCCCACCACCAGCACCGCCGTCCGCGGCGCCCTGATGCAGTGGCTCGACCAGCAGGGCATCCGCCCCCGCATCGTGGGCGAGTTCGACGACAGCGCCCTGATGAATGCCTTCGGACAGCGAGCCGTGGGCGTGTTCGTGGCACCCAGCGTGGTGGAGCAGGAAATTACCCGCCAGTACGACGTGCGCCCCATCGGGCGCACCGACCGGGTGCGTGAGCGTTACTACGCCATCTCCGCCGAACGGCGCCTGCGCCACCCGGCGGTGGTAGCCGTCAGCCAGGCCGCCCGGGCGGAGCTGTTCTAGTGGACCATGCGGTAGATCAGCACTGACGGGGCCGAACGGAGTCTAAAGCAAGGTACCAGGAAGGAAGCCGGGTTGTTACGATGAGCGACACGCAATTCCCGGTGGCCGCTTTCGGGCCGCAACCGGAAGGGCTGGGACCTACATGCTGACGCCGGTCTACCATGAGCCGTTTGCCGCACACTGCGCCGATCCAGTCGGAATCCGGTCATATGGGTCCGGGCCCCGCTGCAGCGCCCTTGCCAACCGCCGGCTGGCTCGCCGACCGCTGCACCGGTTACAGTGACCACCATGAGCACCGACGACTTCCGCCACCGGGCGATGGACCGCGGGTTGACCCGCGAGGACCTGGACGCCGATCCCTTCCGGCAGTTCGAGCAATGGTTCAAGGACGCCATCGATACCGGCGTGTTCGAGCCCAATGCCATGAGCCTGGCCACCGTTGACGAACACGGCCAGCCAACCCTGCGCACCGTGCTGCTGAAACTGTACGACGAGCAGGGCTTCGTATTCTTCACCAACTACGCCAGTCACAAGGCGCAGGATATCGAGGCCAATGCCCGGGTGGCCCTGCTGTTTCCCTGGGTGACCCTCGGCCGCCAGGTCAAGATCACCGGCGAGGCCACCAAGATCCCGCTCGCCGAGTCCATGGGTTATTTCGCCACCCGTCCCCGCGGCAGCCAGATCGGCGCCTGGGCCTCACCCCAGAGCCAGGTCATCACCTCGCGCTCCCTGCTGGAAGCCAAGGTCGACGAAATCAGGCGCAAGTTCAGCGCCGGCGAAATCCCTCTGCCGTCCTTCTGGGGCGGCTACCGGGTTGCTCCCCACATGATCGAATTCTGGCAGGCCCGCGACAACCGCCTCCACGACCGCTTCCAATACCGCCGCGACGACGCCGGCCACTGGCACATCCAACGCCTCGCCCCCTAAAAAGGGGTCGGTGACAAATGATTCCCATTCACATTTGATGGCCGCGGCCGCCGCTGCGGCTTGGACCGGCGGAACCGCGAAACCGCCCTGGCGACGGGAACCTGCGGCCAACCATTGACTTGAGATATTTGCGTCAGGGGCGGAAACGGCTGGAAAGACGGCAGCGAATGATTCTCATTTGTCACCGACCCCTTTTTAGAGGGCGACGAAGAGGAGCCAGACCATGCTGATAGCGACGGTGATCAGCATGGGCACGAAGGCGATGCGCAGGTATTCGGTGAAGGTGATGGGATAACCCGCCTTTTCCGCCAGGCCGGCGGTCACCACGTTGGCGCTGGCGCCGATCAGGGTGCCGTTGCCGCCCAGGCAGGCGCCCAGGGACAGAGCCCACCAAAGCACCGCGCCATGAACGCCGGGCACCGAGGCGGTCAGGTAGGCCACGATGGGCAGCATGGTGGCGGTGAACGGAATGTTGTCGATGATCGCCGAGAAGATGGCCGATACCCACAGCACCAGTATCACTGCAATGACGGGCGAGCCTTCAGAGGCGTCCCGCACCCAGTTGGCGACGATCTGAATGAGTCCGGTCTGCTCTGCGCCGGCCACGATGATGAACAGCATCATGAAAAAGACCAGTGTCGGCCACTCGATCTCCTGCTCCACCATTTCCACGATATGCACGCCGCTGATGACCAGCAGCAGGGACGCACCGGCCATGGCCGCCACACTGGGCTCCATGTGCAGGGTGCCGTGGAACACGAACAACGCGATGGTAAACAACAGCACCAGCCCGGATTTCACCAGCAACCGCGGATCGGTGATGCGGTACTCCTCCCGCAACCGACCGATCATGGCCGGCACATCGTCCACCCGGGCGTGCAGGTAGCCCTTGCGGAACCAGAACAGGAAATACACCGTGCTGACGGCGAGCCCGATCAGACAGACCAACGCCAGGTGCTCCACGAACTGTACGAAGCTGAGCCCCGCGTAGGAGCCGATCATGATATTGGGCGGGTCTCCGATAAGGGTGGCCGTACCGCCCACGTTTGACGCAAACACCTCCGGGAGCAGCAGGGCGATGGGATTGATGCGCAGTGCCACCGCGATCTCGATGGTCACCGGGATAATGAGCAACATGGTGGTGACATTGTCCAGAAAGGCCGATGTCACCGCCGTGATGAACATCAGCAGCATGGACAGCACGAAGATGTTGCCTCGGGCCAGTTGGAATGACTTGTAGGCCATCCACTGGAACACGCCGGTCTTCTTGGTCACGCCCACGATGATCATCATGGCCATCAGCAGGAATATCACGTTCTCGTCGATGGCATGCATGGCGTCTTCGAAACTGATGATCCGAAAGCCGGGATCGAACGTGCCGAAGGTGTAGCTGACGAACAGCAGCACCGACGCCCCCACCATGGCGGCAAGGGTGCGGTGCATCATCTCGAAGGCGATGAAAACGTATACGGCCAGCAATACGGCCGCCGCCACCCACAGGGCCGGCGAAAGCGCCCGCTGCATCATGACGCTGAAATGGGCCAGATACTGCCGCTCGCCGCCGGCCGTCAGGCCGTCGCGCACCACGTGGGGCAGCGCGAGCCGCTCGGTCGCCTTGTAGGAGGGTCGTTCGACACGGACCTGGATTGGCCCGGCAGGCAACGCTCGCGCCGGCAGGCGCAATCTCGCCTCGTAGACACCGTCGCTGTCGGTCAATACCGGATGGGGGAGCGCGATCGCTTCTCCGCCCAGATAGAAAGCCAGGCGCGCGTCCTTTACGCCTTTGCCCTGGGCATTGGAAATGGTGCCGGAAACGATCAGCAGGTCCCGCCCACCCGCGCCGGCCGCGGTTTCGGCGAACGCAGATCCGGCAAGTAGACACAGGGACGTCAGCAGCGCGATCAATGCTGCACGAAGCTTTATTCCACCCATGGCGGTTCGAGTGTTATTGGTTGCTTTAAAGCCCATGACACCCCGGGGCCCGTCAGCACGCCAGGGGCCGCCGCTGTAGGCCCCCATATCCAACCCGTACGCGCCGCTGCCCGGAAGCCACCCCTCGGCATCGCTCATCACCCGCTGGAATCACCCGGCGCTTTCCTCGCGGTCCGATTTACGACTTGCGGCCGTAACCGCGTCGCCATGACGTGAGCAGTACCTCGCCAACCGTGGACATGGATTGCACGCCGGTGGAACCCGTTTCACACGGACCGATTCCAACCATCCAGCGTGGGGACTGTAGCAGATTCGATAGCGGAAAGGAGCCCGCCGGGCGTGTCAGCCGGAGGTCGGATGCAACGGCAGTGCTGGCGGTGCCGGTTGCGCGGCGGGAAACGGGTTCCATGACGACGCCGGGTTAATGGCCAACCGGGAGCGGCCGTCACGCCGGTCCCTGCCTGGGTTTGGCAACAAGCGTGGGGTATACTGCCTCGCAGTAGACGGCCAAGCGCTGCAGTGTGTGACTCTACGCCCTTCCGGCCGGTGCAGAACCTCGGATTGCGGCAGCAATAGGAACAACACGCGGCGCAAGCATCCCGGACGAAAAGACTCGAGCTTCCTGTGATAAGGGGAGCACCGGTCCCAGCCAAATCGACGCATCCCGGCATCGGGACGGACCGCACCCGGCCACACTACATCATTGGGGACAGCCGGAAAGTGCTGGGGCTTTCGGCCCCGTGCGATCGGATGAGGGCGGACCTGCAGCAGCAATGCCCCCCTTCGGGGCCTTCGAGCGCAGCTGCGACGGCGGGAAAGCCGGGTGGAAAACGCGGTCAACGGCGTTCGAACCGCCTGTCCCGCTCCGAACCCCCTTGCGAACGGACTCGTGTGGGTGGCCGCGGCCGCCGCGAATACCGCTCGCGCCTCGTGCCGGGCGGGGTTTCTGCGGGACATGGGCCACTGCAGCGGGTGCTGCGGCCGGATCACCATTCAGCCTCGTTTCGGCGGATGAGGGGGAAAAGCAGGCATGACCAAGCACAAACTGCGCAAAGAAGCCGGGCCCATCGGCCTGCTGTATGCCAGCCTCGGCGGGATGATCGGCTCCGGTTGGCTTTTCGGGGCCCTGCACGCCGCCAAGCTGGCCGGCCCTCTCAGCATCTGGTCATGGGTGGTGGGCGCCGTGGCGGTGCTGCTGCTGGCGCTGGTCTATTCCGAACTGGTCACGCTGATGCCCAAGAGCGGTGCGCTGGTGCATCTCAGCCATCTCAGCCACGGAGACCTGCTGGGCCGCATCTGGGGCTGGATCCTGTTCCTGGGCTATGTATCCATCGCGCCGGTGGAAGTGATGGCGGTACTGACCTACACGAACAATTACCTGCCGGGGCTGGTACAACCCCAGTCCGGCCTGCTCACGGACCTCGGCTTCGTGGTGGCCATCGTTTTTCTCGCCCTGATCGTCACCCTGAACCTGCTCGCTATCCGCTGGGTGTTGTGGATCAACAGCGCGGTGACCTGGTGGAAGATCGCCATCCCGGTACTGACCATCTTCGTACTGCTGGCCTACTCCCATCACCCGGAGAACCTGCATGCGGCTCCCGGACACTACGAGGTGTCCGGCATCTTCACCGCTGTGGCCAGCGCCGGCGTCATCTTCAGCTTCCTGGGCTTTCGACAGGCCATCGACCTGGCCGGAGAAACCGACAATCCCGCACGCAACATTCCCCTGGCGGTGATCGGGTCGGTGATCATCGCCGCCATCATCTACATCGGACTGCAGTACGCCTTTCTGCTGGCGCTGAATCCCGCCGATATCGGCAACGACTGGCGCACCCTGCATTTCGAGGGCGTATCCGGCCCTCTGGCGGCCCTCAGCATCAGCGTGGGTGCCACCTGGTGGGCGATTGTCCTGTATGGCGACGCCATCGCCTCGCCCACCGGCACGGGCTTCATCTACTCCACGGCCAGCTCGCGCATCACCATGGCGGCCGGCGAGATGCGCACCCTGCCCAGCTCCCTGGCGGAAGTGAACGGCCGGGGGGTGCCGGTGCGCGCGCTGATCGTCACCTTCATCGCCGGCGCGATCTTCTTCTTTCCGTTTCCGTCCTGGCAGAAGCTGGTAAGCTATATCTCTTCGGTCACCGTGCTTTCCTACGGACTGGGCCCCATCGTGCTGCTGCATCTGCGCCGCACGCTGCCCGGCGCCCCGCGGGCGTTCCGGTTGGGGTGGGCCTGGCTGCTGGCGCCGTTGGCGTTCGTGATCTCCAACTGGATCATCCTGTGGACGGGATTCGAGACCGCCAATGTGCTGTTCGGCATGATCGCCGTCATGTTCCTCGCCTATGCCGGGTATCACTACCTGTTGAAGGGCGCCAGCCGCGGCCCGTTCGGGTGGGCCCAGATTGCCTGGGTGTTCCCCTATTTCGCCGGGCTGTGGCTGCTGCTGTATTTCGGCCCGCCCATCCTGGGCGGCAATGGGCAACTGAGTTTCGGCATGGATATGCTGTTGAGTGGGATCTTCAGCCTGCTGATCATGGCGCTGGCGGTGGCCACCGGATTGCCGGCAGAAGCCAGCAGCGAGTATCTGGTGCAGCTCACCACCGAAGGCGAGGAAGCGGCGCCCTGAGGGCGGCATGAGGAATCACGGTGCACTGATGGCCTCCTGCCTGGCGCCTGGCAACCGAATACGCGTCGGCCCCCTGGCGAACCGGGTCACTCCCAGACAGTCCTCGGCTTACCACATCAAATCGTCGGGCACCGGATAGTCGGCGTAGGGATCGCCCTCGGCCGGTTCCGATTCGGGCTCGGCGACGGAGCGGGCCACCACACACCCCGCATCGCGGAGCCGGATCTTGTCGGCCACGGCCGTCGGCACCACATCATACCGGCCGTTGAGCTTGACGATGTCCAGACGCCCCTGGCTCAGCTGTTCGCGGATGGCGGGCGTGACGAACAGCTTGCGGACCTTGGCACCGTCGGTGAAGTGATAGCCGTCCTCGGCGTCGTCCCGCGGTATCCGGTTCTGCTCGATGAGCTGGCGGATCTGCGCCACCGCCGCCTTGCGCTCCTGGGCTTCCTTGCGCCGGCGATTCAATTCCCGATCCCGGTCCGCCTTTTCCGCCATGACCTGGCGGGCCGACTGGGCGCTGTCGCTGAGTGCCGGCCCCTGTCGACCCTTCTTCTTTCCCCGCTTGGGGCCTTTGCCGGGGCTGGACTTTCTGGCCTGCCTGGCGTCGGCCAGACCGGCCTTGACGAGTTGATCCTGGAGTGAATTGCCCATTGGTGTATCCTGCTGTCGCGCACTTTCCGGCTATTCGCTGTATGCTGAAGTTTACCGCAAAATAGCAGGGCGCCCAGAGCAAAAAGCCGAAGCGGCCGCGTGAACCGGCGCGCCGACGACACCGGCCGCGAATCCGCCGCAGCGGTCATACGGGCGGGCAAGCTCAGGAACTCACTGCGGATCAGGTGTTCGAACTGGCATCCCGGGGTGCCAATCCGTACAGACCTTCCCCGTCGTTCTCCGAACGATAAGAATGCGGACCCAAGAAGGAGAGACGATGTCATCGATCATGGAACTCGCCCTCATTGTGGGCTCTGCCGTCACCGGCCTGCTTTGGCTGCTGGACATCCTTTGGCTGCGCCGCAGGCGTCCCGAGGCCGAGGACCAGGCCAAGACGGCGCCCTGGTGGGTGGAATATTCGCGCGCCTTTTTCCCGGTGCTGTTTGCCGTACTGATTCTGCGCTCGTTCGTGTTCGAGCCCTTTCGCATTCCGTCAGGCTCGATGATGCCCTCCCTGCTGGTGGGTGATTTCATTTTCGTCAACAAGTTCACCTTCGGGCTGCGACTGCCTATCACCCGCAGCCGCATCGTTCCCCTGGGCGAGCCGCGACGGGGCGATGTCATCGTGTTCCGCTATCCCGAACACCACGCCCGGGCGTTCTGCCAACAGAACCCCTTCTGCCAGGGCTCGGGGGGCATGCAGGAAGTGGCGCGTTCGGCCGGCGAAGACTACATCAAGCGCATCATCGGCCTGCCGGGGGATACCATCCGTTCCGGTCCCGACAACAGCATATACGTCAACGGCAAATTGGTGGCCATGAAGCATGTCTCCGCCTACCAGGGCGAGGGCAGCAACCGCTTGATGGGATCCATGGCCGGTGTGCAGACACAGGTCTACGAGGAGGCTCTCCCGCGCCGGGACGGCACCGTGGTGCGCAACAAGATTCTCGTGGTGCCCGGCATCCCCTACCCCATGGGAACATGGAAGGTGCCTGCCGGCGAGTATCTGGTTATGGGGGACAACCGGGACAACAGCTTCGACAGCCGCTATTGGGGCTTCGTACCGGCCCGCAATATTCTGGGCAAGGCCTTCATCGTGTGGTTCAACTACTACGGCGGCCGGGTGCAGTGGGATCGGATCGGGACCTCCGTGCCGCAGTGAGCCGGTGAGGGATCCCCCGCCCGCGGGACTGGACAGACCCGCCCCGGCAGGGGTACAAGAATGGGCATTCCCGGCGATGGTGGCGGTGCCCATGAACGACGATCTCGGTAAGCTCATTCTGCGTGTGACCCTGGGCGTGCTGGTCGGACTGCACGGCCTCCACAAGCTCGTGCACGGTATTGCGCCCATCGAGGCCATGGTCCACAACGCCGGACTACCGGGTTTCGTCGCCTATGGCGTGCTGATCGGCGAAGTGTTGGGACCGGTACTGGTCATACTCGGCCTGTATGCCCGCATCGGTGCCGCATTGATCGTCATCAACATGGGATTCGCCGTCGCACTTGCCCACGGCCAGCACCTGCTTGCGCTCACCTCCCACGGCGGCTGGGTTCTCGAATTGCAGGGCATGTATCTGTTTACCGCCCTGGCGCTGGTGCTGATCGGTCCGGGGCGCTTCGGTATCAATCGCCGTTGACGGCCGGACGGGCGCTGCGGCGACACGCCGGAAGCCAGGGAAATCCATTTTCGCGGACCGTGCCCCCGCAGGTGCGAGTGAATCGCACCGTTTCCAGCTCTCGCTGAGGGCGGCGCCCCCTCAGCCATCCAGCTCGGGGCAGTGACGGAATATGCCGTCTTCGTTGAACGGCAGGCGCCGCTCGGAGGCGACGTAGGCCGCCACCGCGGCCTTGCCGGCAACGCGCTCATGGAGCGCCACCAGTCGCGGAATGTCCCCTTCCACGCGGCCCATCATCTTTGGAAAGGCATAGCGCAACCCCTCGATCAGCTGAAACATCGACAGGTCCACATAGGACAGGCGCCCGCCGATCATGTAGCTGTCGCCGGCCGGATTGCGGGCCAGCACCTTCTCGAAGTAGCCCAACAGCTCCGGG
>CAZNBB010000035.1:0-31380 GCA_964571225.1 uncultured Gammaproteobacteria bacterium
CAGCAAGCTACTGTCGCTGATCGCCACCTTCGGCGTGTTTGCGGCCGGTTTCGTCATGCGCCCCCTGGGCGGCGTGATTTTCGGTTATATCGGTGACCGGCTGGGGCGCGCCACCGTGCTGCGCATCTCCATCGTCACCATGGGTACCGCGACGCTGTTGCTGGGGCTGTTGCCCACCGCCGGTCGGATCGGCGTCTGGGCGGCGGTGCTGCTGGTCGCCGTGCGTCTGCTTCAGGGACTTTCCGTGGGCGGCGAGTTCAGCGGGTCGGTGACCTACATGGTGGAGACCTCGCCGCTGGATCGCCGGGGCTTTGCCGGCAGCTGGGCCAACTTCGGCAGTCTGGCGGGCACCCTGGTGGGCTCCGGACTGGCGGCCCTGGTCACCACCGTCCTGCCCGTCGCGCAGGTACTGGAGTGGGGCTGGCGTGTGCCCTTCCTGCTGGGCGGCCTGTTCGGTGCGGTCGCCTACCTGTACGTGCGCAAGCTCGGAACCACTGCGCACATGGACCACCACGAGAGCCAGCACGACGACGACTCCCCCCTGCACGAGGCATTGACGCGAAACCTCCGGGAAACGGTGTTGGCCGTGGTGTTCGCCTCGGGTTACGGCATCGTCTTCTACATCCCGCTGGTCTATCTGCCTACCTACGCCAGCCAAGTGGGTGCGGTGGGCAATAATGTCGCCCTGCAGATCAATGCCCTGGGGATCGCGCTTGCCATGCCCATGATTCCCCTGAGCGGCTGGATCTCCGATCATCTGCTGCGCCGCCGCACCCTGCTGTTGTTGGCCTTTTTGGCCATGGCGCTCGGCGGTTGGGGGCTGGTGGCGCTGGCGGGCCGGGGCGTGCTGGACCTGGGGATCTCGCAGGTGCTGTTCGCCCTGCTGATCGCCGTACCCCTCGGTGCCGCACCGGCGCTGCTGGTGGAGCTGTTTCCCGTGGCGGACCGCCTGACCAGCTATTCTCTTGCCTATAACCTCGGCCTGGGCGTCGCCGGCGGCACCGCGCCCATGATCGCCACCTGGCTGATCTCCGCAACCGGCTACGACACTGCGCCCGGTGCATATCTTGCCTTTGCCGCCCTGCTGTCGGCATTCGCTCTGTTTCTCATGCAGGACCGCAGCCGGGAACCGTTGCGTTGAACTTCCGGCCCGGTCCTGCCTCAGGGGGCATCGAGGTCGCCGGGCTCCACTCCGACGGCCGGCCGCCAACAGGTCTGCCTGCATCGGTTGACCGCGCCAGTTCGCTTGTGCGGGCAAGTAACGGCGGCTTCGACCCCCACGGGGAGAGCGTTCCGTACGCCCTGCGCCTGCCCGTCGCGCGCAGACGCCTTTTGTAGTGCAGTGGTGGGCCCCACATCGGAACGCAGTGGTGCTGCGTATCGTTTCCGCGGTTCGCATTAGTCCGTCATTCAGGAATCCATTCAACACCGGGAGGTCAAGCCATGGATCTGCAACTGCAGGACAAACTTGCGTTGGTGACCGGCAGCACGGCCGGCATCGGGTACGCCATCGCCGAACGGCTGGCGCTCGAAGGCGCATCGGTTGTCGTGAACGGGCGATCCCAGGGCTCGGTGGATGCGGCGGTACGGAAGCTGTCATCGAAGGCAACCGGAAAGGTATCGGGTTTTGCCGGCGACCTTTCCACCGCGGAGGCGGCCTCGGAAGTGGCGGCGAAGTACCCGGACGTGGAGATCCTCGTCAACAACCTCGGCGTCTTCGAGCCGGTGGCGTTCGAAGATATCCCGGACGAGGATTGGCGCAGATTCTTCGAGGTGAACGTACTGAGCGGCGTACGTTTGAGCCGCCTGTATCTTCCCGGCATGAAGGCTCGCAACTGGGGCCGCATCGTGTTCATCTCCAGCGAGTGCGCCGTGCTGATCCCGGCCGAGATGATTCACTACGGCATGACCAAGACGGCGCAGCTCGCGGTCGCACGGGGTCTGGCCGAAGCGGTGGCCGGGACGGGCATCACCGTCAACAGCGTGTTGCCGGGACCCACCAGGTCCCGCGGCGTCGGGGACTTCGTGGAAGAGCTCGCCCGCCAGGAAGGCAAGTCGTTCGACGAGTTCGAGCGCGAGTTCTTCCGCACCATGCGCCCCAGCTCGTTGATCAAACGGTTCGCGGCGCCGGAGGAAGTGGCCCCGCTGGTGGCTTACGTGGCCAGCCCGTTGGCCTCCGCGACCACCGGTGCGGCGCTGCGCGTGGACGGTGGCGTGGTGCGCAGCGTGTTCTGACGTCTGGTTTCTGATTCCTGTCGGCCAACCATGGCCTTTTGGCCGTGGTCCTGCGCCCATTGGGCGATGCGACGTCGTCCGTGCTGTCGACGAGCCCCGAAACGCCGGTGCGCTTCGGTGCTACCGTGACGTCGACGTCGGCCCCGTCTTTCCGGGCGACATCGACACGGTTGCGACCCGCGAGAGGCTCCGTGGTTACCGGCAGCGGCGTGGGTGTCAAGTCGGTTGCCGGTATTGTCCCTCCAGTGCACGTGCCGGGCCCTCTGCACCGTGGGCGGCAGCCGTATGAGCTTCGGGGCTCAACTATCTGCAAGACCGATCTCCGTCAATGCCTGGGCCAGGGGCGTATGGGGTACGGGTTTACCCAATGTGCGCTGCAACAGTCCGTCCTCCAGGTTCACTTGCCGGTTCCACAGATAACGCATCTCAAGCAGGCCGCGAAACAGTACCGAGAACGGCGCGGCCAGCCGCAGCATCCACCAGGGGAACGGCCGTAAGGTGACTTGCCGGCCGCTGACCGTTGCCAGGGTTGCGGCGAGGTCGTTGAAGCTCACGCGATAGCCGCGAAAATGAAAGACGTTCCACGCCGGCAGTCGTTCCCGGACGGCTGCCAGCTCCGCGACGGTGCGGGCCGTGTCGGGCAGGTATGCCCAGGTGTGGGGCAGGTCCCGTGGGCCGGGGGTGCTGACGGCTAAGCCCTTGCGGGTGCGCTTGATCAGCACCCCCAACCACGCGCTCGGCGCGTGCCGGCCGATGTAGTCGCCCATGCGCAGGATGATGATCTGGGCGCCGCGGCGGCTGGCCTCCTGCAACCGCATCTCCATGGCTTTGCGGATAGTGCCCTTGGCGGTCGGCGGCGACAAAGGCGCCTGTTCGTCGAAGTCCGGTCCATCGGCAGGATCGAACACATAGACGTTGCCGGGGAAGACCAGTGTCAGCCCTTCCTCTTCCGCCACTCTCGCGGCGTTCTCCAGCATCGGCAGGGCCGAACCTTTCCAGTCGTAGCGGGGCGGATTGACCCCGTAGACGATCAGGTCCGTGTCTTTGGCGGCGCGGCGGACCGCATCGATGTCGCCGGCGTCCCCCGCAATTACCTGCGCTCCCCGCAACTGCGCCGGCAGTCGTGCCGGGTCGCGCATCAGTGCCCGGATACTCCAACCCTGCCGTGCCAGAGCCTCGGCCGTGCTGGCACCGAAACCCCCACTGATTCCCATCACCAACGCCGTTTTCATGGTTGCCTCCCGATGCGGCTGGTTGCTTGAGTCCCCTACGGCCCGTATTGTGGATATGCAGATATGGCGGTGGAATAGATAAGCGGCTATACACGCTATGCAAATATGAATATCAAGTCATGAATCAGCTGGATTGGGCGCTCATCCGATCGTTTCTGGCGGTGGCCCGCCTGGGAAGCCTGTCGGCAGCGGCCCGTGATATGGGGGTGTCGCAGCCGACCTTGAGCCGGGATATCCAGGCCCTTGAGGCGGCGACCGGGCTAAATCTGTTCCGGCGCACGACTCAGGGTCTGGTGTTGACGCCCCAGGGACAGAGATTGGTGGACGCAGCGGACCATATGAACGCGGCCGCGGACCGCTTCGCGCGCCAGGCCTCGGGGCTGTCGGTGGAGTTGGAAGGGGATGTGCGCATCAGCGCCAACGAGATTGTGGGGACCTATCTGTTACCGCCGGCGATTGCCGATTTTCGACAAGAACACCCGGCGGTGCATGTGGAAGTGGTGATCTCCAACGGGGCCAGCAGCCTGAGCAAACGGGAGGCGGACATCGCGCTGCGCATGTTCCGGCCGACCCAACCGGACCTGGTGGCCCGGCGCCTGCCGGACCTGGAACTGGGCTTCTATGCCCATCGTGACTACCTGGATCGCCGCGGCGAGCCCGCGGACATGAAGGCATTCAAGAGCCACTGTCTGATCGGTTTCGACGAAGGTCTGGATTTCATCGATGGGGCCGCAAAGCTGGGCCATCAGTTCGTGCGGGAAGATTTCGCGGTGCGCACCGACCACCTGTTGTGTCAGATCCAGCTGCTCCGTGCCGGCGTCGGCATCGGCGGTACCCACGTGGGTCTGGCAAGCCACTGGCCGGAGCTGGTGCGCATTATGCGCTGGGCCCCGTTACCGATGCTGCCGTGCTGGTGCGTCACCCACCGGGACGTGCAGTACAACTCCCGGATCCGCGCGCTGATGCAGTTTCTGATTCGATGGTTTGAGGATGACCCGTACGGCAAGGCACTAGTCTAGATGTTCTGCCAGCTCGGAGGGTGTCGACACAGTGGTGGAGGAACGGCGCCGTACGGATGGCGCGGCCCATTGGAGGGCCGATCAGCTCTTTCGCCAGCGCTCAAGCCGCGGCACGCGCCAGGCCCAGAACGCGGCTACAAACCAGGGTTGACCCTGCTTACGAAACACTTGCTTGACCGTCTCCTGCATCTGGTGGGCGGTCAGCGTCGGTTTTCTGAAGTTCCCGTTGTCGTAACAATAGCTGCAATAGCGCAGACTCCGGCTCCCGTCCGGCTCCGTGCCCCCGCCGTTGCGGTCCTTGTTGAGTGGCATACCGCAGCTCTGGCATCGTTTGTAGCTTGCCTTCATTCTTGCGCTCCGGGTTCGCTTCCAGGACTGGAGCCGTGGATATTCCGCTTTCGGGCCTTCCCTTTCCACTGACCGTGGCGCCCGCGAGCGGTTCCGCGCAAAAAGGGGTCGGTGACAAATGAGAATCGTTTACCGGCCCTGCGCGGCTAATTTCCGCCCGCGAAGGACCCGAAGACATGTCGATTTGCTTTGCGGCTCAGCACCTTTCTGGTAGCAAGGGCTGAAGGCGAATCGTTCGCGCCATCAGTTGTCACCGACCCCTTTTTTAGGTGGGGTGGAGTTTGCCGATTGAGTAAGGGCGCGATAGCCTGCCTCTGGCGCTGCCTGGGCGATTGCCGCCTTGCCCCGACGGGACTCGGGATTCGTGTGCGGTGAGGGGCATCGGTCAGGGGCGGGAACACCGCAGCGGGGCGTCACTCTAAAGGGATTTTGCCCGAGGTTCCTAATCGAACGAACGGGTTATGCGGCGCTGGCCAGCCTTGGACGGGTGCCGTGGGGCGGTTAAGGGAGGTTGCAGCACAGTCATGAGCATGGATCTGACACGCCGACGGTTTCTGCAGGCCCTGGAAGCGCTGGGCCTGGTCGCGGCGACGTCGTGGCTGGACGTCAGCCATGGCGAAGGCACCCCGGACGGCGGCAGCGGCCTGCAATTCGGTCCTCCCCAGCCGTTCGATTACCAACGGCTCAAGGCCGAGGCGCGGGCATTGGCGGAAAAGCCGTACAAACCGACGCCAGTGCCCCATCCGGCGTTGCTGGATAAGATCACCTATGACGTTTACCAGCAGATTCGATTCCGGGACCGCGATGCGCTCTGGAGGGACGCTCGCCACCCGTTCCCCGTCGAGTTCTTTCACCTGGGCAGATACGCCCGCAGGCCGGTACGGATTCACGCCGTCTCCCGGGGCGTCGCCCGCCGTATCCGCTACACCCCGGCGCTTTTCGACTATGGTCACAGCGGGCTCGGCGCAGAGGCGCCGCCGGATCTGGGCTTTTCCGGATTCCGGGTGATGAATGTGGGCAAGGAAAAAGGGGACTGGCTCGCCTTCCAGGGCGCCAGTTATTTCCGCAGTGCCGGCCCGTTGAACCAGTATGGCCTGTCCGCGCGCGGCATTGCCGTCGACACGGCGGTGCCGGAGCGCAAGGAGCAGTTCCCAGACTTCACGGCATTCTGGCTGGAGGAGCAGCCCGGCGGCGACGACACCGTCACTGTGTACGCACTGCTTGACGGCATCAGTCTGACCGGCGCCTACCGCATTGTCTGCCGCAAGCAGCCGAAGGCCATCGTCACCGACGTCCATGCCGATCTGTTCCAACGCCGCGGTATCGACCGGCTGGGACTGGCGCCGCTGACCAGCATGTACTGGTACAGCGAGACCAACGAGCGCACCGGCAAGGACTGGCGTCCCGAAATCCACGACAGCGACGGACTGGCGATGTGGACCGGCAAGGGCGAGCGCATCTGGCGTCCCCTCAACAACCCGCCCCATGTGCAGACCAACAGCTTTTTGGACCACAACCCCAAGGGGTTCGGCCTGCTTCAAAGGGATCGCAATTTCGACCACTACCTGGACGACAGCGCCTACTACAATCGCCGCCCCAGCGTGTGGGTGGAGCCGAAGGGTGAGTGGGGCAGCGGTGCGGTGATGCTGGTGGAAATACCGACCGACGGCGAAACCAACGACAATATCGTCGCGTTCTGGAATCCGTCCCGACGTGCTGCATCCGGTGCGACCTGGAGCCTGGACTACCGTCTGCACTGGGTGGCCCAGGAGCCTTTTCCGCCGGCGGTGGCCCGTGTGGTGGCAACCCGCCTGGGGCAACCCGGCATTCCGGGCCAGCACAGCAAGCGCGATCCCCATGGGCGCAAGTTCGTCATCGAGTTTACCGGCGGTCCCCTGGCCACCATGAAGCAGCGCTTCGATATCGACGCGGTGGTGAGCACATCGAGAGGCTCTGTAAGCGAGCGGCACGTGCTCAAGATTCTCGGCACCGACCGGTGGCGCGCCCAATTCGACCTGCATGTGTTGGGCACGGACCCGGTCAACCTGCGCTGCTACCTGCGCCTGGCGGACAGGACCCTGAGCGAGACCTGGCTGTATCAGTATCTGCCCGGCAATTACGGATTCGATTGCTAGCGGTCGATGGCTGAAACAGACGGGCCGCCAGGCCGGCATCGCAACGCCGACAGCCAACGACCCGCAACCACGCCACCTGCCATCGACGCCCGCGGCCGCAGCGCTCGGCGTTCCGGTCTCGGGCCCCGGATCATTGCCCGTAACGTTTGCGGTACTCCTCGTGGCGACGCACGTTGTTCTGACGCTCTTCCCGGTTTTGCTGCGGGCTGCGCTGGTATTGGCGGTTGGGCGCGGGCCGCGCCTGGGGCCGTTGGACATGGTGGGTGTAGGGTGTCTTGCCCGGGATGTGCATCGGTACCCGGTCGCGCCGATTCAGGTAGACGTTGTTGGGCAGGGTCCGCGAGCGCCGCCAGGCCCCGCCGGAGCGATAGTAGTACTCTCCGGAGTAGATCTGGAAGTACACATTCGCGTGCGGGTAGTAATAATAATCGTAGTAATAAGGTGACCGGACGTAAGTGGCGGGCGGTCCGTAATAGGCGGCGCAGCCGGACAGCCCGGCTGCGGTAGCCGTCAGTAGGATCGCGACCAGTCCGATGAGCATTCTGGTAGCCATGGCACACCTGCCTTGGTTGGATCGTGCGCAGCAGCGGGGCGATCTGTGCAATCCGGCTGCGATTCCAACATCGCCGTGGCGTTCCCTCGCCGAGGTCATACCGGGCCGCCTGCCGCCGCCGGGCAATCCCTTTGGCATTGGCAGCCCCTGATCAAAGTCTATACCGAATCCGAACCCGTTGGCCGTGCAGGGGGAGTAAAGTTGTGTAACGCCGACCGCGGGGAGTGCCTTCGTCAGGCGACCGCCTGCAGATACTGGCGCAGGGGTTCGGCGGCTTCAGGCGCCAGTTCCGCGAACTCGATGCCGATGCCCGCAGGATCCCGGTCCTCCCCTCTACCACGCACCGTACCCTGCAGCGGAAGTTCGCCGCTATAGCCGGGCAGTTGCAGGTGCAGTGTGACCTCGGCGTCCTTGGCCAGTGTCGACGGGCACTCTTCGAGCGGGCGCAGCACGCAGTTGACGCCTGACATGCTCAGGTCCAGTACCACGGCGGGGCACTCCTGGCCGTTGGCGCTCAGTCGCGCCGGCAGACGGCAGTCGACCCGGTGTTCAGCCCGCAGGCTGCGTTGGGCGACCACTTTGGGGCAGCCCAGAAACAGGAGTTTGGCCGGCTCGCTGGTGGCGGCCAGCAGGGTCGACTGGAACGCCACTGCGCTGCCTTCGTACAGGTAGCGCAATACCACGGCGTTGCCCCGGTACAGCTTGCTCTGGATGCTGACGTTGCTGTTCGGCAGGGTCACGATCAGGAAACCACCGGGCTTGATGCCGACCACAGTGCTTTGCAGACGGGTGGCGACCCCATCGATCTCGATCTGAACCGACGTCCCGGGATCGACGCGGACCCCCTGATCGGTGCCGAGCAGTGTGTCGATGGTGCTGTCGGTGACGCTCATTGCAATGGGATCCTCGCGGCCTTCCGCGGCGTTTCCACCGCACCGCCGCTGCACGACGGGGCGGGAGCAGACTTGTTCACCCCGTTTAGCGGCCGTCGGAGGAGGCTCTGAACCCGCCGCCCGGTGCGGGCGCAGTGCCCCGGCCGGTAACCGCTCCATGTCCCCGGTCATACGGGTGGCCGACGCCGGCCTGGGGTACCGCCCTGTGGTCCGTATGCGGCCAACGGGCCGCCACGCCCGTCGGGCTGCTGGGGTTTTTCGTCTCGCGCCGTCGTTCTGGTCTACGGTGTGACTAAGAACCCATTGCCGGTCCTGCTGCCCCTGAGGGCCGTTGCGTCGGAGTGCAGGCGGAAACCAGTGAACCCAAGACGATTGTCGTTCGGCAGGCTGACGCTGGCCGTGCTCGTGCTGGCGTGGGCTGCGCAACCGGTGTCGGCCTCGTTGCCAGCCGGTGTCGCGTCCAGCAGGCCCCAGCCGGGCACGACACGCGAGTGCTTCAGCTCGCCCCCACCCGGATGGGCGCCCTCCGAGTCGCCCGCCTCCGAGCCGGCGGGTAACGGCACGCTGTCAGCAGGGGCCCACGCGACCCTGGCGCGCTTGTTCGAGGCGTGGAAGGGGCGTTGGCACGGACGTATGACCGAGGTGCGCTGTCTGGGCACCGAACATGCCCCCCGCCCCGAAACGATGCACTACCGGGTTCAGGCCGATCTGCATCAGGAAATCTCCGATCGGCTGGTCTTCGATGCCGAGCTCGACGGCATCGATCAGGGCACGCGGCGGCGCGTCCGATTATGGTGGCTGGTGGGTCGGCATCACCTTCGGTTCGGGGATGAGCGGGTTGCCGTGCCCGATGCGCCGCGCTGGAACGTGGATGTCCTCAACGTGTCCGGCGACGGGGTGACGTTTCGTCGCTGGTACCGGGTTCGGACGCGCCCCGGGCGGAGCCTGGCCCGACTGGAAGTGCGAGCGCTGCACGGCGACCGCCGTTCCCTGATCATCCGCGAGACCTTCTACACCCAGGGCGTGCTCACCGGCACGCGCAGCTGGCGGCTGCAAAGGCCCGGTGCTTGACCCCGGCGCCTTGCGCCCAAGCGCAGCGCCGCCGCCGCACCGATGCGCCGGATGCTCGGCGCCGACAGAGTTCGTCGGCCCACGTCGACGATCGTCGGGAGGAACCATGGTATCCGTACGCTTTCTCGCTACGAGTTGTTTCCTGGGCCCGCACAGGCAACCGCAGGCGCGAAAATGCTGCAGGTGGCCGACTCTTGCGCAACGGCGTGCCTTGAAGGTGCGCAAAGTGGGGCCAATACTTGTTCATAAGCGCGCCGAGTGGGGCACCGCGCCATGACGCATCTAATCACGTTGTTGACGCTGGACGGCTGTTTCGCGTCCAGCATCGTCGGGGCCATGGACCTGTTCAACACGGCCAACATGGTGGGCGCGCGCCAGAATCCCACGGATCCGGGCCCGATCTTCCAATGGCAGGTGCTGTCGCCCGACGGGCATGCGGTGCGCGCGTCCAACGGCTACCCGTTGAGCGCCGACGGGGCGCTGGAAGACGCTCCGCCCGCCAAGCTGGTGATGATTCCGCCCTTCGGCGCACCCCAGCCCAAGCAGTTGCTGGCCGCGCTGAAACGCCACGGGCACCTGGCGTCGTGGCTGAAGGCGCAGTACGAGGCGGGCGTCACGTTGGCGGCAAGCTGCAGTGGCACCTTCCTGCTGGCCGAGAGCGGCCTGCTCGACGGTCGGCGTGCGACCACCAGCTGGTGGCTGGCCGACGCCTTCCGGCGGCGCTATGAAAACGTGGCGCTGGAGGCCGGGTCCATGATTACCGAGAGCGACCGCTTGATGTGTTCGGGGGCCGGCATGTCGCACCTGGACCTGTCGCTGCTGGTGATCGAAAGATTCGCCGGCCGCAAGCTGGCCCACCTGTGCGCCAAGTACGCGGTACTGGATGACCGGCGCCGATCCCAGGCGCCCTACGCGGTGTTGAACCATACCCGCACCTATGACCCCCTGGTCGCCAAGGCGGAAGAATGGATCCAGGCCAATCTGCACAGGAACATCCGCGCCGAGGATATTGCGGCCCATGTCGCCGTCAGCCCTCGTACGCTGGCACGGCGCTTCAAGAAGAGCACCGGCGACACGGCTCAGGTGTTCGTGCAGAAGGTGCGGGTCGAAGCCTGCAAGGCGCTGCTGGAGACCACCGATCTGCGCCTGTCGGAGATACTCGACCAGGTCGGCTACATGGACGACAGCACCTTTCGACGCCTGTTTCGACGCTACACGGACCTGTCGCCGCGGGACTATCGTCGCCGGTTCGGCCTGAACGGCTAGGAGAGCTTTGCACAGGTTCCCGAAGGAGCGCTCCGGGGGTCGCAAAGGCGCTCGGAATGCCCATTGACCGTTTGTAAACTGCGCTTCCTCGCCCCTTTGCGCCCTGTGATCGGCCGCTGCAGAGCTTCCCTTGCGCCGTGGTCGGAAACGGCACGCGGTGCGGTCGGCCGCCTGGCTGTCCGCTCAGGCCGCGGTGCCAAACCAGAACGATGTGCCCTTGGCGAGAAACTCGTCGTAACGCATGTAATGGGAACCGTCGCAGGAGAACGTCACGCTGATCATACCGTTGAAGATGTTGATGGACGAGGAACGCAGGTAGATGGTGTCGTCCATGGCGCGCAGCTTGCGCATGGAACGCAGGATGGGCGCGATATCGGAGCAGCCGATCAGCGCTTCGCGCGGATACGGCCGGCAAGGATAGGCGAGGCAGATGTCCGGGTCGGCCAGGGCCTCCTGATCGAGAATCCGGTAGCGGTAGGGATCGTCGACGAACCAGACGGTGGCCAGGCTACCGGAAAAATGGATGACGCTTTGGAACATGCCCCGTTCGGTGAACAGCTCGCCCAGAATGGAGAACGCCTGTTCCACGTTGCGGTCCATGGGGCTCTCCACCCGCCGTTGCAGGAATACCGTGCTGCGTATGGCCGGGTCGCCCTTGATCTGCTGCCAGTGCTCCGGTTCTTCGTACAGCTCGGCGGTGACAGGCAGGTTGCGCAGATCGAAGTCGGCACCCACATAACCCACCGGCCCGTCCTGGACGCGGATGACGTGCAGGGCCGTCAATGACGGGCGCCGTGCGTTGCGGCTGACGTAGGCATCGGACAGCAGGAATCCCCACGGGGGCATGGATTCGCGCATGTACGGCCGGTGGGACCGGTCCCGCCCGCAATGTCCGTACACCATGCCTTGCCCGCTGATGTTGTCGGTGAGCTGTTGCTTGTCCGCGTCCAGGGCATACAGGTAGGTGCAGTAGGGTATGTCCGCAAAGCCGTTGCGCAAGGCCTGGTTCAGCGCCTGCCGGTCCGGCCAGGCGGCGGCGCAGCGCTCGGCGAGACGGGCCATTGGCTCGTGCAACAGCCGGGCGAGCTGTTCGCGCTGGCGATAGATGGCTTCCTTCCAATCACGCATTGTCCGCTCCTGCCAACGGCTACCGACCCTCCGGGTCCGCCGCTTCCATGGTGTGTGCAGCCGGCACTGCGGGCGGGGTGGCCCGTTCCATACGACCCTGGCCTTCCTTGGAGATCCGTCCACGATCCGGTTCTGAATTGTTGATCACCTGGGAAGAGCAAACCCTGTGCCACCGATCCCCGGTCCACGCCCATCGGTGGCTAACTCCTTGGCGCCGCTGCCTCTGGAGGGCGGCCCGGCGCTGTCCCGCGTGCCAAGTGTCGATAGCGCGACCTTCCAGTCCGTCGCCTGCCGACGACGATTGCGCAGATTGGTGGTGGAAGTGGTTCAGGACGCACGGGGGAGAGGCGCCCGCGTCGGCCGGTCGGCGCGCGGTTCGCTGTGGCCGTTCGCCGGCGTACGCGTTACGGCAAAAGGCGCACACACGCGTCGGGCTGCCGGCCGCGCTTGCACCTGCTTTGCGCAGACTGACGGAGTTTACGCCGCCCATGCACCGCGTTGGCGCAGAAAGTCCGCGCAAGCTACCGAAAACACGGCATTTTCCACTGGCATCGAGATTGCAGGACGGATTCGGCCCTGCGTCCCGGTCAGGGCGGAGAACGTAAACCATGCGCAACCTGTCTCTGGTCTGGAACGCGGACGCCCGGGCGGGCGATGAGCTGCAGCTGCTGCTCAGCGTCATCGATGCCCTGACCCTGGAACCGGATCTGAAATCGTTCTTCGCCCGCGCGGCGCAGGTGGTGCGCGAGCTGGTGGCGGCCGACGGGGCGGCACTGATTCTGATGACACCCGAGCGGCAGCTGGAGTACCAGTTCTTCCACGGCGCACCCGTCGAGCACCTGAACGGGTTTGCCGGCCATCGCTTCGATCCCGCCAGCGGCGTGACCGGTGCTGCCCTGCGCGAGGGACGTCCCCTGTTCATTGCAGACTACGCCGCCTACGACGATGCGATACCGGCATTCGTCGAAGCCGGCCTGCAGTCCAGCCTCATTCTGCCTCTGCAGGGCAGTCGCGGGCCGGTGGGCGCCCTGGCCATGTCCTGGTTCCGCGCGGGCGCCGAGGCTCCGGACGCCAGCCGCCTGGCATTGGCGGAACGGGTGGCCAGCCAGGTGGCCGTTGCCTGCGAGCGTCATGCCCTGGAGCTGGAACTGGCCCGCACGGCGAGCCGCGATGCCCTGACCGGACTTGCCAATCGCGCTCGTCTGTTCGAACTGCTGGATGCCCGTCTCGGCGCGGAGCCGGCGCGGGGATTTGCCGTGGTGCTCATCGATCTGGACGGATTCAAGGCCATCAACGACGAGCGCGGCCATGAGTTCGGCGATCGGGTGCTGAAGGACATTGCCGTGCGCATCCGCGAAACCTGCCGGCGCAGCGACGATGTGGGCCGTCTCGGCGGCGACGAGTTCGTGGTGCTGACCGCGCTGCCCCACCGGCGTCGTGATGTGGACGGACTGGTGCGGCGCATCAATCACGTTCTCAGCATTCAGATGCCCACCGGCCATTCCCGCCACCGACTGTCGGCTAGCGTCGGGGTGGCAACCTATCCAGAGGATGGCACCGACGCCGAGACCTTGCTGCGGCGGGCCGACCTGGCCATGTATCAGGCGAAACGGGAGGGCGGCAACGGCTACCGGTTGTTCGACCGGCACATGGAAGAGGATGTGCGGGCCCGCCAGCAGTTGCTGGATGAAATCGGGCCGGCGCTGCAGAACGGGGAGTTCCTGCTCCACTACCAGCCGGTGGTGGCCGTGGGCGAGAACCGTCCGGTTGCCCTGGAAGCCCTGTTGCGCTGGAAGCACCCGCGCACAGGCCTGCGTTCGGCGGGCGAGTTCATAGGCACCGTGGAACGCTACGGCCGCGCCCTGGTTCGTTCCCTGGGCTGCTGGGTTCTGGAGACCGCCGCCCGGGATCTGCAACGCTGGCAGCGCCAGGGCCGCGGCTTGGCCGTGCACGTCAACGTCTCCGCCTGTTATTTTCTGAACCCCTGCTTCATTCGCGATCTGGAACAGATTCTGGCCCGGGGGCGCGGGTTCGATCCCCGCGGGCTGGTGCTGGAACTGACCGAAACCGCCTTGATGGACGACCTGGATCGGGCCGCTGAGGTGATGGCGGCGTGCCGGGGCGCCGGTGTGCGCCTGGCGCTGGACGATTTCGGTACCGGCTACGCGTCGCTGACTTACCTCAGACGCCTGCCGGTGGATACCGTCAAGATCGACCGCTCTTTTGTCCGTGACCTCTGCGAGCAGACCAACGACCGCGGCATCGTGCGCGGCATCCTGGCCATGGCCCGCGCCCTCAATCTGAGTGTGGTCGCGGAGGGGGTGGAAACCGCCGCCCACGCCGACGCGCTGCTGCGCCTCGGCTGTGAGCACATGCAGGGCTACGGCCTGGGCAGGCCCATGCCCCGCGCGGACCTCGACGCCTGGTTGCAGGGACCCACCGGCAAACACGTCGAGCGGCCGCTACCGGAAAGGAGGTGAGTTCATGGCGCTGCGAAATCTGATTGCCCGTAAGGGGGCGGGGCGTCGTCGGCTGACGGAAACTCTCGGCCGCGTGGTGGAGCGGGACTGGGACCTGACGGTGTCGTTCCAGGGTCCCGGCGTCGAGCCGGCGCTGGCCGAGGCGTTGGGCGTTTTCATGGCACGGTTGGAGGCGGAGATCGCCCGTTCGGCGCGCGCCGCTATCCGCGTATCGGAGGCAGCCCCCAACCTCAACACCCTGGCGAGCGAGACCCGCGCCGACAGTGACGCCCTTGCCTCCGCCGCCGCCAACATTGCGGGTGCCTCGGAGCAGATGGCGAACACCATCGAACGGGAGCTTGCCCTGAACACCCAGCAGATCGCCGATTTCTCCTCGGGCGTGACCCGGGCGGTGGCCGAGAGCGATCGTTGCGGCGATGCCGTGCAGCAGCAGGTTAGCGAGATCGGCGAGCGGGTGGCTACGCTGTCCACCGAGGTGGAGGCTCTCGGGACCCAAACCCGCAATATCGCCGAGATCGTGCGGCTGATCGAGAGTATCGCCCAGCAGACCAACCTGCTGGCCCTCAACGCCGCCATCGAGGCGGCCCGGGCCGGCGAGCACGGCCGCGGCTTTTCGGTGGTTGCCGAGGAGGTGCGGGGTCTTGCCCGCAACACGTCGGAAGCCACCGAGCGCATACAGCTCATTGTCGATCAGGTGCTCGCCGGCATGGATGCGGCTGTGGACGGCGTGCAGCAGGTGCGGGACAGGGTGAACGAGGGCCGTCGCCAGGTCGGCGACGCGCGGGACCAGTTGCGCACGGCCCGCGACGGCATGGATCAACTCGACGCCCGCATTCGCGGGATCGCAACGGCCAGCGAGGAGATGGGCCATGCCGCCCAGAGCGTCAGTCGTGACGTGCAGGAGGTGGCGGATATCGCCCGTGCCATGACCGGCAAGGCAGCCGCGGTCAGCGATACGGGCGGGCACCTGCACGAACTGTCCGATGAGCTGTTGACGGCCATTGGCCTGTTCCGGTTCGTCGCCCACAAACAGGCCCGGGACGCCAACGACGCGCTGGCCGACGCCTTGGACGGCGATTCCCTGCACAGCCCCGCCAACGGGTCCGCGCTGCGGGAGGCACTGCGGCGCCATCCGTTCTTCGAGCTGCTCTACCTGGTGGACGGTGCCGGCATCCAGGTCAGCGACAACATCGCGCCGGCAGGATTCACCGCTGCCTACGAAGGCAAGGGTCGCGGCCAGGACTGGTCTGAGCGGCTCTGGTTTCGACGGGCCCGCGACGACGGTCGCACGTTCGTCAGCGCGGTGTACCGTTCCGCCGCGACCGGCGCGTTCTGCTTCACGGTGGCCAGTCCCTTGTGGGACGGGCGGGGGCAGCTTTCCGGTGTACTGGGCGCCGACGTGCGCCTGAGCGCGCTGCTGTAACCTGCGGCGGCCGTTGCCGGCCGCTTCGCACGACTGCGCCTTCCATGCTTTTCCCGCCCGGGCGCTGCCCGGCGCAT
The DNA here is from genome assembly GCA_964571225.1 of uncultured Gammaproteobacteria bacterium. Lineage (GTDB taxonomy): Bacteria > Pseudomonadota > Gammaproteobacteria > DATFLG01 > DATFLG01 > DATFML01. Next base: position 15,861 of record CAZNBB010000035.1, read on the forward strand.
GAAAGGCAGGCGCGCCGCGGCGGTTCCCGGCGCGCGTGAGTCCGGGGCGCGATTCCTGCTAACATCGGCCCTTCCATCCCATCCTCATTTCGACTCATGGACTGCGACTGCGTCATCATCGGCGCCGGCCTGAGCGGTCTGTACAGCGCCTTCAGACTGGCAAAGGCCGGCATGTCCTGCCGGGTGCTGGAGGCGCGCGGGCGCCTGGGCGGACGTATCGCCTGCGCAGTGGTGCCGGCGTCCGATGGCGGCGCCGCACGTTTCGACCTGGGCCCGGCCTGGGTCTGGCCGGACCTGCAACCCATGATGGCCGGTCTGCTCGACGAACTGCAGATTCCGGTCTTCCTGCAGGCCACGCGCGGTGCCGCCCTGTATGAAGACGCGCTGCTGCCGGCGCCGGAACGGGTCCCCGGGGACTCTCCCCACGCACAGTCCTTCCGCATCGCCGGCGGCGCCCTGAGCCTGGTGGAGGCGCTGGCCGCCCGGCTGGAGCCCCAAGGTGTGTTGACGGACCGGCGGGTCACCGGCGTGGCGGCGCACGCCGACGGGGTGCGCATCGACTTCGAGCCCGCCGACGGCGGGGTCGGGCAGTTGCGGGCTGCGCGGGTCATCACGGCCCTGCCGCTGCGCCTGCTGGCCGACTCGGTCGCCTTCGAGCCGCCGCTGCCCCCGGCCTACATGACGGCGTTTCGGGATACGCCCACCTGGATGGCGGGGCACGCCAAGTTCGTGGCCTGCTACAAAACGCCGTTCTGGGAACAGCGCGGCCTGTCCGGTGAAGCGTTCAGCCGTGTCGGCCCGTTGATGGAAATCCACGACGCGTCGCCGGCCCGCGGTGGTCCCTACGGCCTGTTCGGCTTCTACGGTGTCCCGGCAGCCGAGCGCCACAGGCTGGGTCGCGAGGCGCTGGTGCGCCACTCGCTGGAGCAGCTGGTGCGGCTGTTCGGACCCGAGGCCGCGAATCCCATTCACTACTGGATCAAGGACTGGAGCGAAGATCCGCTGACCGCTACGGCGGCGGACAGCGAGCCGCTGATGCAGCATCCCGACTACGGGTTGCCGGCGGAGCTGACATCCCTTTGGGACGGCCGGGTGGTGTTCGCGGGCAGCGAGACCGTGGCGCTGAACGGTGGCTATCTGGAGGGGGCACTGGAGGCGGGCGAGGGCGCTGTGGCCAGAATGGTCGACACCGGGAATCCCGGGCGTGAGCGCCGAGACTAGGGTCAGCGCCGCAGCCTCGGACGTTGTGGCGGGGCTCGCCGGTTGATGGGCGTTTCCGTCCGACTTCGTCCCTGGCTGCTGGCGCTGCTGGTGATCGGGGCTGGCGGTGTCGCAGTGACGGTGTGGCGTGTGCCCATCGAGTTCGAGCTGGGTTACGCCTACGAGGCGGGCAACTTTCACGGTTGGACGCCGGGCTTTGAACGCAACCACGGGCGTGCAGCCTTTTGGTTGCGCAAGGCGGCGGTGCAGGGCCATCCGCGGGCCCAGTACATGCTCGGTCTGCTGTATGCCCATGGCTGGGGGGTACCCAGGAGCGACGGACAGGCCCTGCACTGGTTTGCCGCCGCGGCCCGCAACGGCTACGTGCAGGCCATGTACCACCTGGGCTGGATGTACCACAAGGGCGACGGTGTGACCCGGGACCGGGTCGCCGGTCTGGCGCTCATGGGCCGGGCAGCAGCCCGCGGAATGGCGGGCGCTCAGCTGGCCATGGGAGAATTCTTCGAGCGTGGCGATGGGGTGCCCGCAGACCCGGTGCAGGCGCTGAAGTGGTATCTGGTGGCGGTGCGGTCATGCCGCACCCATCCAGGGCTATTCGGCAACCGAGCCAGAAGGGCCACGGCGCTGGCTGCCCGCGACCGACTGCTCGCGCAGCTCAGTGCCTCCGATGTCGATAGGAGTCGCCGACTGGCGCGCCAGTGGCGGGCGGTGCTGCAATGAAGTCGGGCTGGATGGAAACGGCGGCGCGGGCAGCGAATCCTGACCATCGACGCCGGGCCGTTTCGCGTGCCGTTTGCGAGGTGCGGCTGCGCCCGCCGGTGGCCGACCGCCATGGGCTGCCTGCCACGACGCGCCCTGCCGGTGGGTGTGCCTGGATAGACTGCCGCCCACGGGGTAGACGCCCTGGGTACCGGCGGTTGTGATCGCTGCTGAACAATCCGCTGACCGCCGCCGTCCAGGCGCGCCGGACCTCTTGGAAAGAGGTGGTCGCCCGCGGAGCCGTTGGGGCGTCCGCCGGTGCGCCGAGGAGTCTCTGCACAGATCGATCAAGTGAATGATCACAAGGCGCAAAGGGGCGAGGAAGCGCAGTTTACCTGGAGTAAATGAGCATTCCGAGCGCCTTTACAACGCCGTCAGCGCCGCTTCAGCGGCCTGTGCAGAGGTTCCCTAGGCGATAACGCCATGGAGCGCGAGGAAACGACGGGCATCCTCCGGCAGGTCGTAGTCCCGACGCTCTTCCATGGGCGGCGCGGACAGACGCAGTTCCTGCGGCTGCGGTGAGTGATGCAGCTGACTGCGCTGCCAGTGGGCGCATAGCAGCTCGATCGGCACCGTGGCTGCCGGCACCGTGTCGACCGTGCCACGTGCGCTGAATGTCCGCGACTGCATAGCGGTTTTGGGGATCTGTCTTGCCATGATGGTCTCCTGTGTTCGGCGTTCCAGCACTGCAACTCCGTTGCGGTGCATAAGCCCCTCGTGCACCACCAGTGCCGACGTTGCGGGCGGGTGGCCCGCCTGATCGGGGAAGGCGTCGTCTGACGCGATCCGCGATGGTTATCCGCGCCGCCGGTGACGGCGTCCGCCCTCGATGACATGCGTCATGAATTCGGCAACCCGGACGGCATAGGTGAGAACTGCATAGGACGTGCCATTCGCCACGACCACACGCAAGCTGCGCCTTTACACACACATATCCCAGGACGCGTGGATGGCGCCCCGCTGAGGGCGCACAACCCCGCGACGTTTGGCCGCCGAAATGCACGATCGCAGTGCGTGCAAGATCCCAGAAAAAGAAAAAGGGGTCGGTGACAAATGAGAATCATTTGTCACCGACCCCTTTTTTTGCTGGTCCCCTTGTCCGTTCTGTTGGGGGAGTGCGCCTGAGGGGCCGTCAGCCGGTGTTTCCGGGTATCGGTCCAGGGACGACCGCCTATTGGCCCCGACGTCTTGACTGGTGTGCTCGCAGCGGCAACAGTGCTGTGCCCCACCTCACTGACAGGTTCTGGCTCTTCCCATGACGGCGAACACCCCTACCATTGACGCCGCCGCTGCCAGCCGCCGCATCGGGCTGGTGACATTCATCGGCGGCCTGGGCGGAGGGCTGGTGTTCCCCATCCTGCCTGCACTGGGCCTGCAACTGGGCATTGCCGGCGGCATGATCGGGCTGATCCTGTCGGCCAACCGCATCACCCGCATGGCCTTCGACCCGGTGGCCGGGCGCCTGGTGGACCGGCTGGGGGGCAAGGGGCCACTGGCACTGGGGCTGGTGATTGAATGCATCGGCATCCTGGGTTACAGCGCCGGCCTGCATCTGGGGACCCCGGCCTGGTGGTTCCTGGGCGGCCGGGCCCTGTTCGGCGTGGGGTCGGCGCTGTTGCTGGTGGGCGCCCAGGCCAGCGTGCTCGGTCTGTCCGGGGACGCGGACCGGGGCCGGCTAACCGCCACCGTGCGCATTGCCATGGGGCTGGGATTGCCCGGAGGACTGGTGCTGGGCGGTCTCATCGCCGACCGCGCCTCGGACGATACCGCCTTCCTGGTGGGCGCGGCGCTAACCCTGTTGGGCGCGCTGGCCGCGCTGCGCCTGGTGCCCTCGGCGGCGCACCGACCACACCGACACCATGGCCGGCAGGGCTTACCGCTACGCCAGTTGCCCGGATTCCCGGTGTTGGTCTCCGCCTGGGGATTCAATCTGCTGATCTTTCTTTCCGTGCAGGGCGTGCTGCTGGCGACCCTGGTGGTGCTGGTGCACCAGCGTGGCCTGCATCTGCTGGGAATGGCCGACCAGGGCACCGGTGGTCTGGTGATGGCCGCCATGATGGCCTGCTCGTCCCTGACCGCGTTGACTCTGGGGCGATGGCTGGACCGTTTGGCGCTGCGTTCCTCGGTGTTGTTGCCGGCGCTGGTGGTGCTGGCCACCGGCTTCGCGCTGTTGGGTTTGGCCCACGACCTGCGGCTGCTGTTGCTGGGCGCCATCCTGGTGGGGGTTTCCTTCAACGGCGTGAACCTGCCCATGCTTGTACTGTTGGGGGACGCCACCGGCGCGCAGCAATACGGACGGGCGGTGGGCGCCTATCAGCTGTTCGGCGATGTCGGGGGCAGCATCGGTCCCATCGCCGGCCTCGAAGTGGGTCTGCACTTCGGCCTGTTGCCGACCTACCTGGCGGTGGGCGCCCTGGTGCTCGCCAGCATCCCGGCCGCCGTGTGGATCAACCGACGGGAGCGCAGCCGCATCGGCGACCGCTGACACCGTCGGCAAAAAAGGGGTCGGTGACAAATGAGAATCATTTGTCACCGACCCCTTTTTTGTTGCGGGGGAATGACAGGGGGATGGCGGTGAGATGAAGGTTTGATTGCAGTTGCGTTGCAAACCGCGCTGTTTTGTATGTTATTCGGTAAGTGTCAGAAATATTGGCGGTTTTAGGCTTTTGTACGGGGCGGCTTTTGTTATTATTCGGCCCGCCGCGGAGGGGCCTGCGCAGTATGTCCGGTGCCGCTGCCGCCACGCCCCGAAGGGCCTGGTGTTCGACAACACAGCATCGATTCACTGAACGTGGGGGAGATAAGCCATGAGGCGCGTGGTGCCGATCGGATTGGTCTTGCTGGTACTGGTGGCGGCAGCGGCGTGGGTGCTGTGGCCCAACCGGCATCACGGCCTGGTTCTGTACAGTGCCGTCGACTATGGACCGGATGTCGCCAAAGCGTTCACCCGGGCCACCGGCATTCCGGTGACGGTGGTGCAACTGTCCACCGGCGCGCTGCTGGCGCGAGTCTCCGCAGAAGGCCGGCGGCCGGGCTGGACCCTGGCCTGGTTCGACGGCGATGAGGCAGCGGCCGGACTGGACGGTGCACACCTGGCTGCCCGCCACATGGTGCCCGACCTGCCGTGGACCGCCCTGGGCCGCGAACTGGTCCCCGCCGACGGCAGCTATACGCCCACCGGCCTCACTCTGGCCGGCGCCTTCACTTATCACCCGGCCACGCTGAAGGACCCGCCCCGTCGCTGGTCCGACCTCACCGAGCCCGCCCTGCGCGGTGCCATCGGCATGAACAACCCCGCCATCTCAGGGCCCATGTTTCCCATGCTGGCCGGCATGTTGTCCCAGGCCGGTGGCTGGCCTCAGGGCAAGTCGTTCGTGATGGCGCTCAAGGGCAACGGGCTGCATGTCTATCCCAAGAACGCCAACACCCTGGCCGCCCTGCGGGCCGGCGACATCAAGGTCGCCATCACCCAGTCGTCCGCCGCATGGAACGTGGCCGCCAAGGATCCCAGCCTGCGGGTCGCCATACCCGATCCGTCTTTTGCCCTGCCCAGCGTGCTGGTGGCGGCGGCGGGGGCGCCGGATGCCGCCCGGGTACAGGCCGAGCAGTTCATCCGCTTCGCCATGGCGCCGTCCACCCAGCGCCTGCGCATGGCCGGCGACGAAGGCGACAGCCTGTACTGGCCGCTCACCCGTAATGCGCCGTCGCCCGACAAGATCCTGCCGGCGTTGAGCTCGCTGACCGTCAAGGTACTGCCGGCCGCCACCTGGGGCGCCCGGGAGGGGACGGTGAACAGCTGGTTCAGCCGGGCGGTGGTCGGTCAATGAAAGGGCTGCTGCGTCGCATCGCCCGGCGCGCGCCGGCGTCGTCGCTGCTGTTGCTGTTCGCGGCTCTGTTCCTGTACCCGATCCTGCGTCTGCTGCTGCTGCCCTGGTTCCCGACGCTGGGGCCGTCCGGCGCACAGGCCGGCGCGGCAGCCGGCAACCCGTTGGGGGCGGAGGCGGTCTACAACACCGTGTGGCTGGGGCTGGCGAGCACTGTGGTGGCGGTGCCGGCGGGGGTGTTGTTCGGCTGGCTGCTGGAACGCCGGCGCTGGCGCGGCAATGGGCCGTTGACGGTGGTGCTGTGGCTGGTGTTCCTGACTCCGAGCTATCTGTTGACCACCGGCTGGCAGATTCTGTTCTCGTTGCCGGCTCTGCACCACGGCGTCCTGGCCCGCTGGTTTTTCAGCCGCGCCGGCATCGTTGCCCTGCTGGGGCTCAAGGGACTGCCTTTCGCGACCCTGGCTGCGCGCAGCAGTTGGACGGCCATCGGCTCGGAGCTGGAGGACGCGGCGCGCATTCTGGGGCTGTCGGCCTGGCGGCGCCGCGGTGTGCTGCTGCGCCTGCTGCTGCCGGCCGCCGGCTCGGCGTTCGCGGTGGTGTTCGTGGAAAGCATCCAGGAGTTCGGCATACCGGCGACCCTGGGCGCCCAGATTCATCTGCCCATCGTGACCTATGCCATCTACGAGCGCCTGGCCACCACTCCGGTGGCGTTCGCCCAGGCGGCGCGCTTGAGCTGGGCGCTGGTGGGGCTGGCTGCGGCAGCCGCCGGCGTACACATGTACCTGAGCGGGCGCCATGGCGGCGCCCTGGTACACGGCCGCGCACGCACGGCGTCGCCGGTGCCCTGCGGCAGGACCGGGGGCTACCTCGCCGGCACCGCCCTCGCGCTGCTGGCCGCTTTCGGCGTGGCGATGCCCGGCTTGGCGCTGGTGCACGCGGCACTGCGCCCCGATCTGGCGGCGGTGGTCATCCCCGTACAGTGGGGCGGGTTGTTGTACTCCAGCCTCTATGCCGGAGTGGGGGCGCTGTTGGCGGTGGCGGTGGCCATGCCGGTGGTGGCGGGTCAGCGGCGCGCCGGACGCCGCGCCGGCCGTCTCCTGGAAATCGTCAGTCTGGGCAACATGGCGATTCCGGGGCTGGTGCTGGGCGCGGCCTACGTGATTGCATTCAACTCGCGGCTGCTGCCGTTGTACGGAACGCCCCTGCTGCTGGTCATCGCCTACGTGGCGGCCCAGGTGCCCATGCTGATGCGTTTTCTGCAAGGCCCGCTGAGTCATCTGCATGCCAATCTTTCCGATGCCGCCCGCCTGCACGGCCTGCCGTGGCTGAGCCGGGCGGTGGACATCCACGGCCCCTTGCTGCTGTCGCCGTTCCTGTGGGGCTGGACCATGGCGTTCGGCCAGATCTTCTTCGAGCTGCCCGTTTCAGAGCTGCTCTACCCGGCCGGCCGGGCCCCGGTGGGCGTGGACATGGTCACCCTCAACCAACACCTGCTCTACGGTGACGAGGCGCGGCTCGCCCTGGCGGGCATCGTGCTGGCCCTGGCCATCGCCGGCCTGCTGGCCCTGGCCGTACGCGCCGCGGCGCCCGCCCCACAGATGGAGGAAACCCTGCCGTGAATGCGCTGCTGCAAATGCAGGCCGTGGACAAACGCTACACCGGCACACCGGTGCTGCGCCGCGTGGATTTCGCCCTGACGCCCGGGGAGTTCGTGGTGCTGATCGGCGGCTCCGGCTCCGGCAAGACCACTTTGCTGCGGCTGGTGGGAGGGCTGGAGCGGGCGGACGGCGGCACCATCCGTTTGCGGGGACAGGCGGTGGACGCGCCAGCTGCCGGCACCTGGGTGCCGCCGGAACGCCGTGGGCTGGGCATGGTTTTCCAGGACTATGCGCTGTGGCCCCACCTGAGCTGCCGGGAGAACGTGGCCGCCGCCGTGCCCCGACGCGGCGGCGATCGTGGCCGGCTGGCCATGGAGCTGCTGGACAGGGTCGGCATGGCGCGGCACGCCAACAAGCGTCCCGCCCAGCTGTCCGGCGGCGAGCAGCAGCGGGTGGGCATCGCCCGGGCCCTGGCGGCCCGCCCGGACCTGTTGCTGTTCGACGAGGCGCTCTCCAGTCTGGATGTGGACGCACGCGAATTTCTGCGCCTTGAGATCCGTAACCTGACCCGCGAATTCGGGGCCGGCGCGCTGTTCGTGAGCCACGATCCCATGGACGCCTGGCGGATGGCGGACCGGATTGCCGTGCTGGAGCATGGCACCCTGTCCCAGACCGATGCGCCGGAAGCGCTCTACGCCCGCCCGGCCACCGCGCGGGTGGCGCGTTTCATCGGCGCCCAGGGGGGGTTCAGTACACGTGTCAAGCGTACCCGCGACACCCTGGGCGTGGAGCTTGGCGGGCGCTTCCACGCGGCGACCGTGACCGGTGTGACCGAGGGTGACGACGCCCAGGTGTTCGTGCGCCCCGCCGGCATCTGCACCCACAGCGACGGTGTGCCGGCGACCCTGATGCACTGTGCCTTCGAGGCCGGCACTTACCGGGCCTACTGGCGGCTGCCCGACATCGGCGTGCCTTTGTGCAGCCACGAGCCGGCGCCGCCCCCCCGGGGGGAGGCGCGACTGAAGATCGCGCCGGAACATATCTTTGTGTATCCATCCAACGGAGACAGCGCCAATGTCTGACTGGGGTATCTTTCTGGCCACCTATCTCGCCGCGACGGTGGAGTGGGTGGAAGCCTTCACCATCGTGCTGGCGGTGAGCCTGACCATCGGTTGGGGCCGCGCCGCCGGCGCCGCCGCCAGCGCGCTGGCGGTGCTGGCGGTCATGACGGTCGCCACCGGCGGCGTGCTGCAGATGGGGCTGCAGATGCAGTGGCTGCAGTTCGTGATCGGCGTGTTCCTGCTGCTGTTCGGCGTGCGCTGGCTCGCCAAGGCGGTGGCCCGCTCGGCGGGCCTGAAGGCGCTGCACGACGAGCAGGCGGAGTTTGACGAGACCCGCCACCGGCTGGAAAGCGGCGATCGGCATGCCGCCTGGTTGATCGCCTTCAAAGGTGTGCTGCTGGAAGGTCTGGAAGTGTGGCTGATCGTGGTGGCCCTGGGGGTGAAAAGCAGCCACTCCCTGCTGGCGACGACCGCCGCCCTGGCGGCTCTGGCCATGGTTGCGGTGCTGGGCCTCGTTGCCCGCGCCCCCCTGCGGCGGGTGCCGGAGAACGCCATCAAGTTCGGTGTCGGCGCCATGATCGTCTCGTTCGGCACCTTCTGGACCCTGGAGGCACTGGGCGGCGCGGCCGCCTGGCCGCTCGGAGACTGGAGCCTGCCCCTGCTGGTGGCGTTCTATCTGGTGGGCGGGCTGGCGGTGGCCGCCGTGCTGCGCCAGCGCCGTGCCCAGGAGGCCCTGTCATGAAGGCGTTGATCAAGACCTTGTTCGGCGACGGCGCCAACGTGGGTTTCGTGGCGATCGTGCTCGCCGTGGAGGCGTTGCTGGTCTACAGCGGGCACCCGAATGATGCGGCGGTGGCCGTGCCCCTGGTGATTCTCGGCGGCGTCGCCTGGCTGGCTACCCGCTAGCGTCCGCTTGCGGGCAGCGCCGGCAGCGCCATGGGTTGGCCGTTGACGGTCAGGGCGCCGTCGCGGAAGGTCAGTGAGGACGCGTAGTCCCCACCTTCGCTCTGCAGCAGTTGTCGGGCCTGCAGGTTCCGGAGGGTCTGGTCGGCCATGCGAACGCCGAGCGCGGCCACTTCGGCCGGCGTGGCGTCGGGTTTGACCGCCTTCGCATAGGCGGCCGCTTTGGGGCGCATGAGGCCGATCAGCAGCGCTCTCACCGCGGCTGCCGGGGCTTTGAGGGAGGCTTCAACGGACAGTCGCTGGATATTGTCCGGGTCGGCCACGGACTTGAAGCCTGCGCCGTCGAAGCGGGCGTCGACGCTTGCCCGTACGCCACCGGTGGGCAGGTCGAATGCCAGGCGGCGGATGCCGACTTCGGGGGAGTGGGCCAGAAAGCCGCCGGCCACCTGTTGCAGGGCGTCGTGAAGCATCGGGCCCACCTGGGCCGCGGGCAGGCCCATGCGGCTGATCGCGGCCAGGCGCCTGGCGAACTGCTCGGTGCTCTTTTCGTCCAGATGATGGCCGGCGACCTCCAATGCCAGGTTGGTTACCTTGAGGGCCGGCGGCCCCGACAGACGGGCCATGTGAATGTCGTAGCGGAAACCGAGGCCGTCGGCTTCCCGTTGTTCTTTGGCGGTCAACCGCAGGCCGTCCACTTCGGTGGCGGGTTGTCCCGCCGCCGCGAAAACCACTTTGTCCATGGAAAAGCGGCCTTCCCCCAGGCGCAGCCAGGGCCGGGGCACGTGCACATCGCCGCTCAGCCGCAGGCCGTTGGCGGCGATCCGCAGGTGGGTCTTGTCACTGAGCAGTTCGAAGCCTGGCGATGTCAGCCGGTAGCTCGCCGAGCGCGGGTGGAAGGTGCCGCTCACGGTGCCGGCGAGCCCGGCGAAGGCCAGGTGCACGGTCGGTTCGCCGGGCAGCGACCGATTGGTGATGGCCGCGGCCGTTATGGTTGAGGTGTAGTGGCCGTCGGCAAAGATCCTCGTGTCGACGACCAGTGGTCGCTTGCCGCCGAACAGTCGGTCCAACTGCGCCTTGGTCGTTCCCTTGACCGTTGGCGTGGTGGTGACCTCCATGATGGAAAGATCGGAGCCCAACCCCTGGGTAATGCGGTGATGGAGATGGATCACCAGGGGCTGACTGCCGGACACGGGAATGGTCAGGGTGCTGTCCGCCGAAGAGTGCCGGTAGCCGAGGTGGAAGGGGCCCGGCTGCCATTCCGGCGCACCCACATTGAGCGCCTTCAGGGTCTCGGGATACTGCCTCTGGGCGATCAAGCCGATGACCAGTGGAGAGACCAGGTAGGCGGCAACGACGACGCCGGCGACAACGGCGATGGCCTTTTTCATTATTGGTGTCCCTGTGGAGACGGGGTTCACCGGAGTATAACCACAATTTCACTATGCGCAATCGGCCGGTGCCGTTGCTGCCGTACGGTTGCATTCACGCCCGGCGGGGCGAACAATGGCCGCCCGGCGCCCAGGCAATCGTCATCGGCCGCGCCGCGCTGCGATCGGTCAACATCACCCAATGCGAGGGATCCATGCCCTATTTCGTTTACAAGATCGGCCACCTCAGGGTCCTGGAACTGATGGACGCCGCCGACAGCTTCAAGGAGGCGAAGGTCAAGGCGACCGAGCTGCGTACCGAGCTGGCCCCCGACTCCGGCGAAACGGTGCGGATTATTTTCGCGACCAACGAGCTGGAAGCCGAGGACCTGCTGTCACGGCCCTCGGAGCCGCGCCCCATGATGCTGGGCGACGACTGAGCGGCCGGCCACCGGGGGGCGGTGCAGGGTTCTCAGGCCGGTTTGGCGGCGGTGGCGAGAAAGATCGGGTAGTGGTGGGGGCGCTGGTCGGCGCCCGTCTTGTTGAGCACGTGTACCCGCTGCGTCTGCGGATCGACGAAGCGGGCCTCCTGCAGCCAGCCGCGCACCGTTGCCGGCTCGAAGCCGTGATGCATCACCCCCTCGGTATCGCCGTGGAAAGTGCCGTCTTCCTTTTCCAGGTCCACCAGGGCAACCCGGCCGCCGGGGGCCAGGACCGCTGAAAGGCGGCGGAACAGGGCGGCCACATCGGCGATGTGATGCAGGGTCATGCTGCTGAAGATGAGGTCGAACGGCCCTGTGGGGATGCGCCGGGACAGGTCCTCCTCACAAGTCTGCACGTTGTGCAGGCCCAGTTCGTCGGTCTTGCGCTGCAACATCTCCAGCATGCCCGCCGAGCTGTCCACTGCCAGCACGCTGGCCACATTGGGCGCCACCAGGGCGGTGACCAGCCCGGTGCCGCAGCCGAACTCCATGGCCCGTTCCGTGCCTGTGAGCTTAAGGTTTTCCAGGATGCCGCCCGCGGCGGCGCGGGCCAGCTCCAGGCGGGTGGGGTTGTCGTCCCAGGCGTCGGCGATGGCGTTGAAACGGGTGATGTTGGCCTGAGTGACGGTGTTGCTCATGGCGGTCTCGATTGTCAATTGGGCGTGTCTATCAGAGTGCGTCGGCGCCTGAGGGTTCCCGCGGCGGCGCCGAGCGCTCCAGCTTGCTGCATCCATTCTGGGACCTGCCTGCGCCCCGTTCAACTGTGCCCGCTGTGGTACGGATGTCGACGTTCGGCCAGAATGGCGGCTGTCCGCGCTCGCCGAGCAATTTCGGCGTGCGCGTCCGGCGCCCTTCAGCATCCCGGTTTCCGTCGCCATGAACAAGCCCGTCCGCTACAGCCCGCCCACGCCCCCCCTGCCGCGGGATTTCTATGACCGCGACACCGTCACCGTGGCGCGGGAGCTGCTGGGGCACTATCTCGTGCACCGCTGCGACGGCGTGGAAAGGGTGGGGCGCATCGTCGAGACCGAGGCCTACCTGGGCCCCCACGACCGCGCCGCCCACTCGGCCCGGGGGCTGACCCGGCGCACCCGGGTCATGTTCGGTCCGCCCGGACACGCCTATGTCTACCTGATCTACGGCATGTACCACTGCATGAATGTGGTGACCGAGCGGGAGGGCCATGCGTCGGCGGTACTGCTGCGGGCGGTGGAACCGGTGCGCAACATCGAGGGACGCACCCAGGGTCCCGGTCTGCTGTGCCGGGCCATGGGCATCGACAGGACGCTCGACGGCCACGATCTGCTGAGCGACGATTTCCACATCGCGGCGCCCCCCGGGAAGGCGGCTTTTACGATCGTCAAACGGCCCCGCATCGGCGTGGATTACGCCGGCCACTGGGCCCGCCGGCTGCTGCGCTTCTACATCAAGGGCAACGCCTTCGTTTCCAAGCCCTAAGCCCGGGCCCGGCGCGCCGGCGGTGCCTACAGGGGGCGGGCGCGGTTGAGCTTGTCGTTCCAGGCGGCGATGGCTTCAGCGATCGCGGTGTCCTTGTCCTTGCCCAGATCGGAGACCTTGGGACCCAATTGACCGCACACCGGGCAGCCGATCCAGTACAAGGTTTCGGTGCGCCCGTCGGCCGTCACGCGGGTTTCCTGGCGCAGGTCCGGTTCGGCGCCGCACAGGCAGGTTCTTGGTTCCATGGACGGACTCCGGGGCAGTCGATGGCATGTATCAGCCCTAATGTACCACCAAACCCGATGGCGGTTGTGGGTACCCCGCGGGGCGTTTCACCCCTTCCGTGATCCGCGTCCGGGCGCGGGCGGGAGACGGCCCGTGCAGGGCGGGGATCGCGCTTCTATAATGAGCGGTTCGCGGTGCAGGCCGCATCTTTATTGCAGGAGACCGACCGGTGGCGAAAGATCCAGGGCACGACGGCTACGGAGCCCCCGAGCGACTGACCTTCGGCGTGGACGAGGCGGTGTTCCCCTGGCTGCCCATGCTGCTGGATGCCTACTACATCATCGACCAGGGCGTGGCGGCCGGGGTGCGACGCGAGCGCGGCAAGGGCCGGCAACTGGCCTGCGCCAAAGGCTGCTCCAACTGCTGCCGCGCCCACAAGACCATCCCGGTCTATCCCCTGGAACTGGTGGGACTCACCTGGTATGTCACCGAGAAACTCGCCGGGCCCCAGCGGGAGGCCCTGAAGGGGCAGTTGCGGGCTCACCGCAAAGGCGAGGCCTGTCCGTTCCTGGTGGACGGGGTGTGCTCGGTGCACCCGATGCGCCCGGTGGCCTGCCGCCAGTTCAATGTGTTCGGTGAGGTGTGCGCGCCGGACGAAGACGCCTACTACACCCGTCGGCGGGACGTGCTCACGCCCAATCCGAAATACGCCGACAAGGCGTTTTTCACCATGCTGCCTTTCTACGGGGTCCAGGATCCGGCCGAACGCCGCAAGCTGGCCAAGAGCGGCGCGGTGCACCGCCTTGCGCAGGTGCTGCAGGAGTGCAGTTGGGACAGCCTCGCCGACAAGATGGACGATTACGACCGCCGCCACAGCGACGGCTAGCCCGCCCGCGGCGCCTCCTCCATTGACGCCGCCGCCTGCCTCTCGGGGTGTGCGGGCGTCACTCCGGCGCCGATGAGAATCCGATTTGCCACGGCGCCTCCCCGCATCCGCAAAGTGAGACTCACCCCCGTCCGGGTTGTGACCCGCCTCACGGACGCCGGCCGGGTCCCGGGACCATGCTGTCTTTGGGGCGAAAAGGCAGGTCGGCTCGCCCCACCTTAAGTGAAGCAGCCAGTCGGGGGCGCCATATGTCATCACAACAACAGTTTGTCTTGAGTTCCGGCGCGGTGAGCGAGCCCACCATCGGCAAATGGGTCGCCCAGCGCGAGCTGGTCCAGCGCAGTTGGTGTACCGGCCAGCGGGGGCTGTATCAGCTCTTCAACGATCGCTATCTGTCGGTGGCGGTCAGTCAGTTCGGGTTGCGCTCGAAGTCCCATTGGGTCGATCTGAGCTACGTCGATCCGGATCCGCGGCGCGAGTCCCGCGTCGCCTGGGGCTGGTTCGGGCTGGCGGCGGTGCTGGTCGGCGGGGGTTTCCTGCTGTTGGCCGCGCTGGCGTTGTCCGGGGGGCCGCTGGTATCCCATCCGGTGTTTCCGGGCACGCTGGCGGCACTGCTCGGGGGTGTCGTCGCCTTGTGGGCGGGGTTGCTGTGTTCCGGGCAGCGGCTGGTGTGGCACAGCGCCAGCGGCCGTGCTCCGGTGGCCGAGCTGCGGCTGTGCCGTGCAGGCCGCCGACAGGCGAGGGCGTTCGTGGTGGACCTGAAGGAGCGGGCCGTGCGCGCACGCAACCGGGCCGGCGTCGATGCCGAGGCGCTGTTGAGCGCCGAGCTGCGCGAACATCGCCGGCTGCGGGTCGAAGGCGTGCTGGATGCGCAGACCTATGAGGCCGCCAAGGAACGTATCCTGGAGCTTCACGGTGCCGCCCAGAGCCGGCGTCGCACCGGCGAGAGCGGCACCACGCTGCGGGCAGTTTCCGAACCGGACGCAATCTGGGCGGCATAGGTCCGGAGCAGGGTCCGTTCGGGGCGTTGCCAGTCGGGCTTCGCCCGCGAAGCCCGACGACGCAGAGCGGCACAAGACCTTCAATCGAAGCGGCATCGACCTCGGAACAGGGGAACCGCCGGGGCGGGCGCGCCAGGCCGCTGCCCTGCGACCTGCGGCGCCGCGCCGGTCGGCTCGCGTCCCCGGCCTGGGATTCGTCTGACGGCCGGGCCTGCCCACGCCGCCCGCCGTTGCCGGCGAGCCTCAATCCGAACCCGTGTCGCAGCCCATGCGGCGGGCGATGGCGGCGATCAACGGCGGCGGCGGATAGTCCGTTTGCGGCGCACTCAAATAGCTCTGCCATTGTTCGTAGGCCATGGCCAGGGCAGGATCGCTGCCGTGACACCCCAACACCTGTACCACATGGTCGCCCACCTTCCAGGGGCCGTCTCCCCCGATCGGTCCGGCCACCCGGTGAATGGTCTGTTCCGGGTCGCCTTCGTGCCAGTACAGGTCGAAGTACACCAGTCCCTCCCCATGGGGGAACCAGTGGGCCATGATCCGGCGTTCGCCGCCCGGCGGGCGGATGGTCAGAGGGGCGGTGATGGTAAAAAGGTCGGCCATGGCAGCGCACGGGGGCGGAGGCTTGATCCCGGCGGGGAGCTTAACGTCTCGGGCGCGCACGCGCCACCGCCCCGGCCCGCTCAACGATGGGTGGGCGCGGAGGTTTCAGTGCCGGCGGGCCTGTGCAGGTGC
>CAZNBB010000036.1:0-31004 GCA_964571225.1 uncultured Gammaproteobacteria bacterium
CGGGCTCGAACAGGGGGCGCGCTTATTTCCGCTTCGGCCTGCGATGCTCGGTGCGCCACACGGGACCCGAAAACCCAAAACCGACACCAACGTACTGTGCAATAATCCGTAGCGCCCTGGACTTTTGTTAAAGGTTTTTTTGTGGGTTCTGAAGGTTCCGTGGCTCCCATGGGTTTGGGGCTGATCGGTGGACAGACACGTCACTCCTCGTCCACGCCCAGCAGTCAACGTAGGATGCAATAAGCGCAGCGCATTGCACCGATGCCCTGGCCGACTCGCCCACCCATCCGGCGCAATGCCCTTCGGTTATTGCCCCCTACGGGGCTGCGGTCGTACGGACCGGTCCATCCAATCGGCAATTGCCTCCTTCCGTGCTTTCCGTGTCTTCCGTGGCGCCTTTGCTTTTCACTGAAGGCCTTTCCGTGGATTCCGTGGGTTCCGTGGCTCTCGCGGGTTTAGGTCCAATCGGTCCACCGGCCCGTCAGTCCTCGTCCAGGCCGAGCAGCGAGGCGTTGCCGCCCATGGCCGAGGTGTTGACGCTGAGGGCGCGTTCCAGGGCGAAGCGGGGCAGGTAATGGGGGCCACCGGCCTTGGGGCCGGACCCTGACAGGCCCTCGCCGCCGAAAGGCTGCACACCCACCACGGCGCCGACCATGTTGCGGTTCACATAGAGGTTGCCCACCCGGGCTCTCGCCCGTACCCGCTCCCAGGTGGCATCGATGCGGCTATGCACCCCGAGGGTCAGGCCGTAGCCGGTGCCGTTGATGGCATCGACGACGGCATCCAGGGCATTCGCCTGGTAGCGCACCACGTGCAGCACCGGACCGAACACCTCGCCGTTCAGACGAGCCAGGCTGTCTATCTCCACCAACATGGGTGCAAAGTAGCTCCCGTGGGCACAGGACTCCGGCAACGTCAGCTCCCGCACTATCCGGCCTTCCCGGCGCATAGCCTCGGCATGACGCTGCAGGCCTTCGCGGGCGGAGTCGTCGATGACCGGACCGATGTCGGTCCTGAGCTCTATGGGATCACCGATCACAAGCTCATCCATGGCGCCCGCCAGCATGGCCAGCTGGCGCTCGGCGATGTCCTCCTGCAGGAACAGCACCCGCAGTGCCGAGCAGCGCTGGCCGGCGCTGTCGAAGGCCGACTGCAGCACATCCACCGTGACCTGCTCGGCAAGCGCCGAGCTGTCAACGATCATGGCATTCTGGCCGCCGGTCTCGGCAATCAGCGGCACGATGGGACCGCGGCGGGCGGCCAGCCGGGACTGCAACGTCCAGGCGGTTTCCGTGGAGCCGGTGAACACCACACCGCTCACCCGCGTGTCGTCCAGCAGTTGCGCCCCGATAGCCGCGCCGCTGCCCGGCAATAGCTGCAGCGCCGAAGGGGGAATGCCGGCGGCGTGCAACAGCTCCACCACCCGGAACGCGGTGAGTGGAGTCTGGCGCGCCGGCTTGGCGATCACGGCGTTGCCCGCCGCCAACGCGGCCACCACCTGGCCGGTGAAAATGGCCAGCGGAAAGTTCCAGGGACTGATGCACGCAAACACACCGCGGCCGTGCAGACTGAGCTCGTTGCGCTCGCCGGTGGGACCGGAAAGGGTGCGCGGACCGGAGAACAGATGACGGGCCTGGGCGGCGTAGTAGCGACAGTAGTCCACCGCCTCGCGCAGCTCGGCAACCGCATCGGCCACCGTGCGGCCGCCCTCGTGCACGACCCGCGCGATGAGTTCCGCCCGGTGTCGCTCGAACAGCTCGGCGGCCAGATCCAGACAATGGGCACGGCGATCGGCCGGCGTAAGGTCCCAGTCTGCAGCCGCGGCGCAGGCGCTTTCCAGAGCCGTCGCCACCTCCGACTCGCCAGCCTCGCGCACACTGCCCAGCTGCCGCCGCCGGTCCGCAGGCGCGGTGACCGGGAGTGCCTCACTACCACACAGACTCCCGTTCACCAGAGCACCACCCTGCCAGGCTCCTTCGCAAGCCGTCTGCAGCTCGCCGTCCAGAACCAGCAGGGCCCTGGGGTCCGCCAGGTCGATGCCGCGGGAATTGCGCCGCTCGGAGCCGTACAGCGCCTCCGGCAGCGCAATACGCGGATGAGGAAGGCAGTCCACCGCCGCCGTTTGCTCCACAGGATCGGCGATGAGGGTTTCGATGGGTGTGCGGTCCGAGGCGAGCTGATTCACGAACGAGGTATTGGCGCCGTTTTCCAGCAGGCGGCGCACCAGGTACGGGAGCAGGGCATCGTGGTCGCCCACCGGGGCGTACACGCGGCACGGCGGCGGTTCGTCCATAGCTTCGGCCAGCTCTGCATAAAGAGCCTCGCCCATGCCGTGCAGGCGCTGCAACTCGTAACGCACCCCGGGGCCCGCCGCCTGCGTCAGCCAGGCCAGGGTGTAGGCGTTGTGAGTGGCGAACTGGCAGCGGAAGGCCTCGGGATGCTCCAGCATGAACCTCGCGCAAGCCAGGTAGGAGACGTCGGTGGCGCTCTTGCGGGTGAACACCGGATAGCCTTCCAGACCGAGCTGCTGGGCGCGTTTGATTTCCGTATCCCAGTAGGCGCCCTTGACCAGGCGCACGGGAATGGGATGGCCGAGGGACGCGGCCTGCTCGGCGATCCAGCCCAGCAGCGGCCGCGCCCGCTTCTGGTAGGCCTGCACCGCCAGCCCCAAGCCCTGCCAGTCGGACAGCCCCGGCGTGCTGGCGACCTGTTGAAACAGGTCCAGGGAGAGTTCCAGGCGATCGGTCTCCTCCGCGTCCAGAGTCACGGCCACACCGGCCTCGCGGGCGGCAGCGACCAGCGACACCAGGCGCCCACCCAAGGCCTTGCCCAGGCGCCCGCGCTGCCCGTATTCGTAACGGGGATGCAGCGCCGACAGCTTGACTGAAACGCCCGGCAGGGCCAGGGCGTCGTCGCCGGCGGCATCGCCCTGACCGGCCAGTGCGGCAATGGCATTGCCATAGGCGTCAAAATAGCGCTCGGCATCGTCCGCGGTACGCGCCGCCTCGCCGAGCCGGTCGTAGGAGTAGCGCGTTCCGGGCTCGGAGCGTTCCAGGGCCCCGGCCATGGTGCGTCCCAACACGAACTGACGCGCCAACACGCCCATGGCCGCCCTCAGGGCCAGGCGCGCGGCGGGCTCGCCGATGCGATTGACCAGCCGGTGCAGGGCAGTGGCCGGTTCATGCCGAAACCCGCTGTCCAGCGACACCAACCGACCGGTGAGCAGCAGCCCCCAGGTGGAGGCATTCACCAGCGTCGATTGGCTGTGACCCAGGTGGCGGTCCCAACGACCCCGTGCCAGCTTGTCGCGAATGAGGCGTTCCGCCGTAGCGCTGTCCGGGATGCGCAGCAGCGCCTCGGCCAGACACATGAGCAGCACACCCTCCTCGCTGGAGAGATCGTACTCGTGCAGCAGCGCATCGCTGCCGGGCCGGGACATTGTCCTCTGGCGCGCGCCTTCGGCGAGCTGGCGTGCCAGGCGGCGCACCCGACCCATTGCGGGCGCTTCTAGACCGGCCTGCGGCAGCAGGTTCTGCAGCACGCGCCGCTCGTCGCCCAGGTGAAGGGTCCGCAACGCCGACCGTGCGGCGTCGTCCAGCGGAGGATCGTCGGAATGCAGTAACATAGACGGTCAGCGCAGGGGTCTATTGCCAATCATAGCGGACCGCCGGGCCTGCGACCGGGCTCCGGGCCGGACGCCCGGGACGTACACGTAAATCCAAGTGAGAGCTCCCATGGATGCACCGCCAACCGATACCACCCTGGCTCTGTCGCGGGGCGTGTTCCTGGACCGGGACACCGTCGACCGGGACGACCTGGACCTGGGCTCCCTGCACGCGGCCGTACCGCAACTGACCCTGCACGGCCACAGCCCCGCCGAGCGCACCACGGAACGCCTGCGGGACGTGGAGGTGGTCATCACCAACAAGGTGCGGCTGGACGAAACCAACCTGCAGGCCGCTTCCGGCCTGCGCCTCGTCTGCATCTCGGCCACCGGCACCAACAACGTGGACCTGGCGGCCGCCCGGGCCGCCGGCATTGCGGTATGCAACGTGCCGGGTTATGCCACCGCCGCGGTGGTGGAACATGTGTTCGCCGTGGTGCTGGCCCTGACCCGGCGCCTGGAGGAATACACCGGTGCCGTGCGCGCCGGGCGCTGGCAGCAGGCGGACAGCTTCGCGCTGCTGGACTTTCCTGTACGTGAGCTGGCCGGCAAGGTGTTCGGCATTGTGGGGCTAGGCGATCTGGGCCACGGCGTCGCAAAGATCGCCGAGGCGTTCGGCATGCAGGTGCTGGTGGCGCAACGGCCCGGCACCGAAGACACCCGCCCCGGCCGCCTGCCTCTGGACGAGCTGCTGGCCAAGGCCGACGTGCTCACCCTGCACACGCCGCTGACCCCGCAGACCCGTGGCTTGATCGGGGCACGGGAGCTGGCGCTGATGAAACCGGACGCCCTGCTGATCAATGCCGCCCGCGGCGGCATCGTGGACGAGGCGGCGCTGGCCGACGCCTTGCGCGCCGGGCGGCTGGGCGGCGCTGCCGTTGATGTGCTGACCGAGGAACCGCCGGTGCGGGGCAACCCTCTGCTGGACTTCCAATCCCCCAGGCTCATCGTCACACCCCACGTAGCCTGGGCCAGTCGCGAAGCCCGTCAGCGGGTCATCGACGAAGTGGCCGCCAACATCGAGGCCTTCCGCCAGGGCGTGGAACGCAACCGGGTCGCCTGAAGACCCGGCGACCGTTTCCATTCTTCACCCATTCGGCTTCGCGCCAACCCCGAACGGCTTGTCGTTTGCGGGAACCGGTATTGATATTCCTCGTCGCAACGGGGTTGTCCGGATCTTGTTCGTTGGGCTTCGCTTCGCTCAGCCCAACCTACAAAGACAGGCCGGGGGTTGACTCCTACCCCCGGCCCTAATGAACCTGAATCCCGTTCCGTTGCGTCGGGCCCGCCCCTCAGCTCGGCTGTCTGCTCCGGCCGAGGATGCGCAGTCCGCCCAGCCCCAGCAGGGTAAGCAGCGTCCAGGGGCTCAACGCGCCGCCACCGCTGGAGGTGCCGGTGGCCGCCGGAGGCGTGTCACCGCCGATGGCATCGGGGACCATTACCACTGTGCCGCTGCTGTACATGGCGTCCGTGCTTCCCGTGCCGGGATCGGTCTGGTTCCAGACGGCGAAGGCCATGTTACCGTCGGGCCGCACGTTGAACTGCGTCTCGGCGGCAATCGGCTGGCCCGGGCCGCCCTGCACGATCGACAAAGGAACGACACTCTCGAAGGTCATGCCGCCGTCGGTGGTCCGTGTGATGTGCAGCCCCAGGTTCTGGGGTCCTGCGGGATCCGAGGCCGGCACGTTGGTCTGCTCGCCCCAGGCGACATAGAACACATCGGCGTTCTGGCACAGAGTCGGGTCGGTGGTGTCACCGGCAGCGGGATCGCCGCTGGGGCAGGCGGCGGCACTGCTGCCCTGGGTTCCGACCAGCCGTGGCTCCTTGACGTTGATGCCCGTGTCCGTGATATGGGTCATCTGCCGCGGGTTGTCCCAGACCCCCGTCGCCGCATTGAAGTGGCGCAGCCAGAAATTGTAATTGGCGGTCTGGGCGTTCTGCAGCGCGCCCAGGTCCGGCGTGTAGTTGTATCCCACCCAGACGTCATCCCCCCGCAGCAGGGCACGATGGGCCTGCGCGCTTTCCGCCCAGTCGGCCTCGGTGTCGTCGGTCAGGTTGGCGACCGTGGCGTTCGGCGTATGGCTGCTCAGGTTCTCAGCCGGACTGTTCTGCAGGTTGAACGCCGTGGCGTAGTCCGACGTACCGGTCTGGCAGTTGGGATCGACCGGCGGAACCAGCTTGTCGAAGCTCAGCCCGCCCATGGCCCGTCTGGCCACGATGTCGGAAGGCCCGCCTTGGGTGTACAGTCCTTCCCGCCAGAAGATGACCAGCGGCATGGCGTTGGTGGGGCTCTGATAGACGAAACGGACCCGCCGGGCATTCTTGACCGGGTCGCTGATGACACAGCCGGTGGGGTTGTTGGTGGCCGCCGGGTTGTTGAAGGTGAAGGTGTGGTAGCGCACGAACTTGCCTTCCCCGCCGCCGCCCTTGGCCTCTTCATAGGCAACGATGGCAGTGGTTCCCACCAGGCCTATGTTGGGCCGTGACGCCCCCACCAGGCCGGACTCGATATCCGCCCGGTCCACCATGAGCCCGGCGCTGTCGTACACATAACTGACTGCGGTCGGGTCGAGGCTGCCGGTGTGGTTGTCGGTCAACCGCACCGGGGTGGCCCAGGTGAAGCTGTTGGGGTTCTTTGTGAAGGTCGCCGAGGCATACCATACATC
This sequence comes from uncultured Gammaproteobacteria bacterium, assembly GCA_964571225.1. GTDB lineage: Bacteria > Pseudomonadota > Gammaproteobacteria > DATFLG01 > DATFLG01 > DATFML01. The sequence continues at coordinate 6,331 of CAZNBB010000036.1, forward strand.
GGTGCCCGCGCTGACCTTGGCGCCGGACGCCCCCTCCCCAGGACCTTCGGCCTCACCCAGTTGAAGACCCTGGGGGTCCTCCTGCCACGCCAGGACCCACCGACCATTGGCTGGCGTGGTTCCTGTCGGGCGGGTATAGACGCCTTTGTTCGAATCCTGTATCGCGTCACGCTCGCCGCTGGACAACTGCTGCGGCGCGCTCCAGGTCGCACCGCTGTTCAGCGAGTGGCTCTCCCATATGCATTTGAAAGGAATAATGCGGTCGGCCAGCTCAGAATACTTGACGGCGCGCTGGACGTCGCCGGGGCAGTAGGAGCTTTCCCAGGTAAGCACGCTCACCGTACCGGCGCTGTTCAGGTTGGGTTTGCCTGTGTCCCCGGGATAGGGGGACAGGGCACCCGTGCCCTGCCAGTCCGTCTGAATGCTGGACAGCAGCGCCGAGTTGGAAATGTCCATCGCCGCGCTCCAGTTGCCGGCGACATTGCAGTCGGTGGTCAGCGATTTGCAGGTGCGCACAAAGATGTCCCGGGCGGAACGTTCGCTGCGCTCCTTTACGTCATAGACCGTCCCCGCGCCCGCCACGGTATCGCCGTAGGCAACCACCAGGGTCCCGTCGCCGAGTCGGTTGATCTTGCTCTTGTAGGCTTGCCCCGATACCGAAATCGTCGTCGGGGTACTGAACAACAGCTGGGTCGCCGCATAGGCGGTCGCAACAACCGCCAGCACACCCAGCGCGACGGCAGTCGTCGTCTTGAAGTGGGTCTTCATTTCTCCCCCCTCGCCGGCCCATCGAGTTCGTCCACATCGACAAGGCCCTGGCAACGACACCCGACTACCGGCATGTGTCCGGAACCGGTTCGAAACTGCCCGATTCCGGCTCTATGGAGCTACAAACATATTGTCCGCACACCCTCGGGCCGGCGCCATGACTGCCGTCAACTCGATGCCGGATTCTTGAATCGGCGCCCACGTTGCGCACACGATGCCAGCGGCCGACGGACACCGGAGCCGGGCCCTGTCTGCGCGCCGACACTGCGGCTGAAAGGCTCCCCCTCCCCGTTGCCGTCCAACAGCACAAAGCCAACGGCGTTCCCTGACCGGCACGGTCCGACTCGCGTGCCCGGACGGGCCCCTGCCGGCCCCGCTGTTTCAGACACTCGGCGGGGGAACCCTAGGGCGTCCGCACCGTACCCGGGACCGCAAACCTGACGTACGTCAAGAAAACGTTGCGCTGTCCGAACCGCCCCTGTTCATGTTGATTTGGATCAAACCCTCATCCCGGGGCTGGTGGGAATATGTCAACAGGAGGTGAAGATATGTAGGCAAACGGATGCGGGTGCGGCCCAAAGAACCGCACCGCGATTGCCGAGAGGCCGCCGGAGAACCCTCCGGCGAATCAGGCAAAGTCAGGCGGGGGACCAAGAAATGTTACACACCACGCGAAGGTTCTCAAAGAACCTGCGGGGCTGGCTTGCTGCAATGGTAGTGGCAGTACCGACAGCACTGGCTCTCACGGCCTGCGGCGGGGGCGGATCTTCATCCGATTCCGTACCGACGGCCGCGACTCCGCAGACCATCATCGAGGCCCAACTGGACACCGTGGCGGCGCAAGCCGGCGGCGGAACCACCGCTGTTGCCCGCTACGAGGACAGCAACGGCGCCAAATGGGCTTTCTACAACATGGCCAACCGCTTTGCGGCGACGCCAATCAGCACGGCCAAGGGTGCGGTATACGAAATCACCGTGCCCGGAATGGTCCGTCACATCACGCTCGTCAACTATGGAGGTACCGAATACGCCCTGTTGTCCATGGGCGACAAGGGCATCGGCGTGGTCAACGTAACGACCCCGTCGTTGATGCAGTACATGGGTACGACAACGGTCAACTTCGAGCAGAGCGGCATCAGCTATGCAGAAGGCGGCGGCGACATCGTCAGCGACGTGACCATCTCTGGGACCGACGGTCCGGTAATGGACATGGTCACCGACGGCACGACCCTGTGGATCGCCGACAGCGCCTACGGCATCCACAAGACCGCCCTGTCCAACCTGTTGCCGAGGCCGCTGCTGGAAGCGGACGGTACCCTCACGATCGACAACGAGGTCTACACCCTGCAGTACGCCGGCGAAAACCCCTGGGGCGGACCGCTCAGCCTGAAGCTGTATGAGGGCAAGCTGTACGCGGCTCAGGGCTTCATCGGTATCGGGATCTACGACCCGGACACCTTGGTCCGCGAGGGCGGCTACAACATGTACGCCGACACCTCGGTGACCGAAGACTGGTTCCAGGGCATGGACCCGAAGCAGGCGGTGCACGATCCTTCGTGGATCGACCCGGTGACGGGTATGCCCACCTACGAGCAGGCCAATTACGAGATCAAGGAGATCTGGCACAACGGCGTGCCCGGGGCGACACCGTGGGCGGACTTTGACCGCTACGCCGCCTACTACTACGACGCCCGGACGCTTGATCTGCAGACGGTGACCCACGGCGAGGGCGAGAGCGCCCAGACCGACACCATCGCCTACATCGCCTATTCACTGGGCGGACTGGTGGCGGTGGACGTCACCGATCCGGCCAACGTCCACTATCTGGGCTACGTACCGGCAGTCCCGGCCCATGGCCCCGATGAACCGACCGGTCAGCAGGCCAAGAGCATCTTCCCGCACTTCGGGTTCGGCATGCTCAAGGAGGCCGGCGTAGTGGATGTGCGGGTGGATCCGGGCAGCAACGAAGTCTACTACTCGGACCACTTTGCGGGTCTGGTGGTAGTGGACGGCGCGGATAACCCGAGCGCATGGCACGGCCCCAACGGCCAGGGTGCCTACAACAACGACACCATGCCGAATGAGCCGTTCTGGCCGGACTACGAGTTCGTGACCTCCTACGACATGGCTCCCTACGACACCAACGAGGAAGAGTCGCTGCCGAAGTTCCTGTATCAGTCGCCGATCGCGCTGGCCACCGGTGAGCTCAGCGGCCATGGCGGGGCGATGTTCCTGATGTCCGGGATGGATCCTTCGGCGGCAGGCACGGTGGACGTGGTGCAGGCGGACGGCGCCGGCGGCGTGAACTTCGTCGACGTCAAGGATCTGAGTCCGGCAACCCCGGTCGCCGATCGCTTCGAGGTGCCGGTGGTGCTGGTCAGCACCAATGAGGTGGGCGCCACCGTAGACGGCACGCCGTCGCAACCCATCGCCATCGGGCACACGGCCGGCGTGACGGTATCGGGCAGCTTCCTGTACCTCTCCGACGGGCCCCACGGCATGAGCGTGTGGCGCATCGCCGACGACAGCGGCAACCCGACCGACAACATCCACCTGGTGGCCAACACGCTGCAGGACGAATATCCGGAGGTGAACGCCCTGGGCGAGACCATCATCCCGACGCCCCACGCCTTCGCGGTGGGCTTCGGCAATGACCCGAACCAGGCCTACGTGCTCACCCAGAGCCTCGGTCTGCGGCGCGTCGACGTCAGCGCGGTGACCAACCACACCGCTCTGGTGGGCGCGCCGGCACTGCTTCGGACGACGCCATCCGGCATCTTCGAGCACAGCACCGAGTCCGGCGGTAACGTCGGCGGCATCAACGGTCAGGACCACGCCTACGGCGTCGCCTTCGCGGGCTCCTACGCCGTGGTGGCCGACGGCAGCAACGGGCTGACGATCTACAACCTGAACGCCAACCCCGCCGACGGTACCGGGTCCCACGTGGTCGCCAACATCGGCAGCGCCAAGGGCAAACCGGCCGTCGGGCGTGCAGCCGCAGTGGCCCTGTGGGTGGATCCGTCCACGAACCACAAGTACGCGATCGTGGCCGCCGGCAGCTCGGGCGTTTCGGTGGTCGACATGACCGAGCTTGCGGACACCGGTACGGTCCCCGGGATGACGCTGGTCAAGACCTTCCAGCCCATCAAGGTCGAGGAGGAAGCGGATGAGACCCATGTGGGCTTCGCGGACGGCAAGAGCGTGGACGTGAAGATCGTCGGCGACTACGCCTACTTCAGCTACGACAGCTTCGGCCTGGTGGCCTACAGGCTGTCCGACCTGGTGGCGCCGGTGCCGCAAGGGGTCGATCCGACCAAGCTGTACGATCCGCACACAGGCACGGACTACCGCCCGGTGGCGGTCGGCGAGTTCAAGCTGCAGAGCGTGCCCGGCTACGAGACGCTGGAGGGCGGTGCCCAGTACATGACCGCCCAGTACTTCCCGGCCCATACGCCGCTGCGCGACGGTTCAGGCCGAGTCTACGAGCTCAACACGCCGAAGCTGCTGTTCTACGTGGCCTACGCCGAGGCCGGCGTCATCAAGCTCGACTGGAGCGACCCGGCCGCGCCGAAGCTGCTCCAGCGGCAGGACACCGTCGGTGAAGCGGCATCCACCGCCATCGCCAACGGCCGCGTCTATGTCGCGGACGGAGACGGCGGACTGGTGGTCTTCAAGTAACCGCAACAGCAAGTGAGCGGCGAAGGCCGGGGTTCCCCCGGCCTTCGCCGTTTAATGGACCGTATGCCCACAAAGAACCGCCTTTTACGGACAGACATCGGGACATCCTCTGCCGTGTTCCGTTGTCGATACTTGATAGCTCTATCGAATGCATCAACTTCAGGGGGTGTCGGCCATGGAGAAACCGCACGGCAAAGCCATAATCCCCGACGAGTCCGTCGAGCTGTTGTGACTGGACGGCGAACCGGCACCCAACCCTCTGCCCGGTTTTCCAGCTTTGCAGCTGTCAGCAACTGGCTCCGATCGATTGCGGAGACGTTCCCCGGGGCGGGGCACCATCGCATCCGGTTTGCGGTGCGCTGGAGTTGCCGAACGAGACGATCGCTGCCGGCGGCCTGACCGAGGGAATGCAGCCCGCGGCGAATTCCCCACTGCACACCGACACTGATCAGGCCGCATTGGACCTCCTGGCCAATATGGACCCTGCGGTGCCCCGGCGATCACCAGGGATCCCACGGGGCATGCATTGCGCTATCCGCAAAGCACAGTGCCTGACCTGCCCGCCGGCAGGTCAGGCAGATGGCTTGGCATCTCGTCGTTCAGAACGCTCCGTGCAGGGTGGTCTTACGTCCGACCGGCGGTCCTGTGACCGTACGACAGGGCTTATCCTGGCACCGCCGCGCCGGCCCGGGACACTACTGCAAGGAGAACTGGTAGTTCACGCCGACCGTGAAATTGTCGTTGCTGATATGCCCCGCGTCCTGGTGCATCCACTGGGCCTGGGCCGCGAGATCCGGTCCTAACCTGTACTGTGCGCCCAGCCCGATGCGGGCACTGGTGTTGCTGTTGCTCAGATCGCCGGTTGCACTGACATCGCCCAGACCGACTTTCAGATACGGCAGCAGGTCACGCCCGAGACCCACCGGATAGCCGGCCATGAGATCGACTCCAACCACGTTTGAACCGTAGGTCACGTCCCGGTTGTGGGTACTCTGTCCATTGAACTCGGCAAACACATCTGCGCCCACGATGACCGGCGCGGGTGCGCTGCTGATGGGCAAGGCCGCGTTGTAGCCCGCGGAGACCCCGCCGGTCAGGGACGTCTGGGTGTTCAGATCGTAAGCATTCGACTGGTTCAGGCCCAATTGCGCTCCGGCGTAAAGGCCTGCCCACTGACTGGGCACCGTATCCACTCCCGGGCCGGCCCACGCCAGAACAGGTGCCAGAGCCAGCACACTGCTTGCCAGAAACAATGGTCGTTTCTTCATCCTTGCCTCCTGATTCTACTCCGTCGTAATGGCTGATCGGTCCGCACCACCGACCCGTGCTCGAGTCCACCCGTCGGTGTCCGACGATCCAGAGCACCGCGCGAGTCCGGTACAAGACCCTGAACCGCGATCCGCTGGGCGCGTGGTCGTCCACCCTGAACGTGCGTTCCGATGTTGCCGGTTCGCGTAAGAAGGCGCACGGGCTTCACTTCCATCACCGACGGACCGAGCTAAACGCACACTGCCGGGTGACTGCGCGACCAGGGATGTCGCGCCCGCCGCCCGCACGAGCCGGTCGCCTGGCCGACGTTGGTTCATCGGCCGGGTGAGATGGACCAGGGCCGAGCCCGGGCTTCGAACCGCTGATCGAGCGTCGGCTATTCGGACCTCAAGACGGGACTCGCGTTCCGCGGCGCGCGAACCGGGACTTGGCGCACCCCACGCGCCGGTGGCAGCCCATCCGGAGCGGGACCGGCAGACGGACCCTTCTCCACAGAGCCGGTATGCCTTCCCCCGGACGTCGCGCTTTGACTCCAGTCTTGGCGGCTGCCACGCCAGCCCGTCTGCGGTACCCAGGGGTGCGCGCTGTAGCTGCAAACGCAATGCCATTTGCGCAGGGCCTGAGATTTCCATGGGTTGGCGGTTGCCGACGGCCACTGACGTTGCCAAACGACAACAGGCGTACGCCATCCCAAGCAGGAAGTCTCGCCACAGCCCCATCTTGGGATGTCGTTGTCAGGAAACACCGCCGAGCGGCCCGACGGCCAGCGGAGCCCGGGCAGACCCAGGGAAGCTCTGCACAAGTCGATCAGGGGGACGATCGCAAGGCGCAAAGAGGCGGGGCCGCGCGGATTACAAACGCCGTGAGCGCCGCTTCAGCGGCCTGTGCAGAGCCTGCCTAGGAGTCCGTGCGCACGATGCGCCAGCAGTTGTGGATACGCGGATTGCGGGCGAAATCCCTGGGCAGGGTCTGTGCACTGATGTCTTGCACCTCGAGGCCCGCCAACGCGTGCGCATCCATCCGGAAGCGCCGGTAGTTGTTGGAGAAGATCAGCACACCGTCGGCGGTCAGCAGACGGCTCGCGCGGCGTATCAGCTCGACGTGGTCGCGCTGCACGTCGAAGGTGGCTGCCATGCGCTTGGAACTGGAGTAGGTAGGGGGATCCAGGAAGATGAGTCCATAGCGGTCCCGGCCGCGCGCGGCCTGCTGCTCCAGCCACTGCAGACAATCGGCGCGTACCAGCTCGTGCTCGGCGCCGGCAATCCCGTTCAGAACGAAGTTGCGGCGCGCCCATTCCAGATAGGCGTTGGACATGTCCACCGTGGTGCTGGCCGATGCGCCCCCGAGCACCGCATGGACGGTGGCCGCCCCGGTGTAGGCGAACAGATTGAGAAAGCGCCGCCCCGCCGACAGTTCGCCCACCAGCCAGCGGGTCAGGCGATGGTCCAGAAACAACCCCGTATCCAGATAGTCGGTGAAATTCACCAGCAGCCGGCACGGACCTTCGCGCACTTCGTGGAATTCGCCCTGCTCGCCCAGCTTTTCGTACTGGGCCTGACCCTTCTGCCGACGTCTGACCTTGAAGTACACCTGCTCGCGGGGTACGCCCAGCACCTCGGGGAGAACGGTGAGCGCCTCGCGCAGACGCAGGCGGGCGCGCTCCGGATCGATGCTGGCGGGCGCGGCATATTCCTGCACATGCGCCCACTGGCTGTCGCCCTGGTAGAGGTCCACGGCCAATGCGTACTCCGGCATATCGGCGTCGTAGACCCGATAGCAGCAGATGCTTTCCCGCGCCGCCCAGCGGCGCAGCTGGCGCAGGTTCTTGCGCAGGCGGTTGGCGAACATCTCGCCACCGGGCCCCGCATCGGCCAGCGGCCGGGGCCCGGATGCGGGCGCACGGGTCGTCACGAACCACTGGGGATCCACTTCGAAATGCAGCAGCTTGCAGGGTATGGCGCCATTGAACAGAGCATGCTGACGACGTGCCCGCAGCCCCATGCCCTTGGCCAACTCCGGGTTGCCGGTGAACACCGCCGCCCGCCAGCCGACGAAGTGCTCGCGCAGCCGCGCGCCCAGCAAGGCGTAAAGCGGCCGCAGGCTCTGCACCTCACCCAGCCGCTGGCCGTAGGGCGGATTGACCACCACCAGCCCCGTGGGTTCGGGGCGCGCAGGCACCAGTCCGGCCAGCTCGCGCCGCTCAGCATGGACAATGCCCCGCAGCCCGGCCGTCTCGATATTGGCGAGGGTCGCGCGCACCGCGGCGGCATCGGCATCGTACCCGTACACCGGCGGTATGCGGTCGCGCCCTTCGACCCGTCGCTGGTGTGCCTCGTCGAGCAACCTCTGCCAGAGTTCCGGGCGATGCCCCAGCCAGCCCTGGAATCCGAACCGGGGTCTGAGCAGACCGGGGGCCACATCGCCGGCCAGCAGCGCCGCTTCGATGGGCAGCGTCCCGGAACCGCACATGGGATCGATGAGTGCGCCCCCTTCGGCCGCTGTCTGGGGCCATCCGGCCCGCACCAATATGGCCGCCGCCAGATTCTCCTTGAGGGGTGCCAGCACGCTCTCGCGCCGGTAGCCCCGACGGTGCAGGCTGTCGCCGGAAAGGTCGATGCTGACGGTGGCCTGGTCACGGAACAGGTAAAGGTTGATGCGCAGGTCGGGCCGTTCCACATCCACCGACGGGCGCTCGCCGGTGGCGCTGCGAAACTGGTCCACCACGGCGTCCTTGACCTTCAACGCCGCATACTGGGAATGCCCGATGGCCGAGGCGGCGGTGTTGGCATCGACCGCCAGGGTGCCGGCCGACGTCATGTGCTGCGCCCACGGAATCGCGCGCACGCCTTCGTACAGCGCCTCCGGCGTCGGCGCCGCAAAGTGCGCCAGGGGCAGCAGAATCCGGTTGGCGAAACGTGACCACAGGCAGGCGCGGTAGGCCAGTTCCAGCGAGCCCTCGAAGCTCACCCCCGCGGGCGTCTCCTTGGCCGCCGCCGCGCCCAGCCCGCGCAGCTCATCCAGCAGCAGGGAGGTCAGACCCTTCGGTGCGGTGGCGAACAGGGGGTGGCTTTCGGTCATGGTCGGAGGCCGGCGGCGGGCGCGCTGCGAAGGGCACATTGTAACGGAGCGCCCGCAAAGGTCGACCGCACAGTAGCGCTCAGAGGCGATTCAGCACTCGTTCCAGCACCTTGCCGCGGGGCACCAGGGCAGTGGCACCCGCCGCCTTGGCTTGGCGAAACACGTCCGTGTCCACATGCGGCCCGAAGGCGATCAATTCGGCGTCGGGCCAGCGCCGGCGAAGCTCCGACAGATGGGACAGGGCGTCGGCAGCGGTCAGGTCCAACACCACCAGATCCGGTGTCCCCGGATCGTCACGGCGCAGTAGCTCAGCACCGGCCGCCTGCCAGCGCGAGGCCAGACGGGTACGGGTCATCAGATCATCGGTCCACAGCAACAGCTTCATGGCATCGTACCGGTATCCGCTTTCAGCTGTCGCGGGAGCCGAGCGATGGGGCCAGCACGGCATCCAGGTCCAGGGAGCGCATGGCGCCCACTGCGCATTCCCAGGCCCCTTCGTGACAGAGCCCGCTCATGCCCGCCTGCTCATAGGCCTCCAGAGCAGCCTGCACGCAGGCGTCGCGGACCAGACGGGCCAGGCGGCGCTGTTGTTCGCTGGGTTCGGCGATCATGGCGTTCACTCCAAAAGCGTGAAGGCACAGCTTGCGGGATGGAAAGCGGGATAATCAAGGGGCCCATTGCGCCGATGCCGGGGCCCGCAGGGGCGCACAAGCCGAGTTCCGGGGGCCGGCGCACACTCTCGTGGACGCCGTCCACTGCGGGGTCAACGGCGAATCAGGCCGCTGCGACCCGGTCCCGACCCGCCCATTTGGCCTGGTATAGGGCCCGGTCGGCACGGCTGACGAAGGTCTCTTCGGTGTCGTCGTCGACAAGCTGCGCCACACCGATGCTGACCGTGATGCTGCCGGCCTCCTCGAAGGATCGGGCCGCCATCAGTTCCCGGATCTTGTCCGCCATCGCGGATGCCTGCTCCCGGGTCGTGCCGGGAGCCAGCACGCAGAATTCCTCGCCGCCATAGCGGACGAAGTAGTCCGCCTGCCGCAAGCCGCTGGCGATGCGCCGGGCGGTCTCCCGCAGCACCCGGTCGCCACACTCGTGGCCACATGTGTCGTTCACCCGTTTGAAGTGATCCACGTCGATCATCAGCAGCGACATTGGCAGGCGGTAGCGGCGCGACTGCTCGATTTCCCGGCGCAGATTCTCGCCGAACAGGCGCCGGTTCATGGCGCCGGTCAGGGCGTCCGTGTTGGACAGCTTGGTGAGCTCTAGCTCCTTGCCGCTGCGGGCCCGCTCGTACAGATAGGCGAAAATGCCGATGAGCATGTAACTGAAAAACATATCCAGCCGCGCCGCATGAGTGGGGTCGCCCGCCAGCGGCGCGACGGCGAGCAGCGCCAGGTAGCCGATGGTCACCAGCAGATTGATCACCACCCCGGCGCGCAGCCCGAGCAGAAAGTAGGACAGCATGGGGATGGTGTAGAGCCAGAACAGGGCCTGAACGCCCGTGCCGGTCGCTCCCAGCAGCACGATCAACGCCGACGTGACGATGGCCGCGAGGGCGGCCGGGCCTATGTTGGCGGCCCGCTGTATGTGGCGCAGGTTGATGCACATCAGCAGCGCCGCCGTCGCCTCGACGGTAGCGACCGCCGGCAGCCCGCGACGGGCGGACACGAAGGCGAACGCCAGCGCCAGCAGCGCACCCAGTATCGACAGGGCCGTGGTCAATCGGGTCCTGGTGCTGCGCACCGTACAGGCCGCCTCGCCGGCCGGTGAAGCCGACATCTCCAGCGCGGCCAGAGGAGGAGCGCCGTCACTCGACCGGGATCGACGGGCGAGGCCCGCCCAACCGCCCTGGAAGGCCCGTGCGATGCGCAATGTCCGTTTCATGGACAGTCTTCTCCCTACAGTACCTGCCGTTTCCCGACTACCGCCTGACATCGCCCGGGGGTCGATGCTGCGCCGCGGCGGCAAGGTGGCGTGCCGGATTAGACGCCGAACCCGCGGACTTGGTTCACTGCCTTGCGGCGCCGGGCAGGGAACGCGGCATGATCGTCGCCTGGCGCGATGTGCAGCGGTTTACGGGCAAGGCGCGTGCCAGACGCGCCGAATCCCGGACGACGGGCGGCACATGCCGCCGTCGAAGTCCGCCCCGCGCACCCGGCCAGAACAACAACCGTTCCTGCGGCGGGAACTTGCGTCGGCCAGCGCGCTCTTAACATTTGAAGAGCCCGTCGGGAAAATGGCTCGCTGGCGCCAGCATTGCGGCGCGAATAGAACGATAGATACGGGGGGTTTTCGTCCTTCCGATGGGCAAATGAACCGTGCTAAGGTGCTTTTCCCCTGCCGGCGCAGGGAACATGCGACATTCGGCCGCCCACTGCGCTGGCACCAAAGTTGCCTCATCCAGGGATCGTGGCAACACCTTCGGGTAGAGCCATCATCAGGTGACGACGAGCGAACGTGAGCGCTGCGTCAATAATGTCGCCGAATGGATAGTGCGGGCTACCCCGAATAGGGCATGGCGCGGGCCTACGCCTTCCCGTAGATTCGTACTCACTGTTCTGACCCAGGCAGCCCGTGCCCTGCGGTCATTAGTAATCGAGGAGGTACCATGCTGGTCAAAGACATCATGACCACGGCCGTGAAGACCACGGCTCCCGATGCAGGTGTCGGAGAAACCGCTACCGTAATGTGCTTCAACAAGATCAGCGGACTGCCCGTCACCGACAAGGACAACAATATTGTCGGCGTGATTTCCGAGAAGGATGTCCTGCGCGCGATGTATCCGGACATGGAGGAATACATGCAGGACCGGCCGGTCGACCTGGAAAAGCTGGAATACGAATACCGGGATGTCCTGCACATGAAGGTCGAACGTCTGATGAGCAAGAAGGTCGTCACGGTATCCCCCGAGGCGCCGGTACTCAAGGCCGTGTCCGTCATGTGCGCCCATCGCATCCGCCGCATCCCGGTGGCCATCGACAACAAACTGGTGGGCATCATCAGCATGGGGGACGTCCACAAGGCCATCTTCCAGAAGAACCTGATGGACAGCGAGCAGAAGGCTCGCGGCGTCGCCTGACGATCATCGTGGTGCGGCCGGGCCGGCCGCACTGCCCGTCGATTCTCCCCGCGCCATGCCGGCACGCACTCCGCCGTAGGAGCGTCCGCCGGCGCCGCAACTGCAGGGGGTAACCGCCGCACTCCAACGATGCCCGGCCGCTGCCGGTCCGGACGGCCGGCAGCGCTGTCCCATGCGGTTATAATGGATGCTCCCGTGCACAGGCACGCCATGCGAGCAGGGCCGGCGGTTCCCATGACCCCCGAACGTTACCGGCGCATCAGCGCCGTGCTCGACCGCCGGCAGCCGGATCTCACCGTACTGCTGGAGAACGTGCACAAGCCCCACAACTTTTCAGCGGTGTTGCGCACCTGTGATGCGGTGGGTGTGTTCCAGGCCCATGCCGTCACCGACAGAAGCACGTTCCGGGGCAACCGCCACCTGTCCGCGGGCAGTCGCAAGTGGCTGAGCGTGCAGCGCCACGACAGCACCGAAGCCGCCGCCACAGCCCTCCGGCAGCGCGGGTTCCGGATCCTCGCCGCCCATCTCTCCGACCGGGCCGTGGACTTTCGCGAAGCAGACTATACGCAGCCGGTGGCGATCGTGCTGGGGACGGAAAGATACGGCGTCTGTGACGAGACACTGGCGCTGTGCGACGGCGAGATCACGGTACCCATGCACGGCATGGTGGCATCGCTCAACGTGTCCGTCGCCGCCGCCGTGATCCTGTATGAGGCACAGCGCCAGCGTGCTGCCGCCGGCCTCTACGACCGGGTCCGTCTCGACCCCGAAACCTATCGGCGCACCCTGTTCCAGTGGGGCTACCCGCGTCTGGCGCGCTACTACGAATCCATCGGCCGCCCCTTTCCAACGGTAACCGCCCGCGGCATAGTGGCCGGAAGATTCGCGGACTGAAACCCGGGTTGGTGGCTGCCATCCGTCGGCGGCAGGGTAGGGTTGTCGGTACGCCTGAGAGGAATGGGTCATGCAAGGTGTGCAAATGTCGTTCGACTGGGGCGTTGCTGTCGTACTGCTGCTGATCGGGTTCGCCGCGGGCCTGCTTGCCTTCTGGCTGCTGCGGCCCGGCGATCGGCGCGCCCGCGAGCTGGAAACCGAACTGGACAAGACGCGGGAAGACCTGGAGCACTACCGGGCCGACGTCAACCGCCATTTCGAGCGCACGTCCCAACTGTTCGGGGAGCTGACCGAGAACTACAAGACCCTCTACACCCATCTGGCCCAGGGGGCGGGCGAACTGTGCGGGGATCAGAACCGCCCGCCGCAGCTGGACATGCCGGAAACCGGACTGCTGACCCAGCGCGAGCAGGCACCGGACGCCGAGTCCGAGGCTGTCGCCCCGGCCGAAGCGCCCGAGGACGCCCCGCCCAGGGACACTCGCGCGCGCCCCTCGGACGACAAAGAGGAAACCCACCTCGGCGATACGCCGCGCATCACCGATCTGGACTCGGCCCGCGCCGAAGAACATCCCGAACAGGAAAAACCGCAGCGGCCCGAGTAACACCGCGGTTCACTCGCCGCCGACGCCCCCTTCGCGCCAGCGCAGCCCGATATCCTGCAGACCGCGGCGCAGGCTGTCGCCGGCGGCAGCCAGATCGGAGCCGTTGCCGCGCAGCCCCAGCTCGATGCAGGGTTCATCCTCGCCCAGGCGCGGCAGGCTGGACAGACCCACGGTGGGGTAATCGGCCACCAGCGCCTCCATCAGCGGCAGCAGTTCGCTCTCGTGAGCGCCGATCACGGTAACGGTGTCCATATCGGGAGGAATCCCTTTGCGGTCCGCGTAACAGTGGTCCAGCACCCAGTCCAGCATGGGCCAGGCCATGACGGGGAAACCGGGCAGGAAGTGGTGCCGGTTCAGGGTGAAGCCGGGAATACGGTTGTACGGATTCGGTATGAGAGTGCTGCCTGCCGGCAGATCCGCCATGCGGATCCGGTTCGGATGGGCCTGGGCCCCGAAGCGCGCCTCGATCTCCGCCACCGCCCCCGGGTGGCGCTCCAGCGGCACTGCGGCCGCCCGCGCCGCACATTCCCGCGTACGGTCATCGGGGGTCGCGCCGATACCGCCGAAACAGAACACCGTGTCCGCGCCCGCCAGCGTCAGGTGCAGCGTGTCCGTCAGGCGCCGGGCGTCGTCGCCCACCACATGGGCCCAGTCCAGCTCCAGCCCACGCTCGCCCAGGGTCTCGACCACATGGTCGAAGTGTCGGTCGCGACGCCTGCCGCTGAGCAGCTCGTCGCCCACGATGATGATGCCGAATCCACCCTGCGACATATCTCCGATCCCCATCAGTCCCCGTACACCGTGACCGTGACACGGCGGCGGTGGCCGTGGCTGCGGTGCTCCCACAGGAACACGCCCTGCCAGGTGCCCAGATCGCAGCGCCCGTTCCGTACCGGCATGTTGAGCCCGCTGCCGGTGAGCACGCTGCGCACATGGGCGGCCATGTCATCGGGGCCTTCGGCGGTGTGCACGTAGCGCGGGTCGCCGTCCGGCACCAGCCCTCCCATGAACCGCTCCAGATCGTCGCGCACGTCGGGGTCGGCGTTCTCGCAGTGAATGAGCGAGGCGCTGGTGTGATGCACGAACACCTGGCAGATACCGGTACGCACCGACGCCCGCTCGACCCGCTGCTGCACCTCCCGAGTCAGCGCGTAGGTGCCCCTTCCCCGTGTCACGATATCGAAAGAGTCCTGAAATACCATGATGCAAGCTCCAGTTTTCAGAGGAAAAACCGCTGCAGCTTCCGCACGCCCGTTGCGCAACGGCCGCTCGCCGGCGTTGACCCTCGAACGCAGTGCGGCGAAAGCACGCACAGCCGTGTATAATGGGTAAATTTTGGCCCCCGGCCAGTTTCAATGCTCACCGCAGGTACATGACCGTGATAGAACAGCTTCGCAATATCGCCATTATCGCCCACGTCGACCATGGCAAGACCACCCTGGTGGACAAGCTCCTTCAGCAGTCCGGCACTTTTGGCGAGCGCAGCAACGTCGTCGAGCGGGTCATGGACTCCAACGACCTGGAACGCGAGCGCGGCATCACCATCCTCGCCAAGAACACGGCCATCCGCTGGCGGGACTATCGCATCAACATCGTAGACACCCCCGGACACGCCGATTTCGGCGGCGAGGTGGAACGGGTGCTGTCCATGGTCGATTCGGTGCTGCTGCTGGTGGACGCGGTGGACGGGCCCATGCCCCAGACCCGCTTCGTGACCCAGAAGGCCCTGGCCCGCGGCCTGCGGCCCATTGTGGTCATCAACAAGATCGACCGTCCCGGCAGCCGGCCCGAATGGGTGCTGGACCAGACCTTCGACCTGTTCGACCGACTGGGCGCCACCGACGAGCAGCTCGATTTCCCGGTAGTCTACGCATCCGCTCTGCAGGGTTATGCGGCCACCGATCCCCATGTGGACAGCGGCGACATGACCCCGCTCTTCGAAGCGATCGTGCAACATGTACCCGTGCCCGACGTGGACCCCGACGGTGCTTTCCAGATGCAGGTGAGCCAGCTCGACTACAACAGCTATGTCGGCGTCATCGGCATCGGGCGCATCGTCCGGGGCCGGATCCGCAGCAACAGCCCGGTGGCCATCGTGGACCGGGACGGCAACCGGCGCAGCGGCCGCATGCTGCAGATCCTGGGATTCCTGGGGCTGGAACGCATCGAGGTGCCCGAGGCCCAGGCCGGTGACATCATCGCCTTCACGGGCATCGAGGAGCTGTACATCTCCGATACCCTGTGCGATCCGAAGCAGGTTGAAGCGCTGCCGGCGCTGACCGTGGACGAGCCCACCGTCAGCATGACCTTCCAGGTCAACAACTCGCCCTTCGCCGGTCGCGACGGCAAATACGTGACCTCCCGGCAGATCCGCGAACGCCTGCAGCGCGAACTGCTGCACAACGTGGCCCTGCGGGTGGAGGACACCGAAGATCCGGACAAATTCAAGGTATCGGGCCGGGGCGAGCTGCACCTGTCGATTCTCATCGAGAACATGCGCCGCGAAGGCTACGAACTGGGCGTGTCCCGTCCCGAGGTCATCCTGCGGGAAGTCGACGGACACTGGGAGGAGCCCTTCGAGCAGTTGACCGTCGACGTGGAGGAAGACCACCAGGGTGCCGTCATGCAGAAGCTGGGCGAGCGCGGCGGCGAGCTCAAGGATATGGTGCCGGACGGCAAGGGCCGGGTACGCCTGGACTACATCATGCCCTCCCGGGGCCTGATTGGCTTTCGCACCGAGTTTCTGACCGCCACCCAGGGCACCGGTCTGCTGTACAGCGTCTACGACCACTACGGGCCGGTGAAGCGCGGCGAGTTCGGTCAGCGCGTCAACGGCGTGCTGATCGCCAACGGACCGGGCAAAGCCCTGGGCTATGCCCTGTTCAATCTCCAGGATCGGGGGCGGCTGTTCATCGATCCGGGCGACGAAGTCTATGAAGGCATGGTCATCGGCATCCATTCCCGTGATAATGATCTGGTCGTCAATCCGCTGAAGGCGAAACAGCTGACCAATATCCGGGCGGCAGGGTCCGACGAAAACATACTACTCACCCCGCCGGTGCGCATGAGCCTGGAACAGGCATTGGAATTCATCGATGACGACGAGCTGGTGGAGGTGACTCCCCACTATCTGCGCCTGCGCAAGAAGCTGCTCAAGGAACACGAACGCAAACGGGCCTCCCGCGCCGCTTCCTGACCCGAATCCTGTCAGCGGCTCCGGATGCCCCTGCCACGGAGCCGTGCAACCATGGCTACAAGCAAGGGTCGAGTGCTGATCGCTGACGACCAGTTCGCCGTCCGGCAACTGCTGCGCCTGATGCTGCAGGAAGACGGCTACGAGGTGGTGGGCGAAGCGACCAACGGTGAGTCCGCCCTGGAGATGTGCGACCGGTTGCGCCCGCAACTGCTGTGCCTGGACATCTTCATGCCCCACAAAAACGGCATGGAGGTGTTGCAGCAGGTGCGCGTGGAGTACCCGGAGCTGAAAGTGCTCATCATCAGCGCCGAGAGCACGTCGGCGCGGGTCAAGGAAGCATTGACATTGGGGGCGGCCGGCTTCATCGTCAAGCCGTTCAACAGCGCGACGGTACTGGATGCCGTCGCGCAGGTCATGGGCTAGCGGTTTTCGTACACCGCCATGATCTGCTGCAGTTCCGCCAACAGCCGCCGGCGCTCCGCGCCGTTCAGGGCGGCCGCCTGGGGCAGCTCACGGTCGGCTTTCAGGGCTTCGATATAGCCCCAGACGGCTTGGCAGCCATCGTTGCAGAGCCGTTCAACGCACCGCTCCACCTTGGTCGTGTCGATATCGTCCATTAGGCTTCACCCGGCCCCAGTGCGTCCGTCCCGCTTTCCCGCCGCGCCCGCCGGACGGTTCCGCTGGCCCCGGCCACTCATGGTATCAGCGTCGTCGCCGGCTGGCAGCCGTGCGGCCAGCCACATCCGCAGTCGCAGGCCCGCCTCGGACGTATAGCCCACTTCCACGAAACGGATCCGTCCCCGGGGCCCGATAATGAAACTGGTGGGCACGGCGCGCACGCCGTAGCGGGAAGCCAGCACGCCGTAGGGGTCCGCCAGCACCGGGTAGTCCAGGCCCTCGCGACGCATGTAGGCCCGCACCTGTTCGGCCGATCCGTCCTGAAACGCCACCGTGAGCACGGCATGATCCCGGGCAATGGCGGCAATGCTGCTCTGCTCCAGACGGCAGACCGGACACCAGGTAGCCCAGAAATGCACCAGCACCGGACGCCCGCGCAGGGCCGCCAGGGAAACCGTCTGCCCGGACAGCAGCCGCCCGGCCAGGGGCGGCGCCGGCCCGCTCGCCGTGTCACGCTGGCGATAGGCCTGGATACCGACCACCGCGACGAGAATGGCGGCCAGTTCGAGCCCCAGACGCCAACGCGCCCGGCGCCTGCCGCCCCGGCCGCTTTCCGCACTCTGCCTGCCCATCCGGTCACTCCGTCCCCTGCTTTGCCCCTGAGACTCGATTGGAACGATTCCGGACCTGCGTCACAGAATCGCCCCCGGCGCGCTCCTACGCTCGAACCATGTCACGGGCCGGCTCCGGCCCCGTCCACAGCGTGCGGGAGGCGCCATATGTACACGATATTCCGCCGATCAATGCCCGTTGCCGGCCCGGCACTGGCGCTGCTGCTGGGCGCCTGCTCCACTGTCGCGCCACCCACCGACCATCAGCCCGAAGCGTCCTTCGAACCGCTCGCCGAGGCTACGCCGTCTCCCTACAACCGCGTGGTCGCCTGGGTCCCGCAGAATCGGGCACCCACCCGCGCCGCCGCGGCCGCCCTAGTCCATGTGGCCCTGGGCAAAGCCAAGACCAAGGCTCAGGCGAGACTGTGCCACAACGCCTGGGTATTCGCTGGCAAGACCGTGCAGGCAGTCGGCCCCCTGCCCGCGGACTCGCCGGCCCGTCTCGGCCATCGACCCGCGTGGTTCTACCGCCTGAGCTGGCGGCCGGAGGCGGAAGGCTGTCCGGGGGTGAGCGCCCGGCGCTTTTACCGAACCATGGCCCGCCTGCTGCCACCCTGGATACAGATGCAGGTTGCAGACAGTATGCAGGTCGCCCAGCGCGGCTCCCGCTGACCGTATACCGGAAAATCTAAACACCGGACCCCGCAGTTCGGGCACCCCGAGCCGTCGCCCCTGCCCCCCAGGGCGGCAGCCCGTTCAGATTTCCCCGCGATGGGACAGCACCATCGACCGCAGACTCCGCTCGCCAAGGGCCTCGCCGACCGCGCCATCCAACGCCCCGATAACCTCTTCCACCGGCGCCAACTTGAGGATCCGCCCGTCGTTCAGTAATTGGTTCTCATCGGTCCTGCGCACCGATTTCAACAGCTCGAGCAGACCGATGGTTTCTATATCCCGCGCCGGCACATAGGCGGGGGGATCATCGCCGGTGGTCACCAGGTAACCGGCGCCTTCCAGTTCCCGCAGCACCCGCTCCACTGCCTCCGGGGGCAGTGACAGGTGCTGACCCAAGGTCTCCACCGACCAGGGTCTGCGGTTGTGATAGTGGTTGTACCCGATCAGGAACATCAAGGTCAGCGCCAGACGCTCGCGCAGGCGCGGGCTCAACACGATGCGCAGGCGCTGCATGGACAGATACTGGGGGTGCTGGACGTAAAAGGTGATCTGCGCCCCGAACAGCAGGATCAGCCAGCTCAGGTACAGCCATATCAACAGCAGCATGAGAATGGCGAAGCTGGAATAGATGGCGGCATAACGGGACGATGAAGCAATGAAGGCGGCGAACAGCCAGCCGGTGCTCTGCCAGAGCACCGCCGCGATCAACCCCCCCGAGACCGCCGCGCTCACCCGCACACGGGTGTTGGGCATGAAGTGATAGATGAACGTGAATGCGCCCCACACCAGGGCGTAGGGCACCAGTTCGCCGGCGGCCAGCACGATCGCTCCCAGCGGCTGTATGCGCATGAGGTGCTGAACCAGCGTATGGCTCATGACCGAGGCGGTTATCCCCATGGCGGTGAACACCAGCACCGGGCCGATCAGAATCACCGTGAGATAGCTGGTGAACCGGTGCCCGAGGCTGCGCATGCGCTCGATACGCCAGACGAAGTTGAAGGACTGCTCGATCTTCTGCATCAGGGAGATCACGGTATAGATCAGGACCGCAAGACCGACCGTGCCGAGCACTCCGACCTTCACATTCTCGACGAACGCCATCACCCGGTCAGCCACTTCCACACCCTTGGCGCCCAGCGGCGCCAGGAAGTTGTACAGCAGCGGCTCGATCTGATTGTGTACGCCGAATGCCTTGAGCACCGAAAAGGAGACCGCCAGCAGGGGCACGATGGACAGCAAGGTGGTGTAGACCAGCCCCATGGCCCGCAGGCCCAGCTGCCCGCCCATCAGCTCCCGCATCATGACGTAGATCAATCTGGCGACGAAGGTCAGCAAGCGCCGCGCGGTCGGCAACGTTCGAACGTCCACTTCCCAAAGGAGGTGGATCCCCCGTCGATACAACTTGTCCCAAAGCTCGGTCATGGCATACTTGGCCCGTGGACAGCCGGTTATTTTTGGTTAACCCAACTATAAAGCATCCGGCGTCGGGTTCCGACGCCGGCGTTGCGTTTCGGGAGGCCGCCATCAGCACGGCACCGAGTATCGATACCGGCGTCGGGCACCGCCGCCACCGCAAGTCCAGCCCCCCAACCGGCGGCATCGCTCGCGAACCGCGCACCGCGAAGCGCTGCTCCATGCCTCCCCGGCAACGCCCCACCGACCGCAACCATGGCTGAGCGCGGCCGCGCCCGGACGCCGGAGATCGCCGCCTTCAATCTGCAGCCGGGGCGGATCGTGGCGCGCAAATACGAAATCCTCGCCCACCTGGGCGCCGGCTGGGAAGGCGAGGTCTACCTGATCCGCGAGCGCAGCACCGGTATCGAACGCGCCGCCAAGTTCTTCTTCCCCCAGCGCAACCTGGGCGACCGTACGGCGACCCGCTACGCGCGCAAGCTCCACAAGCTGCACCACTGCCCGATCGTCATCCAGTACCACACCCAGGAGACCATCACGTGGAAGGGTATCGCCGTGACCTTCCTGGTCTCCGACTTCGTGGAGGGTGAACTGCTCAGCGACTTCCTTGCCCGCCAGCCGGGCAAGCGCCTGTCGGCCTTTCCCGCCCTGCATCTGCTGCACGCCCTGGCCAGCGGAATCGAGTGCATCCACCAGATGCGCGAATACCACGGCGACCTGCACAGCGAGAACATCATCATCCAACGCTACGGCCTGGGCTTCGACCTCAAGCTGCTCGACCTCTTTCACTGGGGCGCACCCCGCCCCGAGAACATCCACGATGACGTCATCGACCTGATCCGAATCTTCTACGAGGCGCTGGGAGGGCGGCGTCATTACGCCCGGCAACCGCCGGAGATCAAGGCGATATGCTGCGGCCTGAAGCACTCGCTGATTCTGAAGAAGTTCAAGACTGCGGGACAACTCCGCGAGTATCTCGAAACCATGCAATGGAACTGACGATGCCCCTTTCCGATATTCAGGAACCGGCCCTGTACCTCGAATGCGACCTGCAACAGAGTGAGGCCCACCGGATCGCCGGCGGACTCGCTGTCGCCTACTCCGCACGGGCGCCAGGCAAGACCACGGCCAATGAAGACAGCGTCGCCCTGATTCCCTGCGGCAACGGAGCCGGTGTGCTGGTGGTCGCCGACGGACTGGGCGGCATGCCCGCCGGCGAGCAGGCCTCCGCCCTCGCCGTGCGCTGCGTGGCCGACGCGCTGCGCAACGTGGATGCGGACGCTGTCGGCCTGCGCGAGGCGATTCTCGACGGTATCGAACATGCCAACCAGGCCGTCAGCGCCCTGGGGGTGGGCGCCGCCACCACGCTTGCGGTAGTGGAGATTCAGCACCGGGTGGTGCGGCCCTACCACGCGGGCGACTCCCTGATACTGATTACCGGCCAGCGGGGCAGGATCAAGCTGCAGACGGTACCCCACTCGCCTGTGGGCTATGCCGTGGAAGCGGGTTTCCTGAATCCGGAGGAAGCCATGCACCACGCCGAACGCCATCTGATCTCCAACATGATCGGCACGCCGGACATGCGTATCGAGGTCGGCGCACCGATTTCCCTTTCGCCGCGGGATACGCTGGTGCTCGCGAGCGACGGGCTCTCGGACAACCTGCACATCGACGAGATCGTCGCCCAGGCCCGCATCGGCGCCTTGCCCAAAGCGTGCAAGCAGCTTGTAGAAAGCTGTCAAACGCGCATGGCCCAGCCGGCGGGCAATCATCCGTCCAAACCTGACGATCTCAGCGTGGTCCTCTTTCGGCTGCTCACTTAGCGCCGGTTCATCGAGTTCGTTATGATAATCTCGACGTAATGCATTATTTTTTGTTAAAGTTTCGCCGACGCATGCCGTTATGTTGCGCGAACCGACAACAGATAGGGAGGAATTCCCCATGGCAGTGAAGAAGAAGACCGTGAAACGGAAGACGGCCGCCAAGAAGAAGGCCGCTCCGAAACGCAAGACCGCAACCAAGAAAAAGGTTGCACCGAAGCGCAAGGCTGCTGCGAAGAAGAAGGCAGCACCGAAGCGCAAGACTGCGAAGAAGAAGGCTGCTCCCAAGCGCAAGACGGCCAAGAAGAAGGCGGCTCCGAAGCGCAAGACAGCCAAGAAGAAGGTAGCGGCCAAGAAGAAGAAGGTCGCCGCCAAGAAGAAGAAGGTGGTGAAGAAAAAGAAGGCCGCCACCAAGAAGAAGACCGCGACGCGTAAGAAAGCGCCGGTCAAGAAGAAGACCGCCAAGAAGAAGACCGCCAAGCGCAAGACTGCCAGCCGCCGGTAATCGGCACTGGAAGTCGCTTGTTGAAAGGCCCGCTTCGGCGGGCCTTTTGCTGTCCCGGCTCTGTAGCCGCCGCTCCTCAGCCCCCCAGCAACTGCCCGTAGTCGGCCCGCAACCGCACCAGCCGCTGGCGTTGATCGCGCCAGGCGTCTCGCCACGGCAGCCCGGACTGCATCAACCCATGGCAGACGCTGAGTTGCCCCTCGATATCCTCCACGTGTACGAACTCGGGTGCCGGACCCTGCGGTGCCCGGCAGTCGGGACCGCCCTCGAAACCCTGGTTGTGGTAGTTGCCCAGCGGAATCGACAGACCGATCGCCGGCAGGCCGAAGGCGGTAGCCGCGGTGGCCTCGCAGGCTCCGCCGTCCATGATGCGGCGCTGATGGCGGCCCGGCAACCGCTGCTGGGCCACATCGGAAAGCACTTTCAACCCGTCGGCGTCGAACACGGTGCGTCGGTCGCCGAGGCGCACCACGGGACCGCGTCCGATCGCCGCTCCAGGCAATGTCCGCGACGCTTCCAGACTGACGCACACCAACGGGCGGCTGGCACGCCGCCACCACCCCAGTTCCAGGTGAGCCACGGCGCCCACAAAGCCGACTTCTTCACCGCGGGTCAGCACACCGAGGAACGGGACATCCTGCCGACGCCGGCCGGAAAACAGTTGCCGGGCCGTTTCCATGACGCAGTACACGCCCACCAGGTCGTCGGCCGCTTTGGTATAGATCCGTTTCCCGCTTTTCCACACCGGCGCGCGGAACCCGAAACCGCCGTACAGGCGACGGGCCCGCTGGGCGTCGTGCAGTACGCTGCTGGGCAGTCGCACCACGGCCCGGTCGATGGCACGCCGCGAGCGGATCAATTGGACGTTCTGCAACTTCCCTTCCGCCGCGTATCCCTCCCCGGCGGAAAGCCACACTCTAGCCCCGGCCAGATGCTTCACGGGCGAGCCGCCGTGCCATCGCACCTGCAGCCGCTTCGGGTCCAGCCAACGCATGCCGTGGAATCCGGGATGGTCCATATGGGCGATGAACAACCGCACCGGCTCGCGGGCGGCGGTGCGCAGCAGTCGCCGGTAGCCCCGCCGGTCGTCGACACCCACCACCAGGTTGCCGACCGGGTCTTCGAACGCGGGCACACCCCAGCCGTCCAACGTCGCGGCGACGAATTCGCGGACCTGCTGCTCGCGAAAAGGCGCGGTGGGCAGGGAAAGTAGATCCTTCAGCACGCGATAGGCATCGGAACGCATGAATTCACCTCGTTGTTGGGTAGGGCCGGTGACGGCAAACCGCACCACGATGGCAGGCATTATACGGACGGCGCGGCGCTCGACCTTACTCGGACGAAGGCACTGTGGCCGGTTCCCGGGCCTGCGCGGCGACCGCGGCCAGTGCATGCAGATATCGAGCGCCTTTGGCCGCCTGCTCCGCCAGCCGGCGCACCTCACTGAGCTGGTCCAGCTGACGCACC
This sequence comes from uncultured Gammaproteobacteria bacterium, assembly GCA_964571225.1. GTDB lineage: Bacteria > Pseudomonadota > Gammaproteobacteria > DATFLG01 > DATFLG01 > DATFML01. The sequence goes on from CAZNBB010000036.1 coordinate 30,009, forward strand.
AGCCGCGCCGGCGCGAGCACACCGTCGGAACCGGCCCGTAGCAGCCGGTCCTTGAGTCGGTGATAGTCCGCGTCCAGATGCTCCAGCCGTTGTTCGGCATCGCGCAGCGAATAGGCGGGGTCCCAGGGCTCCGCGGTGTCCATCGCTCCCGCCGCCTCGGCGGCAAAGCGCTCCAGCGCGGTATGCAATTCCGGGTCGGCGACCGGCTCCAGATCCCGGCGCCGGGCGGCAAGAGCGACGCTCAACTCCGCAACGGACGCGTAGTACTGGGATACCCGCAACACGTCGGGCAACGCGTCGGCGACCTGGGGCGGCAGATCGCCGCGGCGCAACGCGCCGGCGAACTCACCGACGGCCACCACCAGCCGCTGCAGCGCCGTACTGTCTGCGTCCAGCTCCGCCGTCTGGGGGCGGGGCCCCAGCGCCTTCTCGGCCATGCGCCGGGCAATGGTGCCGACGCGCCCCAGTTCCAGCACCAGGGCGTTGACGGCCAGACTCGGTGTCGACACGACGGTGTAGTCCAGATGGCGGGGGATGGCCTCATCCTCCTCGGCCGTGCGGAAACGCCCTTGCAGGAACCGCAGCAGCGGCCTCGTGAGCGGCCACATCAGCAGCACGCCCGCCACGTTGAACGCGGTGTGGAACAGGGCCAGTACCGCGGTCGATTCCCAGTGTTGAACACCGTGAAGCCAGCGCAGCACCGGCAACAGGGCAGGCAGCAAGAGCAGGGCCAGTACACCGGTCAGCAGATTGAATGTCACATGGGCGGCGGCCACCCGCCGGGCATTGGAGGTCGCGCCCAACACCGCCAGCACGGCGGTGGTAGTGGTGCCGACATTGGCACCGATCACCACCGCCGCTCCGGCGCCCAGAGACAGCACGCCGCCCGCCGTGGCCGTCAGCACCAGGGCAAGGGCGGCACTGGAGGACTGCAGCAGGAAGGTCAGCGCGACCCCGCCTGCCGCCAGCAACCAGAATGTTCCTTCCTGAGCCGCC
>CAZNBB010000037.1:0-30949 GCA_964571225.1 uncultured Gammaproteobacteria bacterium
CGGCGAGCCTGTGCAGGGCGATGACCGTCGCGATGGCCGCCGGGATCGCTTCTGAACGATCTGCCGGCCCGTAGTGACAGGCCCGGAGGCAGCACCGCCTCCGGGCCTGTTGTGTTTTGGCGCCTCAATACCCGGCAGACGAAACGCGCTGTCAGGTAGAGCAGGCGAACGCCACGCTCAGGATGCGGAAGTCGGCGGTGCCCATAACTGTCGTCTATCGTCCCCGCAAGGGAACGATTCCCCGAACATCGCGGTCGCAACCTAGAGACAAGGAGGTGTCGCCATGACCCGCATACTCGTTCTCTACTACAGCATGTACGGGCATATCGAGACGATGGCGCGCGCGGTGGAGCAGGGTGCGGCCCGGGTGCCGGGCGTGGATGTCAGCGTGAAGCGCGTGCCCGAACTGGTGCCTGTAGAGGTGGCCCGGGCGGCAGGTGCGAAAATCGATCAGTCGGCGCCGTTGGCGGAGCCCGATGAACTGGCCGATTATGACGCCGTCATTTTCGGAACGCCCACGCGCTTCGGCAATATGTGCGCCCAGATGCGCAATTTCCTGGACCAGACCGGCAGGCTCTGGCAGAGCGGCAAGCTCATCGGCAGGGCCGCCAGCGTCTTTTCAAGCACCAACACCCAGCACGGCGGGCAGGAAACCACCATCGTTTCCTTTCACACTACGCTCCTGCACCTGGGGTTTGTGGTGGTTGGCGTGCCTTATTCGGCCCAAGGGCTTTTCGAAATCGCGGAAGTCAGCGGCGGCTCGCCCTACGGTGCTACCACCATCGCCGGCCCGGACGGGAGCCGCACACCGTCGGAAAATGAGCTGCAGATCGCACGGTTCCAGGGCGAGCATGTCGCGCGCGTCGCCGTGAAGCTGGCAGGCCCGGACCAGGACTGATTGAGTTCCCGGTAGGCTGCGGCCCGCCCAGGGCATGGCCGTTCCCGGCGCCGCAGATCCTCGATTATGGCCTGAGGCCTGGGCCGGGCCGGCGAGCCGTTGATCGGCTCTGCGGCTGGAGCGCTCGGCCTTGGCTCCCGCTACCGTCAGGTCATGCCTTCTAGACCGTCAAGGTGCAGATGGCTTCCGGCTCCTGCAGGACCAGTACGATGCTCTCGTTGGCAAAGAACTGGTAGTGGATGCCGTCATTCCCGGAGTAGCCCACCATCATGTCCTGACCGAGGACCAGTTTTCCCACATGGGGATCGATGACCACGGCGCCCTCTACCGGTGCCTTGTACACCCCCAGTTCGCACAGGCGACGCAGGTGTTCCAGTTGCACCATATCCGTTCCTTCGTAGCGCCGAAACAGACTGTTGTACAGGGTCGGTGACGCCGCCAGCCCGTAGGGACCGCGATATCCGGACTGTTCCAGCCGGTTCACGGCGCCCAGCACGTCGTCCAGCGCGCATTCCACCTGGTTCCAATCGCCGGCTTTGGCCTCGTGGCGGCCCTGGGCGGTCAGCAGTCCCTCCAACCCGAACTTGGGCTCGCCGTAGTAGACGAATTCCTCTTCCCGGCGGGCCACCGCTTCGCCGGCATCTTCCGCCGCCGACAGATCGAGTATCTGGCCCATGTTCAGATATGCCTCCACGCGCCGCACGCTCAGCCCGAAGGTCCGTCGCACGATAGGCAGGGGAATGGCGCGGCCCGCCACGGCACCGGCTTCGTCCGGCCCGGGGTCCCGGCAGTAGTAGTCCGCGCCGATCTCCACAGACGTCAACCCGATCCCGTAGGGGCCGTCCAGATCCAGAAACCGGCGTCCGGTGAGCATGTCCCGTGCGGCATTCTGGGCGGCGTTGTCGATCTTCCCCCAGAAATCCTCCGCCAAGGGGGCCTGGGCACGGTTGAGATAGCTCATGTCAGACTCCTTTCAATGAACCGATGGTGCTGACCGGTGCGCGGTCCGTCGCGGGTTCCTGTGGTTCGCCGGTGGCTTCTTCCTCGGCTTCCGTGATGGAACCGGATTTGAACAGGTACGTGCGCAGCTGCAGGTCGAAGTCCTCGCTGTTGCGACGCAGCCACTCCAGCACCATGCAGGCGTGCTCCATCTCCTCACGCATGTTGTGCAGCAATACGTCACGCAGACTGTCTTCCCGAGTCGCGTCGGCCCGCTGTTGATACCAGTCGACCGCCTCCAACTCCTCCTGCAGCGACACCAGCGCCCGGTGCATGTCCCGAACGCGTTCGGACATCGAGTGCGGCGCTTCGTGAAGGTCCGTGCTTGAGTTTGCCATCGCAGATTCCCTGTCAGCGTGGACTTTGTGAGCGTTTCTAGGCTCCTGCTGCCTGGAGTGTAGTCAAGCGCCCATGAGCCGCAAACCCGACCCAGTCCGCGTGTTTCCCCATCTGCAGGCCCTCCGATCGGAATCCGGCCGCACCGGTCAGGGAATGCGGATGCCCTGGCTCGGTTGCCGGGGAAAGGAGGGAGCGGGCCGGTACCGCACTGCCGGTCAACGCGCAGGCTGTCGCCGGGGACAGTAATAGGCGGTGCGCCCGCCCACCTTGAGAACACCCAGGGCGGTTCCGCAGCGTGGACAGACAGCGCCCGCGTGCCGATGGGGAGTGAGAAACGTGGCGGGAAGCCGCTGTGGATCCGCGCCGGCCTCGATGGCCTTGTGCAGAACCCTGGCCAGGGCCCGCTGCAACCGGTGGCGCTCGGCGGTCGACAGATCCCGGACTTTCCGACGCGGGTGAATGCCGGCCTGGAACAGTACTTCGTCGGTGTATACATTGCCGAGTCCGGCAACGGCATGTTGATTCATCAGCAGGGACTTGATATGGCCCCGGCGGGCCTTGAGCATATCGTCGAATTGAGCGGCGTCGACGCGTAGCGCGTCCGGTCCGAGGCCTTTTGACTCGATGAATCCTGCCGGATCGTCCGTGATTTCCACCAGACCCAGGCGTCGGTGGCTGTTGTAGAAGAGCGAATACCCGTTGTCGAATGCGATGCGGGTGACATTGTGACCGGGATCGTCTTCTTCGTGCTTGAAATACCGGAGAAAGCCTGTCATTCCGAAGTGCAGCACCAGCGCACCCTGACGTCCCAGTATCGCGAACAGATACTTGCCATGTCGCCGCGAACCTTCGAACCGGTCGCCGGTCAGCGCTCGTCGCAACTCGCGGCCCGTCGTCCGCCCCAGCATCCGCTCGTCACGCAGATCGACCCGCTCAATGGTTTTGTGCAGGCTGGTGGCGTCAAAGTAGCGTTTGAAAACCTCTACATCCGGTAACTCGGGCATGTCCGTTTCCCGCTAGGATCGCTGCAACGCCGGCACGATCCCGGTCAAGTACGCATGCTGGACAGGGGCGAGACCCCTGACTAGCATTTCACAACAGACTATGGTTGGCCTTGGCTTCCGGGGCAAGCCGGGGAGACAGGTGATGACGCTGGAACCGGTCCGAGTCGAACCCGACCGTGCGGCATTGCTGGTAGTGGATATGCAACCGGATTTTCTGCCGGGGGGTGCGCTCGGGGTCGGGGAGGGAGACCGCTTGATCGAGCCGTTGCAGTGGCTGATGACCGACGGCCCGTTCCGACTGCAGATCGCCACCCAGGACTGGCACCCAGCCGGGCATATGTCCTTCGCCAGCAGTCATCCCGGCCACAAACCGCTGGACGTGATCGAGATGTACGGCCATGAGCAGGTGCTGTGGCCCGATCACTGCGTGCAGGGCAGCGCCGGCGCGGAATTGCACCCCCATCTGCCCTGGAAACGTGTGGCGGCCATCGTCCGCAAGGGCATCGAGCCAGAAGTGGATTCCTACAGCGCGCTTCGCAACAACTGGAACCCGGCCGGTGCGCGCCCCCCCACCGGGCTGGGCGGCTATTTGCGCGAACGGGGTGTCACCGAAGTCTTCCTGTCGGGTCTGGCGCGGGATTATTGCGTGTTGTGGACAGCACGGGACGCGGCCGCCGCCGGCTTTACCGTGCGGGTGATCTGGGATATGACGCGCGCGGTGGATCCAGGGGCGGATGCCGACGTGCGCTCCGAGCTGGCGGGCCTGGGCTTGGAAATCATCGAGGCGGAGCAGCTACGCGGGCCATGACCGTATCCCCGGGAACGGTCCGGGTCGGCACGTCCGGATACCAATATCCCCATTGGCGCGGAGTCTTCTACCCGCCTCGCCTTCCGACCCGGAAGTGGTTCGCCTACTATGCGGACCATTTCGACACCGTCGAAATCAACAACACCTTTTATCGTCTGCCTGACGGAGATGTTTTCGATAGCTGGCGCCAGCAGGCGCCCCGTGGCTTCCGCTATGCTCTGAAATTCAGCCGCTATGGTACGCATATCAAGCGTCTCAAGGAACCTGAGGCGCCTCTTGAGCGGTTTTTGGACGGTGCGGAACGCCTTGGCCGCACGTTGGGTCCCGTGCTCGTACAGTTGCCGCCCCACTGGCGCGTCAACGTGGAGAGGCTGTCGAACTTTGTGGGGTTGCTGCCACGCGTCCAGCGCTGGGCCATGGAGGTGAGGGACGAGAGTTGGCTGTGCCAGGACGTGTTCGATGTTCTGACAGCGCACAATGTCGCCCTCTGCGTCCACGACATGATTCCAGACCATCCCAGAGTGCTGACCGCGGATTTCGTCTATCTGCGCTTTCACGGCGATCACTACCGCGGAACGTATTCTCACCAGTTTCTGGTCGCCCAGGCCGATCGCGTCGCCGACTATCTGGCCAATGAAATGGACTGCTACGTCTATTTCAACAACGACGATCAGGGTCATGCCGCGCGCAACGCCCTGGATCTGAAGCGTTACCTGGCGACGCGTGTTTCCAATGACGGGGTGTGACGGAGACTGTCGGGCCGCCCGCGTCAGCGGGCGAGCACCAATACCGCAACGCCTGCCCCATAAAGCACCAGCACCAGGAAGCTCTCCAGACCGATGTTGGCGATGCCGTGCTTTTCCCTGCGTAGCATACCCATGAGCAGTATTCCCGTAAGCAGTATGCTGAGTGACAGCAGAAATCCGTCCAGCGGCGACAGTGCTTCGTAGATGGGCCCCTTGCGGTACGCCAGATCGGACAGTCCGACGATGGTGACGTCGAAGGCGTTTCCCCCCAGGACATCGGCCACCGCCAGGTTGAGTGCGCCGATGCGCACGGCAGTCACTGCGGTGATCAACTCCGGCAGGGAGCTGGAGAGGCCCGTCAGGACACCGCCTACCGCGGTTTCCGAGAGTCCGGTGTGGGCCGCGATGGATACACCGGAGCGGGCAAGTATCCAACCAGCGGCCCCCATGAAGGCGGAAGCGACCGCGAATCTCAGCCACAGGACGGCCGTTGAACCCCCACGCCTGTGCTGACCCCGCCGCGGCTGGAGTGTTTCCCGTGTGCGGGCGGGATACCACATGGGTTCGGATTGGGTCTGGGATACCAGGCGAACGCCGAACACGTACGCTAGGATCATCAGAAAGCTGACCGGGTGGATATGCCACAAGGCGAAGCGGGGTATACCCATTGCCAACAGCGGCAGGGACAGGAGCACCACCAGCAGGCCGCCCATCATGAGATTTGCCGCCGATGCCGCTGCGTGTTCCAGATTGGCGCGGCGGTATGTCATGTCCGCCACGGCAAGCAGCGCAGTCTGGCCGGCAATGCTGCCCACGGCGTTGCCCACCGCCAGGTCCGGGTGGTTCCCGGCGGCAGCTGTCAACGAGGTGACGATCTCGGGCAGCGAGGTGCTGGCGCCCACGAACACCGCGCCCATGACCGCCTGACCCATCCCGGTACGGTCGGCGAGGAGGCTGGCGAGACGGGTCATCCAAATGCCGAATACCGTAATCACGGCCGCAGCCGCCAAGAACAGCACCACGCTCAGCTCCAGGGGCCAGGTACCGGCGGACGTCGGGATAGAGGGACTCATGGTGGCTCCAGGGCAGTCGCGGCCGGTCTTCTCCGGTCGCATCGAAGTACCTGTCATTCGGGCAGCGGCCATGTCTAGAATGAAAGTGTAACGTGACCAAACGGAGGCGGCCGACATGACCATGGATGCAGCCGAGCGTGCCTGGAAGCAGGCGTCAGCCGTTCTGGAACGCGACCCACGCGTGAATCTGCATAGCTATCCCCTGCAGGGACGGGTCGACGGGGGGCGGTTGGTATTGAGCGGGCTGGTGGAAAACATCGCCGCCAAGCGCATCGTCGAGGCGTTGATACGGCAAACCACCGATGGCGTGGAAATTGTCAGCCACCTGCGGGTGACCCCCTCGGAACACCGGGAAGACGGCGCCCTGCGGGATCAGGTAGTACGGAACCTGAGCGACGAGCCTGCGCTCCGGGACACCGACCTGCAGGTGCGCCGTCGGGACGGTCTGCAAACGGTACGGCAAAATGGCGCCGGCGGGACCGGCCTCATCGAGGTACAGGCGGAGGATGGCACCGTGCACCTGCGCGGCCACGTGGCCAGCCTGTCCCACAGCCGGCTGGCGGAAGTCCTCGCCTGGTGGGCGGGGGGATGCGAAGCGGTGGTCAACAGCCTGCATGTCGAGCCCCCGGAGAGCGATGACGACGGCGAGTTGGTGGATGCTGTGCGCCTGGTGCTGGAGCGGGACCCACTGGTACACGCCGATCACTTCGTCGTGCGCGCCGGCACCGGTGTCGTGCGGCTGAACGGTGCGGTACGCTCCGAGGAGGAAAAGCGGCTGGCCATTCTGGACGTGTGGTACGTCCCGGGCGTCCGCGATGTGGTGGATGGGGTGGAAGTGCTTGGGCCGTGACCGCCGGCTCTGGGACGGTCGGGAATATGGCGCCATATCAACCGAGCGGGGTCGATCTGCCGTTTAGCGGGAATTGAATAGTCCAGGAAAAGCGCCTGTTTATGGAGTAGTATTTAAAGTGTCCAGGTAATTTTCGACGCCGCTGGCGTCCCAAGTCGTATCAATGACCCAGGTAACTCAAGGCAGTGCTCCGCAGGCCGCCGAGGAGCTCGCCATCGATCTCGACAAATGGCTCGATGAGGTCGGTTCCCGGCGCTCTCCCGAGGAACGGGCCTTCATTCGTCGTGCCGCCGAGCGCGCCCGCGCCGCTCACGCCGGTCAGCAGCGCGCCTCCGGACATCCCTACCTGGAACATGTGCTGGCCGTGGCCGGCATCCTCAACGATCTGCGGCTGGACCAGGAGACCATAGCGGCGGCATTGCTGCACGATGTGGTCGAGGATACCCAGGTCACCCTGGAAGAGCTGCGCACCGAGTTCAGCGATACGGTTGCCCAGTTGGTCGATGGGGTGACCAAGATGGGTCAGATCAGCGGTTACCGACTCGCCGACGTCGGCGAGCTGAAAGGCCGCGAGCAGTCTCAGGCGGAGAGCCTGCGCAAGATGTTGCTGGCCATGGTGGATGACGTGCGGGTGGTGCTGATCAAGCTCGCCGACCGGCTGCACAACATGAGGACCCTGAGCTACCTGGATGAAGACAAGCAGCGACGGATCGCCCAGGAGACCCTGGATATCTATGCGCCGCTCGCCAACCGGCTGGGCATCGGGCAGATCAAGTGGGAGCTGGAAGACCTGTCCCTGCGCTATCTCGAACCGGATACCTACCGGGAGATCGCGCGTCTGCTCGACGAGCGGCGGGTGGATCGCGAGCGGTATATACAACGGGTGGTCGGTCTGTTGCAGACCGAGTTGAAGAAAGCCGGCATCGAGACCGCCGAGGTTACCGGCCGCCCCAAACATATCTACAGCATCTGGCGCAAGATGCGCCGCAAGAATGTGGACTTCCATCAGATATTCGACATGCGGGCGGTGCGCATCCTGGTGGACGACGTGGCACAGTGCTATGCGGCGTTGGGCGTGGTGCACAGCTTGTGGCACTACATCCCCAAGGAGTTCGACGACTACATCGCCAACCCCAAGGACAATCTGTACCGCTCCCTGCATACCGCCGTGATGGGCCCGGAGGACCAGACGCTGGAGATCCAGATCCGCACCCGGGAGATGCACCGGCATGCAGAGCTGGGTGTTGCCGCTCACTGGCGGTACAAGGAGGGCACGCACTTCGATCCCGGTTTCGAGCTCAAGATCGCCTGGCTGCGTCAACTGCTGGAATGGAAGGACGAAGAACCGTCGGCCAGCGCGTTCGTGGACCGGTTCAAGTCGGAAACCGGCAGCGACCGGGTATACGTGCTCACACCGCGGGGCCAGGTTGTCGACCTGGCCCAGGGCGCGACGCCCCTGGATTTTGCCTATGCCATCCATACCGATGTCGGCCATCGCTGTCGCGGCGCCAAGATCAACGGGCGGATGGTTCCGCTTACCTACGAGTTGCACAGCGGCGACCAGGTGGAAGTGCTGACGACCCGCCAGGGTGCCCCCAGTCGCGACTGGCTGAATCCGGGTTTGGGCTATCTGCGTACGCCCCGGGCCCGTGCCAAGGTGCGCCATTGGTTCAAACAGCAGGACCACGACAAGAACGTGGCTGCCGGGCGGGCCAGCCTGGACCGCGAGCTGCACCGGCTGGGGATCACGGGTCTGAACCTCGATCGTCTGGTGCAGCGGTTCCAGTTGAACAGTCTGGACGATCTGCTCGCCGCCATCGGTGCCGGGGACATCAACAGCGGACAGATTGCGGGAGCCGCCAGCGAGCTGACTGCGCCGGCCCGGGAAGACAGCCCGGTGGCGGTTCCGGTACGGCGCGCCGAACGGCGGGTTCCCGAAGGGGTGCGGATAGAAGGCGTGGGCAATCTTATGACCCACATGGCACGTTGTTGCCATCCGGTGCCCGACGATCCGGTGGTGGGATACGTGACCCGCGGGCGGGGTGTCACCATACACCGCAGCGACTGCCCCAACATACTGCGGCTGTCGGGTGAGGACCGCGAGCGCCTCCTGGAAGTGGAGTGGGGCGGACAGAGCCGGCAGACCTATCCGGTGGACATAGAGGTGGAAGCCTATGATCGCCCGGGGCTGTTGCGCGACATCACCGCAATCCTGGCCAATGACCGGATCAACGTCATGGGCGTCAACACCGTGACCAGTCGGCAGGACTATATCGCCCGCATGCAGCTCAGCCTGGAAATCGCCGATATCGGGCAGCTGAGCCGGGTGCTGGGCAAGATCGGCCAACTGCCCAACGTGCTGGAAGTCCGCCGCAAGGTATCCTAGGGAGTCTCTGCACAGGCCGAGCAAGGGGATGATCACCAGGCGCGAAGGGATGAGGAAGCGCAGTCTACGAGGGGTAAATGAGCATTCCGAGCGCCTTGCAATGCCGCGGGCGCCGCTTCAGCGGCCTGTGCAGAGGCTTCCCAGGTTTGCGACCCCGAAGCTGCGCCGTGGGTTGTGCCGAATAACACGCAGTCCAACGAATACTCGGCCGGCGGGCCGCCGCTCGGACTGTCCGCCAGGCTGACCGCCCCTTCAGGGGCGCGGCTCGCCGATCGGTCTTCCGGACTGAGTCGGAGGTCCTGGGCGCCCCAAGCAACGGCGGATTCCATGAAAATACATGTGACTGCGTCGGGAGGCGTGCAGTGAGCGGGGACCGGAAGGCGTACAAAGGCCGAGGATCGGTGAGCAATCCGGATTGCCGTTATGACGCTTACAGGCGCGAGGCGGCGGATGACGGTTGGCCAGAGGACGACGACGCGCCCCCTGCACCGGCAACGACCGTGTCGGTGGACGCGACCCGAACCATCATTGCCCGGAACAGCTCGCCGGATGTTCCGTTCGAGCAATCCATCAATCCCTACCGGGGTTGCGAGCACGGCTGCATCTACTGCTTCGCGCGCCCGACTCACGCCTATCTCGGTCTGTCCCCCGGCCTGGACTTCGAGACGCGCCTGTTCTGCAAGCCGGATGCCCCTCGCCTTTTGCAGGGCGAGCTCGATCGGGCCGGCTACCAATGCCGGGTGCTGGCGCTGGGGGCCAACACCGACTGCTATCAACCCGTCGAGCGAAAGTGGCAGATCACCCGCGGGATTCTGGAAACGCTCGCTGCCCATCGCCATCCGGTCACCATCGTCACCAAGTCGGCGTTGGTGGAAAGGGACATGGATCTGCTCGCGCCCATGGCCGAAAGCGGGCTGGTGCAGGTCAACGTGTCCGTCACGACGTTGGATCCCGCCCTGGCCCGTCGCCTGGAGCCCAGGGCTGCCGCCCCCCATCGGCGCCTGCAGACCATTGAGCACCTGGCCCGGGCCGGCATTCCCACCGGCGTGCTGGTAGCGCCGATCATTCCGGTGTTGACCGACGGTGAACTGGAAACGATTCTGCAGTCGGCCGCGGATGGGGGCGCCGGTTTCGCCGGCTATGTCCTGCTGAGGCTTCCGCTGGAAGTCAAGGACCTGTTCAAGGAATGGTTGCAGGCCAATGCGCCGCTGAAGGCCGATCATGTGATGGGGCAGGTACGGGAGGCACGCCAGGGACGGGAGAACGACGCCCGTTTCGGCGCGCGCATGCGGGGCAATGGCGCCTACGCAGACCTGATCGGCCGGCGCTTCGATGTGGCGCGTCGCCGGTTGGGGCTGGCTTCGTCAGGTCCCGCGCTGCGTACGGATCTGTTTTGTCGGCCGGCCCGCAGCGGAGACCAGTTGACTCTGCTGTAGCCGCTTCAGTCAGTCCTGTTTTCTGCCGCTCTCGCGATCCCGTTCGTCGTCTTCGAACGGCAGCTGGGCGTCCTGGCGATACTTGCGCTTGCGGCCCGGCCAGAAAACATAGATCAGCACTACGATAAACGCGACCGGCAGGCCGAACAGCCACAGGTAATGGAGGAAGGTTTCGAAAGCATGGCTGGGATCTGACATCGGGGGGCCTCGGATTCGCCGGTGCGTTAACGAAAATTATACCTTACCGGAGCCTTTCCATGCAGTGGCGTCACCGCCATTCAGACCCGCAGTTTCAGCAACACCATGGCGGCTGCGGCCAGCACGGCCCCATAGAGGAAGGTCGCGGCCGGATGGAAGTCCCACAGAGCGCCCGCCACCAGGCCGGCGGGCAGCGCCGCGATACTGGTGGCCATGTGATAGGTGCCCAGGGCCGTTCCCCGGCGGGCGGGGTCGGCCAGGTCGGAGACGTAGGCTCGCTCGGTGGCTTCCACCAGTGCGTAGCTGAGGCCGAACAGAATGAACAGCAGGGTGAACGCCGCCAGGGATCCGGCTGCCGTGAAGCCGACGCAGACCAACGCGAACAGCCCATAGCCCATGAGTAAGACATTCTTGCGGCCGATCCGGTCGGAGAGGATGCCGGCGGGCAGGGCGAACAGGGTAAAGGACAAATTGTACAGACCATAAAGAGCAATGGGGGCGCCGACGGCGAGTCTGCCGGAAAATGCGCTCTCGCTGCGAAGAACGAAGAACATGTAGCTGAAATTGGCCAGCGCAAACAAGAAGGCGACCAACGTAAATCGGCGCAACCGCGGCGGAAGGTTGCTGAAGGCCATGGCCGCAGACGCGACCGACGGCGGATGTTGCCTCCGCTCCCGCACGAACAACAGAGGAACCAGCGACAGGAACCCGATGGTGCCGGCCGCCATGAAGATATGCTCGAATCCGAGCCCGAGGTTCCAGTACATGACGAAGGCGATCGCCGTGCCAAGTACGGCGCCTGCGCTGTCCATGGCCCGGTGGATCCCGAAGCCGCGTCCGCGGCGTGTCTGGGACGTCGAGGCGGCCAACAAGGCGTCGCGGGGAGCGGAGCGAACCCCCTTTCCGAACCGTTCAGCCATCCGCAGTCCGAGCACCTGGGGCCAGGAAGTCGCGAAGGCGAAAAGGAACTTGGCCGCCGACGACACCAGATAGCCGACGAACACAAAGCCCTTGCGGGAACTCGTCCGGTCGGAAAGGTGGCCGGAGTACAGCTTTAACAGGCTGGCCACACTGTCGCTGGCGCCGGATATCAGTCCCACGATGAACCCGCCCCCGCCAAGTTGGGTGATCAGCAGTGGAAGCAGCGGAAGGATGATCTTGCTGGAGGTGTCATTGATGAAGCTCACCAGACCCAGCATGACGATATTGAGCCGGCCGGTGGCTCCATCTTGGGGGGAAGTCGTCATGGTCGGGTTGCGGGCTCCGCGGGCAGATAGTGCCGTCAACAGGAAGTGTCGGTGAACGAAGCCATGGACTCAAGGCAAGGGAAGCCGATCCGTCCGTCGCACTTGCCCTGAGGACCAAGCTGGGCTACGGTCCCGCTCGGACCCCCCGGCGGCCGGCGGGGTCGGCGCAAATGAAAAGGGGGGGACCGAATGAGAGTTACGGCTCGCGGATTGGCCGCTGCGGCAATGGTTGCGGCGTTGTTGGGCTTGTCGGGGTGTGCCGGTCTCGTCACCCACAAGAAGACGATATCAATCAGCTCCAAGCCGAGCGGCGCGGCCGTATATGCCAACGGGGCCAAGGTGGGCGAGACGCCGCTGGCTATCGTGCCGGATCAGGTGTTCCCGCCGCGCTTTGTCGGCATGTCTTACCGTGCTGCGGGCACTCTGGCGATCCGCAAGGCAGGCTGCGAGGAGTACACCCGCCAGGTCAACGATTACGTGTTGTCCAAGGACATACATGTGCAGCTGAAATGCGATCCGAACTATCATCCGCCGGCGGCCCAGGCGTCTCCCGGGGTATCGTCTGCGAGCGGCAAGCCGGGACCTGGAACGAGCGACAAAAGTATCGCGTTTCGTCTTCGCCGGCTGGAAGCGCTGCATAAGGACGGACTGATCACCGACCAGGAATACCACGCCATCCGCAAGCGCATCCTGAGTGGGCTCTGATGACCTTCGGGCCATGACGACTGGTGCCAGGGCGGCGCTGCGCTGGGGTGGACGAACCGACCGCGGCCCGGCCGATCGGTCTGCAGGTGAGGCCGTGGTCGGGCCCGGCGACCCGCCCCCCGAACGGCCCATCACTGCTGATTGGTTGGCATTCGGGGCATCAGCTTGGCAACGGCGCCGCCGTCGGTGCTGATGCGGCCCTGGGCGATCTTCAACGCGCAGCTCAGCTGGCGACCCTGCTGCTGCAGCAGGTGCTGCTGGATCAGGTTCGTGATGTGGCGTTTCGATAGCTCCGAAACCCTACGGTTGACCACGGCGGGGTCGGTGGGCACGGAAGGGTCGACGGCGGCCCGCGCGGCGTATTCTCTATCCATGTAGACCCCGACGATGGACTTCACCAGCCCTTCGGGCGCCGTCAGGGTTCCCTCGCCCGACAGGCCGGGGAACGAAATTCCTGCCACCGGCTTGCTTTCGGGGTTGTAGCTGAGAGCGAACCGCCCGTCGATGCTCCCACCCTGCAGGCTCATTCGCAAGTCGTTGACCGTCACCGACAATGGTGGATGGGAATCCTCGGTGGGCGTCGTCCGGGCCTCGGCGGACGGGGCTGAAGGCGCGGCGGCTGCCGTTCCGATGATGCGCCGCACCAGGCGTTGCAGGGTGGCGTCGTTCAGGTGAGTGATCGTCACTTGCGCGTCCAACTTGCGGATCGCGGTGCCGTCCAGAAGGATGCGACGCATTTGCCATCGGCTCCGGGCGAGGCTGGAATCCCCGTCCGGTCCGGTCGTTGCAGCCATCCCTGCCGACTCGATTCGCAGTCCGCTGGAAGGACTTCCGTTCGCGGCCTGCATGGCTATTCCCTGTACGAGAATCTGTTGCCGCCCCCGCCAGCGTCCGTGCTCGTCGCGATCGGCCCGGCCGGCGCCGGTGGCGCTCAGCAGGCGCAGTTTGCCGAACGGTCCCGAGACCCGGATACCGCCGCTGTCCAAAGCCAGTTCGTAGTGGCTCAGGTCGGGCGCAGTGATCAGCGAGCCGGCCAGCCCGTCCCATGACAGGCTCAGCAGTTCCCCGTCACCGTCGAAGCCCGCAGGCAGTGTGCCCCTGGGAATCTGCAGTTCCGTGTCGGTGGCACCGGTAAAGTCGACGCGGGTCTGCGCCATGAAGGGCACCCCGTTGGGGAACAGGTTGCGCAGGGGCCGCATCAAACGGGGCGACAGGTCGAGCTGGGTGCTGACCAGAGCCACGCCGAACGACAGCCCGCCGTGCCGGGGGAAAAGCAGAGGTCCATGCTGTATGTGATGGTCGAAGGTGATGTCCAGCGGGCGCCCACCGGTGTCGATACCCAGTGTCGAGCGCAGCCAGCGGCTGTTGATGGACAGTTCGGTCACGGCATCCGAGGCGAACCAGCCTCGGTGATAGCTGCGCTCGATGGTCCGGCACACCCCCGGCTCGGCGATCAGGCCGATCAGGCGCTGGTACGCCTCCTGTGCATGTACCGCACTGTAGTGAGCGACGGTCAGCATCGCTGCGATCAGTGCAGCAACGGAAATGGCGAGGGCTGTGAGGAGGCGCTTGCGGGCCCGGCGGCGGCGTTTGGAATAGCGGCTGCGCCTGCCAGAACGCTGAGCGCCGGATCGGGGTTTCACTGGCAGCTGACCGACGGCCTGGTTCATGGGCGCACGGCGCTTGGTGTGTGATCAGCCTGGAAGAATGCTTGCTTCATCTGTCTCAGACCTGATGGGGCGGGTGGTCTGCCAGCCGCCCGTTGCGCCGGTCAGCGACCAGCCGAGGCATAATCAGTGCTGCCGCGCGTGTCCCGGTGGCGATACAAAGTCTATGCCATCAGGCAATTTTCTTTCAGTTTCATGGCATTGTCATCTTCGCTCGCGATATCGCCGATAGCGGTGTAAAAATTGCTGACAAGCGGTGATAATGCACGCTCGTCAGCCCACGCACCAGGTCCCGGTACGGATCTGCCGAGAATCCATCTTCAGAAAATATTGACATAGGGTCGTCGGCCTTTGGGTACTCTGGTAATCGCCCAATTCCAATAAAAAATACAAGGAATAATGGAAATGTCTCAACGCCAGCCGTTTGCGCTGCGCCGGTACGGACGCAGCGACTGTCCTGCACCGCGGATTTTATCGTTCCGAGCCTCCATGTCCTGTGCCGACCGCTTAGGTAGCGGCCTGCACGGGTACCGGAAATGTGGGGTGCAATCAGGACCCCATGGTCGCCGGCACCGCCGCACCTCGGCATCCGATCCCGCTCGGCGCCTTGTCTCCATGGATTGCCTGTAGGGACAGCCGCCGGGCCGCCGTGATCTCCGCGACACCGGGTTCGGCGCCCGCCAGCCAGGCAGCGCCGCTGCGCATTGCAGCGTGTGCCGTCGTCGCGAACGGGTCCGTTCCGGCGGTCAACTCGCCGCAACACCAAAACAACACCGAGACCTATTGGGAGCATCGCTGCAGGCATGTCTGGTCCGCACATCCTGATTGTTGACGACCACGCGATCGTTCGGGAAGGCCTGAAATTCCTGCTGACGGCCCAGCTGGGTTCAGCGCATATTGGCGAGGCGCAGTCCGGCGAGGAAGCGATCGGCCTGCTGCACCGAGGCGACTGGGACATCGTCCTGCTGGATGTTTCGCTGCCGGGGCGGAGCGGGATCGACGTCCTGCACAAGATAAAGAGTGCGGGGCTGGCGGTGCCGGTGCTGATGCTCAGCATGCATCCGGAAGAGCAGTATGCGTTGCGTGCGATACGTGCCGGCGCGGCCGGTTACATGACCAAGGAATCGGCGCCCATGGAGTTGGTGGCGGCAGTTCGCAAGGTGGTACGCGGGGGACGCTATGTCAGCGCGTCCTTGGCAGAGCGGCTCGCCCAGGAATTGGAAAGACCTGCCGCGGGGCTGCCCCACGAGCGCCTGTCCGACCGTGAGTTCGATGTATTGCGGATGATCGCCTCGGGGATGACGGTATCGGAGATCGCCGAGAAGGTTTCATTGAGCGTCAAGACCATCAGCACCTACCGCGCCAGACTGCTGCTGAAAATGGGCATGAAAAACAACGCCGAACTGACCCACTACGCGCTGACACACGGCATCGTCTAGTCCACGCACCACCCTTCTGTCGTGGCCTCTCCATGACCGCGCACGCTCCCAATAGTTAGAAATCTTTACGTTTTCTGTAAGAGCAACACCGACGCAACGGCGCGCCGCAGTCCGACTCCAGTAGCGGACAAATACCGATGCGCAGGGCACCGTCGCGGCCGAAACAGTCCTCGTAGGAACACTGAACCGACCAGTCGTTGAGGACAGCCATCTTTATGGATCAGGAGAAACACAAAGGGGGTACGGTCCCGGAGCCTGCACCCTACTATGCCCGGGCTACCCGCGAAGCCACCCTGTACACGTTGCTGCTCGGTGGGCTCGCCCTGGTTGCACTTCAGGTCGCGACCACTCCCCCCTGGAACACCGGCGCCTCGCTCCTGATAGTCCTGGCAGCGGTGTCGGCGGCCGTTCGTCATCGCGTCGTGATGAAGCGCGCCGGCGACCACCTGGGGCGTCAAATCCGACTTGACGCCGAGCGCCGCGGCCAACTCGTGAGCGCCGCGAACAGGCGTGAACTGGATCAGGTGGGAACAGTTGTGCTGCCGATCTGGTCCAGGCAGGTGGATTCGGCCCGCTCGCACTTCGACGCCAGCACCACCGACTTGTCCGCCCAGTTTGCGGCCCTTGTGGAACGGCTGGACTCCACGGTCACTACCTCGATGCAGGTGGCCGGAGGGGAAGACGCCGGGGCCGGTGGCGTTTCCGCCACGTTCGCACAAAGTCGTGGACAGCTCACCGGCGTGGTTGACGCCCTGCGCAACTCCGTCGCCGCACGTGAACCGGTACTCGAACAGGTCCGCCTTCTGACTGACTTTGCCAACGATCTTCGCTCCATGGCGGATAACGTCACTGAAATTGCCAGCAAGACCAATCTGCTGGCCCTCAACGCATCCATCGAGGCGGCGCGCGCCGGAGAGAACGGGCGCGGCTTCGCTGTCGTGGCCACCGAGGTGCGCGAGTTGTCCATGAAGTCGGCGGAGGCGGGGAAGCGCATCGCCGACAAGGTCGATCACATCGTGACCTCCATGACCGCCACACGGGCGTTGGTTGAAGAAAACGCGGCCGACGACAACGAGGCTGTCGGCCAAACCGAAAAAGTCATCGCCCACGTGTTGACCGACCTGGAAGAGCTTACCAACGCGACCTGTGCGTCGTCCGACATGCTGCGCGCGGAAGGACGGGGAATACGCAGTGAGATAGAGGAAGTGCTGGTGTCCCTACAGGCCGGTGATCGGGTAAGCCAGATCCTGGGTCAGGTGTGTTCGAGCATCGAAGACCTGCGCAAAGAGATAGAGCGATCGAGCGACCAGGACGCGCTGCAGGGCGCTTCGATCGAGCTCGAGGCGTTCCTGGAACGCATGAAAACCAGCTACACGATGACCGAACAGCACCAGAACCACAGCGGGGACGGCGGTCAACAGGGCAGTGTGGACGACGCCATCACTTTCTTCTAAGGAGACAATAAATGGCAAAGACGATACTTGTGGTGGACGACTCGGCATCGCTGCGCCAAGTCGTCTCCCTGACGCTGAAACGGGCAGGCTACGAAGTGATGGAAGCCGGCGACGGACGCGAAGCGCTGGGCAAGCTCGACGGTGTCCGGGTCAACCTTATCGTCAGCGACGTGAACATGCCGAACATGGACGGCATCGCGATGGTGCAGGAGATCCGCAAGGACCCCAAAAACCGCTTCACTCCCATCATCATGTTGACCACCGAATCCCAGGACGCCGTGAAGCAGAAGGGCAAGGAGGCGGGGGTGAAGGCGTGGATGGTAAAGCCATTCAAGCCCGACCAGATGTTGAATGCCGTCTCCAAACTGGTGGCGCCTTGAGCGCGGGGGTGACAGAAATGGATTCACAGCAGCAGCCTGCAGACCAGGTCGTGCAGCTGACGCCTGAGGGGGAACTCACCATCTACCAGGCCCAGGAAATCCGTCAGCAATTCCTCGCCGCCCTGCGCACGCCCGGTGGTGCAATCGAATGCGATCTCTCGCGGGTCTCAGAGCTCGACACCGCGGGCTTCCAGCTGCTGGTTCAGCTCAAGCGGGAGTGTACGGCGGGCGGGCGCGAGCTGTACCTGAAGCGCCACAGCGACCCGGTTCTGGAGGTTTTCTCGCTGTACTGTGCAGAGTCGTATTTCGGCGATCCTCTGGTACTGCACGGGAAAGAGCGGACGCCCTCGGGGGCGGCCCACGACAAGGATCCGGCATCATGAGTGAAAATCCTCTCGAGACGTTCCGCGAAGAGTGCAGCGAGCTGCTGGACGAGATGGAGTCGGCACTGCTGGCCTTGGAAGAGCAGCCCGGCGACGAAGAACATGTCAACTCCGTGTTCCGGGCCGCCCACACGATCAAGGGAACCGCGGGCATCTTCGGCTTCGACGACGTCCAGTCGTTCACCCACCGGGTAGAGAATATTCTCGAGCAGGTCCGCAGCGGTACCGTAGCCCTGAACGACAACCTGGTGGCTCTGCTGCTGGCCAGCAAGGATCACATTGCGGTGCTGGTCGGATTCGCACTGGACGACGCGGCGCTCGATGCGGACACCAGTGACAGGGGGAATACTCTGATCGCCTCCCTCGGAGACTACCTGGCCTCGCAGGACCCGTTCCCGGGCACGGAGCCGGCCAATTCCGGGAATCCACTGGAGCAACGGGCGGCGGCTGTGGAAGCCGACGAATCCCGCGTGGTGGCTGACAGTTGGCACCTGTCGGTGCGGTTCGGCGAAGACGTGTTGCGGGCCGGAATGGACCCGCTCGCGTTTCTGCGGTACCTGAACCGGCTTGGGGACATCCTGCACGTGACTCCAATCGTGGGCGACATGCGTTCGCTGGCGGACATGGACCCGGAAAGCTGCCATACCGGTGTGGAGGTGGAGTATTCCAGCGACGCCGAGAAGGCTGAGATCGTCCAGGTTTTCGAGTTCGTCGCCGACGACTGTGTGCTGCATGTCCTTCCCCCCAGGGCGCACATCGCCCGCTACGCGGAGCTTATCGAGGCCCTTCCCGAGGACGATTTGCGGCTCGGCGAGATACTCGTGCGCAGCAAGGCTCTGACCGAGTACGAACTGAAGCAGATCCTCGGTAGACAGGACCAGTTGCGCCGTCAGGCGGCCGAGCGTGGTGGCCCTGAGCCGGAGTGCCGTATCGGCGACCTGCTGGTGCAGGAAGAAGTCGTCCACCGCGAAGTGGTCGACGCCGCCTTGGCCAAGCAGGATGCCACCCGGCACGCCAAGCCGTCCGCAAGGCAATGGTTGCGCGTAGACGCGGAAAAGCTGGACCAACTGATCACTCAGGTCGGGGAGTTGGTCATCGCCAGCGCCACCAGCAATCTTATCGCTCGCCAGACCGGCCACGAACACTTGCTGGAGGCCATGTCGGTTACCGGCCGCCTGGTGGAAGAAATTCGTGACAACGCGCTGAATCTGCGGATGGTCCAGGTCGGCGAAACCTTCAAACGCTTTCAGCGGGTGGTGCGGGACGTCAGTCGGGACCTCAACAAGACGGTGCGGTTGGAGATAACCGGCGGGGAGACCGAACTCGACAAGACCGTGGTGGAGAAGATAGGCGATCCGCTCATGCATCTGGTCCGTAACGCCATGGACCACGGTCTGGAGGCTGCGGAAGAGCGCCTCGCTGCGGGCAAGCCCGCCGAAGGGCGCCTTAAGCTGCATGCCTACCACGACTCGGGAAGCATCGTCATGGAAGTTTCCGACGACGGGCGCGGATTGGACCGGGATGCGATTCTCGGCAAGGCCAGGGAGCGGGGATTGGTGGGCGAGGAGACCGCGCTCAGTGAACGGGAAATTCACCAGCTTATCTTCGAGCCGGGATTTTCGACGGCGGAAGCAGTAAGCAACCTGTCCGGCCGCGGTGTGGGCATGGACGTGGTACGCCGCAACATCGAGGCGTTGCGGGGAACGGTCGATGTGTACACAGAACCGGGCCATGGTACGAAGTTCGTGATCCGGCTGCCGCTCACCCTTGCCATCATCGACGGCTTCCTTGTACGTGTGGGTGGCGCTTTCTATGTGATACCGCTGGACATGGTCCTGGAGTGCGTGGAGCTGTCGGGCGGCAATGCCGAACAGCGCAGCCGCAGTTACATGAACCTGCGCGGCGATGCGCTTCCATTCCTTCGCTTGCGCAACCAGTTCGCGGTCGATGGTCCCGCGCCGGATCGCGAAAACATCGTAGTAGTCCGGTACGGCACCCAACAGGCAGGGCTGGTGGTGGACGAACTCCTTGGGGAGTTTCAGACGGTGATCAAGCCGCTCGGAAAGGTGTTTCAGTATCTGCGTGGCGTGAGCGGCTCCACCATCCTGGGGTCCGGGGAAGTGGCGGTCATTCTTGACGTGCCCGTGCTAGTGGGGCTCGCGGTCGAGCAAGGTGCCGCGCAATGCGCCTCCGACAGGGTACCCAGAACAGAGGAGACGGCGCTGGTCTAGGGCGGTTGAGGCCAGATCGACTTATGCAACCTGGCAAGTAACGGTTTCGAGAACGGATCGCAGGATCAACAAGGGGTAGAGAAATGAAATTTATCGACGACATGAAGGTCGGCACGAAGTTGCTGGCGGGGTTCATTGCCGTGGCGGTGATTACCGCCGTCGTGGGCACGTTGGGTATCCGGAACATGTCCACCATCAACGGAATGGCGGACGAAATGTACGCCACTGAACTGATGGGCGTGTCGTACATCAAGGAGGCGAATATCGATCTGATCTATATCAGCCGAGAGACCCGCAATCTGTTGCTTGCCTCGACGAACGAGCAGCGCCAGAAGTTTCTGTCGGCGATAAATTCCTACAAGTCAGAGCTCGGGAAGAACCTGCAGAACGCCAGGCGGCTCATGAAGACCGACAAGGAGAAGGCGGAAGTCGCTTCATTCGACGACCTGTGGAAGGACTACAACGCGACCTCCCAACAGGTGATCTCGATGCTCGAGCACGAGAAGCTCCAGGAACACCGGAAGGTCGTTGACGTGGCCATGGGTCCGCTGCGCGAAAAGGCCCAGAAGCTCGACGATCTGATGAGCCGGCTCAGCAAGCTGAAAGAGGCGAACGCCAAGGGTTACGACGACCAGACCCATGCCGTGTTCAAGAGCAGCTTTGCCTTTATGGTCGGCCTGGTGGTCGCCGGGGTCGTCGTCGGTCTCGTGCTCGGTATAGGAATAACCCGCGGTCTGCTCAAACAGCTGGGCGGCGAGCCCCGTTATGCGGCGGAAATTTCCAGGAAAGTCGCCGACGGCGACCTTACCGTGGAGGTCGCCGTCCAGGACAGGGACCGGAGCAGCCTGCTGTTTGCCATGAAGACCATGGTGGAGAGGCTCTCCCAGGTTATGGGCGACGTCAGCAGCGCCGCCGACGCCCTGTCCAGCGCATCTGAGGAGGTCAGCGCCACAGCGCAGACCCTCAGCCAGGGCGCCAGCGAGCAGGCGGCGAGCGTGGAAGAGACCAGTGCCTCGCTCGAGCAGATGAACGCTTCGATCAGCCAGAACACCGACAACGCCAAGGCCACTGACGGCATCGCCAAGAACGCCGCCACCCAGGGCGTGGCCGGCGGCGACGCCGTGAAGGAGACCGTGGAGGCGATGCGCCAGATCGCCGACAAGATCAGCATTATCGAAGACATCGCCTATAAGACCAACCTGCTGGCCTTGAATGCCGCCATTGAAGCCGCCCGCGCAGGAGAGCACGGCAAGGGCTTCGCGGTGGTGGCTGACGAAGTGCGCAAGCTGGCCGAGCGCAGTCAATCCTCCGCCCAGGAGATCAGCGGCCTCGCCGGTGACAGCGTCAAGGTGGCCGAGAAGGCGGGGAGTCTCATCGGCGAGATCGTGCCGAACATCCAGAAGACCGCCGATCTGGTGCAGGAGATCGCGGCCGCCTCGGAAGAACAGACCGCAGGAGTCGGGCAGGTCACCACAGCCATGGAACAGCTCGATCAGGTCTCCCAGCAGAACGCCTCCGCCTCCGAAGAACTTGCGTCCACGTCCGAGGAGATGAGCTCCCAGGCGCAGCAACTTCAGGAGAGCGTCAAGTTCTTCCGCCTCAGCAGTGCACCTGCCGCACGCGCGGCAGCGCCCGCGAAGGGAAAGGCGGCCGGCGCGCATCCGGAAAAGAAGCCGGCTTCAGATCCGGTCGACGAGGGTGATTTTGTGCGATTCGGATAGCCGTGTCGCCGAACTGTCCGGTGCTCTTTGGTGTATAGGGGCGCCGGCGGATCGGCCCGGCACCAGCTGGTTGGACTTACCAGCGAGCACAACCGATGCAGCGGGAGAATACAGATGACGGACAGCAGCCTGGCGGCACTGGAGCTCTCCGACGACGAGCTCGGAAGCCTGATGGACGAGCAGCGCGCCCCGGCGGCCCGCAAGTACCTCACGTTCGTGCAGGGGGTGGAGCGTTATGGCGTGGATATTGAGCGGATCCGGGAAATCATAGAATACGGCCAGGTGACGGCGGTGCCTATGGCTCCCGCACATATACGGGGCGTGATCAATCTGCGCGGGCATGTAGTGCCCATCGTCGACATAGGCGCGCGGCTTGGCCTGCGTTCCGCGAACGTCGGAAACAGGGCGTGCAATATCATCGTGGAAATGGAGGTCGATGGAGAATCGGTTCCCCTGGGGTTCACCGTTCAGTCGGTCGAGGAAGTGGTGGATATCGAGGACGCCAAAATCGAGACTGCGCCTGCGTTCGGCACGGAAGTGCCGTCCGAGTATATCGCCGGCATGGGTAAAGTTGACGGTGACTTCGTCACCATTCTGGACATCAGCAAGGCACTTGCGATAGACGCCTTGTCGCAACTGTCGGATTACCGTTGTCGTCCGCATGAGCCCCGGGGCGGCACGGCAGGCGGGTGCGACGATGGCGAATCGCGGCAGGATCAACTTCCGTGAGTCCGGTATGGCAGACGGCTTCGGAGGATGCGGCGCTCGGACGTCGCCATGTCGCGCCGTCGACGGGTAGCACCGGATTGTCCGAGGCGGAGTTCGGGAAGTTCCGCGATCTTATCTATGCCAAGGCAGGCATCTACCTCTCGCCCGCCAAGCGTTCGCTGGTGGCCGGACGCCTGGGCAAGCGTGTCAGGCACTACGGCCTGTCAAGCTACGGGGAATACTATGCCCTGGCGACTGACAAGGGTCGACACGACGAGCTGCAGATGTTGGTCGACCTGCTGACCACCAATGAAACATATTTCTTCCGGGAACCGAAGCATTTCGAATTCCTTCGGTCGGTCGCGGCGAGCGCGAAGGGCCGAGGATCGTTTCGTGTCTGGAGTGCGGCAGCGTCCTCCGGCGAAGAGGCCTACAGCGCCGCCATGTGTCTGGCGTCGGTACTGGGCGCTGCGGCCGACTGGACGGTGTTTGGAACCGATATCAGTTCCCGCGTTCTGGAACGGGCCCGCAGAGGCCACTATGCGCTGCCGTGCGCAAAGCGCATCCCCGACCCTCATTTGCGCGAGTACTGTCTCAAGGGGGTCCGGGATCAGGAAGGAACCTTTCTGATCGATCCGACGATCCGGAGGAAGGTTGAGTTTCGCCAGATGAATCTGAACGGCACATGGAACGATTTGCCCCAATTCGACTTCATCTTTCTTCGCAATGTGATGATCTATTTCGATCAACAGACCAAACGGCGTCTGGTGGATCGTCTGCACGACAGGCTCAAACCGGGCGGGCGGCTGGTCATAGGTCATTCAGAGACGCTGAATGCCGTGTCCGACAAGTTCGAGATCATTCACCCGTCCATGTACCGGCGCAAGGGCTGATCGATGGCCGCGGTTGGCTCGGGAGTCTATCTCAAGCCGGGAGACATCCATTTCGGGGGCGACGGTCTGCTGGTCAGGACGCTGTTGGGTTCCTGCGTGGCGGTGACACTCTGGCACCCGGGATATCGCATTGGGGGCATGTGCCATGTGGTGTTTCCCAGCGAACCGAAAGGAGAGTGCGACAATCGGTACATGCGCTGTGCCCTGGGGCACTTCATGGACCAGGTGCGGTCCCGTGGCACCGCGCCAAGAGATTACCAGGTGGGTCTGTTCGGCGGTGGAAACATGTTTCCCGGGGTGGCGCCGCCGGGCACCCTCGCGGTGGGCACTCGCAACGTGGAACTGGCAATGACGTTGCTCGATAAGCACGGCTTCCGCATCCGTCACCAGGAGGTAGGAGGTATCGCCTACCGAAGGATACAGCTGGACCTTATGTGCGGCGCGGTGGAAGTCCGGTCTACGGACGTCAATCCCGCCGCCCAGCGCAATATTCTGTGAGAGGCTCATGCAGCGCGCAAAGGTATTGATAGTGGACGATTCGGCGGTCATCCGGCAGGTGCTCTCCGGCATCATAGCCGGCGACCCGCAGCTCGAACTGATGGGGGCGGTCGCCGACCCGATATTCGCCATGCGACGGATGGAAGCGGCCTGGCCTGACGTCATTGTGCTGGATGTCGAGATGCCGCGCATGGACGGGATCACCTTCCTGAAGAAGGTCATGAGCGAACGGCCGACCCCGGTGGTCATGTGCTCCACGTTGACCACCGATGGAGCGTCCACGACCATGCAAGCGCTGGACGCCGGCGCCATCGCCATCATCAGCAAGCCGAAAGTGAATCCCAAGGGACGGCTCACCGAGGACGCGACCATGTTGGTCGATACGGTACGGGCGGCGGCGCGCGCCAACATGGGCAAGGTACGGCCTCGGCCCGCGAAGGCGCCGGTCGCGCCGGCACCGCCGCGCTACACCGCCGATGCAGTGCTGCCTCCGCCCAGCGGCCATGCGATGAAGGTGACGACGGACCGGGTTGTGGCCATCGGCACCTCGACGGGCGGTACGCAGGCGCTCGAAGCGGTGCTGAAAGCGCTACCGCCGGTAGTGCCGGGAATCGTCATCGTGCAGCACATGCCGGAGAAGTTTACGGCGGCGTTTTCCGCCCGCCTCGACTCGCTATGCGAGGTGCAGGTGCGTGAAGCGAGGAACGGCGACCGCGTACTGCCGGGAATTGCCCTGGTGGCGCCTGGCGGCCGGCACATGATGCTCAAGCGCAGCGGCGCTCACTACCATGTGGAGGTGGCGGACGGGCCCTTGGTAAGTAGACACCGGCCATCAGTAGATGTGCTGTTCAGGTCGGTGGCGCGGGCTGCGGGCAGGAACGCCATGGGCGTGATCATGACGGGGATGGGCGACGACGGCGTGGCCGGTATGCAGGAAATGCACGATGCAGGCGCCTTTACCGTCGCCCAGGACGAAGCGACCTGCGTGGTATACGGCATGCCTAAAGAGGCGGTCAAACGCGGAGTCGTGGACAAGGTCAGTGGATTGGGCCAGATCAGCCACGAAATCATGGATTTTGCCAGGGCCCACTGAGGACGAACCGCGGCCCGGGCGTTCGAACCAACCAGGGGATATGAATATGGGTGATGCGATAGCGACGCTGGACTCGCGCACGCCGGTGGCGCGGCCCCGCGGTCTGTCCAAGTTCCTTCTGTTCGCACTGGGTGCCGACACCTATGCGGTGAACATTCAACGCGTGAAGGAAATCATCGAGGTCGGGGATATCACGCCCGTGCCCATGATGCCCGCGTTCATCCGGGGCGCGCTGAACCTGAGGGGACGCGTGGTGCCTGTGGTCGATCTGGCGGTGAGACTGGAGGCGGCGTCCCGCGGGCAGGCTGTGAGGGGCTGCATCGTGATCATTGAACTGGAGTTGGGGGGGCGGACCTTCGACGCCGGGCTGGTGGTGGACGCGGTGAGTTCGGTCAGAGATATCGATCCGCGGGATATTGAGGCGGCCCCTTCGTTTGGCGGCAAAATCCGGACGGATTTCATCGAAGGCATGGGCAAGGTGGACGACGACCGGTTCATTGTTCTGCTCGCCATCGATCGCGTTCTTTCCATGGACGATCTGGAGACATTGAGCCAGGTACGGCACGGCGCCGAACAGTGGGAATCGGACGCATAGGCGGCCGTTCCGGCGTACTGTACAAGGGGGCGGCGTGAACGACAGACCGTATCGCGTGTCCGGGCCGGTGTCGCGGACCGAGGTCGAAGCCGACGAGGGCGCCAGGGTCTTCAAAGAACTGGAGCCTGTGGGACGGTGGGACTACGGGGACCTGGAAGCGGCCCACCGGGCACTGCTTGCCTTGAGCCAGTGCAATGAACTCATCTTCCGGGCTGCCACGGAGCAGGAGTTGTTGGAGGGCATCTGCCGGGTCATTGTCCACAGTGCGGGTTACCGCATGGCGTGGGTCGGACGACCGCAGGCTACGGCAGAACATCCGATGGTGCCGGTGGCCCAGTTCGGAGACCGCGGCTACCTGAGACAGGTGCAGGTTGCCTGGAAAGGCGGCAGACACGGCAACGGTCCTACAGGAAAGGCAATGCGGACCGGCCAAACCGTGCTTACCAACGACAATACCGCGGACTCATCCTTCGCTCCGTGGCAGCTTAGCGCCCGGCAGTACGGCTACCGATCCAGCGTCGCCCTGCCTTTGCGCGTGGCCGGCGAGGTCGACGCGGTGCTCGGGATATACTCGGATGTGCGCGACGCCTTCGATGGGCGGGAAGTCGCGTTGCTGGAACGATTGGCGGCGAATCTCGGCTACGGCATGGAAGGGCTTCGTCGCGCCGAGCGCTTCAGACGGCGCGAGTGGCAGTTTCGGCAGAATGAAGCGGGTTTTCGCGCGACCTTCGAGCACGCCCCGGTCGGCATTGCCCATGCGGATCTGGGGCGGATCATCGTCCATGCCAACGACAGGTTCTGCCAGATGCTGGGGTACGAGCGCGAGGAACTGCTGGGCATGTCACTGGTGGACATCACGCATCCCGACGATATCGGCCACGATCTGCAGCGGGTCAGCCGTCTGCGAGGCGGACAGTGCGAAGGTCTGCGGGGGGAAAAGCGCTATATCCGCCGCGACGGCGAAATCGTCTGGAGCAATGTCACGGTCGCGCTGGTGCGTGACGAGAACGGGGAGCCTTCGTACTACGTCGGTGTGGTAGAGGACATCACCGACCGCAAGCAGGCGGTGCAGGCCCTGGAGCGCTCGGCGGCGGAGTGGTCCTATGCCATGGACCATTTCGAGGACGCCATCTATCTGGTGGACATGGACGACCGGCTGGTGCGCGCCAACCGGTCCTTCTATGAACTGACCGGCTTGAGTCCGGAAAGCGCGATTGGCCGGGACATCACGCAGCTGATTCATCCTGACGGAGAGGTCGAACCCTGTCCTGTCTGCCGCGCACGGCGCGAACGGCGCGACGCCTACGTGACGATGGAGGCCGAACACCCCGACAATCCGACGGGGCGGCCCGTGGAAGTGGCGGTGAGGATTATCCGCGACCGGGCGGGTGACCCGGTGGGCGTCCTGAAGGCGATCAGGGATCTTACCCGGACTCGTCAAACGGAGGAGCGCATCGGTCGACTCAACGCCCACGTGCGGCTGCTTACCGAGTCGGTCGGCGAAGGCCTGTTCGGTCTGGACCAGCAGGGGTTGTGCACATTCATAAACCGTGCGGCCCTGGAGATGCTCGGTTACGATCGGGACGAAGTGCTGGGCCGGCCCATGGAGATGATTGCCCGCTCTCCCGGATCTATCGGCAACAGGGAGGCAGACGAATGTCCGCCCTTTGCCGCGTTCTGTCCAGGGCAGGTCACCGGATTGCGGAGCAATATGTTCTGGCGCAAGGACGGCAGCAGTTTTCCCGCTGAATACTCTGCACATTCGATCTCCGAAAGCGACGGGCCGGCGGGGGCGGTGGTCGTGTTTCGCAACGTGGCCCAACGCCATGCAATGGCGCGGCGGATGGACTATCTGGCCACTCACGATGCGCTCACTGGCCTGATCAACCGGCACGAGTTCGAGCGTCAGCTGCAGGATGCACTGGAGAGGGCGCACGACTCGAAGACAACGCACGTGCTGGTGTTCATCGACGTGGACCGTATGCGTGTGGTGAATGACACCTGCGGCCATGGCGCGGGCGACGAGCTGCTCAAGCAGACCGTTCGTATCCTCCAGGGGTCGGTGCGCAAATCCGACATCGTGGCGCGTATGGGCGGCGATCAATTCGGAGTGCTGTTGACCGGCTGTGTGCTGGCCACGGGCTGTTCAACTATCGAGGCGCTGCTGGCGAATCTACGCAGCCAACGATTTTCCTGGCAGGAGAAACTGTTCCAGATCAGTGGCAGCGCCGGCGTGGCGGCACTGGACGGGGCCAGTCCTTCGGTCGCCGAGACTATCAGCCGGGCCGAGACAGCATGCCGCCTGGCGAAGGAACACTGCCGAGGCGGGCTGCGGGCATATCAGCCGGACGACGATGCAATGGTCCGGCGGCATACCGAGACCCACTGGGTTCACAAGATCCATGAAGCTTTGGAACAGGAACGCTTCGTACTGTATGCCCAGCCGATTCGGTCCGTATCCGGCGTCGGATTGTCCCACTACGAGGTGCTGATACGCATGGTGGGCGAGGAGGGCCAACTCATTGCCCCGGGTGCCTTTATCCCAGCGGCGGAACGTTTCTCGCTCATGGGGCGTATCGACCACTGGGTGGTCACGCGCTGCTTCGATGTTCTGGCGTCGGGCTCGGGACCGCGGAGCGGCAGGGGCGGTTCCGGGCGGGACATCCGACTGGCCATCAACCTCTCGGGCCAGTCCATGTCAGACGAGCGCCTGCTGGAAGCCATAGAGCAGCGCCTCGGCAGGCGGCAGTTCGATCCCCGGAGAATCACGTTCGAAATCACGGAGACGGCCGCCATATCCAACCTCGCCCAGGCGAGCCGATTCATCGACGAACTGCGCAAGCTCGGCTGCGAGTTCGCGCTGGACGACTTCGGCAGCGGGTTGTCGTCGTTCGCCTATCTGAAGGATCTGCACGTGGACTACCTCAAGATAGACGGCAGCTTCGTGGCGGACCTGCACGAAAACCCGGTCAACCTGGCGATGGTGTCGTCCATTCACCAGATCGGGAAGCTGATGGGCAAGAAGACGATCGCCGAGTTCGTGGAGTCCGAGGCGGTGATGGAGGTGCTGCGCTCGGTGGGTGTGGATTATGCGCAGGGCTATTGGATCGGTCGCCCCGAGCCGCTGGACGGCGTGCTGGTGGACTGAAGGATGTCCGGAAGGACCCGAGCCGCCCCGGGGAAGTGGCGTCCCGAAGAGGATTCGAACCTCTGACCTGCCGCTTAGGAGGCGGCTGCTCTATCCTGCTGAGCTACCGGGACGTGACGCAGACGGCAGTATATCACCTTAGAATAACTAATATAACCATATGATTAGGTAAGAGTTTGGTGCAACTCGGCGGCGCCGCCAGGCGCGCAGGGGCGACCGCAGGACGACGGCCGGTCGCGCCCCTGGCCGGGCGACCGGCGGTGGCAGGGATCGCCAGTGGGAAGGACGGGTTAGCACGTCGGCTGGAAGCCGGTATAGTGGCTCCATGGCATCCGCGGGGGGCGGTAGCGAATGAGCCAGATGCTGACATGGATCACGCCGTGGGAATTTTCCCCGACGGTGCTGCTGTCCTGTCTGCTGGCGGGGGCTCTCTACCTGCGGGGGTTGCAGCGCACAACGGCGCCGGACGCCCCGGTCTCGCGATGGCGGACCACCAGCTTTTTCGTCGGTCTGGTTCTCATCTACCTGGTGCTACAGTCCTACTTCGACTTTCTATCCCAGCATATGTTCTGGGTGCACCGGTTGCAGCACCTGGTGCTTCATCACCTGGGTCCTTTTCTGGTGATGATCGCCATGCCCGGGGAGGTGATGGAACGGGGGCTGCCGGGCTGGTCGCGGCGCCCGGTGCTGGCTTTGCTGCGCAACCGCGCGGTGCGAATCATGTACCGCATCCTGCAGAACCCGCTGATCGCATCGGTACTGTTCGTCGGTCTTATCTATCTGTGGCTGACACCGGGTATTCATTTCGTGGCCATGCTCAGTGCGCCGCTCTATAAGGTCATGAACTGGAGCATGGTGCTGGACGGCCTGCTGTTCTGGTGGCTCATCGTGGATCCGCGGTCACCAGGTGAGCATCGCACGCCGCGCTATCCGGTTCGAATACTGATGCTGTGGGGCGTCATGCTGCCCCAGATCGTCCTGGGCGCCTATATCGCCCTGAGCCGACACGAGCTTTACGATGCCTACAGTGTCTGCGGACGCGCCTGGCCCATCAGCCCGCTGACCGACCAGGAGTACGGGGGCCTCATCACCTGGATACCTTCGGCCATGATGAGCGTTGTCGGCGGACTGGTGGTGCTGCGCCTGTGGACGCGTTCCGGGGGGCGGGTACGCACTCGCCGGGCGGGGGTGGCTGCCGTGGAGCAGGCGTAGCCCGATTTGGACTCCTTACCTGTTGCAGGGTGGGGAGAGGAGCACAAAGCGAACGAGGGCGGCAAGTGCCCCTTCGCGGGAACCGTTGGTCAGCAGTCGAGGGTCCGAAATGGCGGCAATTGCCGACCGCAAGGCGATACGCTACGCGCGCACCGCGCTTATCCTGATCTTATTGGCCGGCCTGGTGGGTTGCGGGCATCGGCAGGGCTCCTGGAAGCTGATGAACGTATCCGGCCTGCTGCCGTCGCTGGCCTTCGACCTGACCGACTCGGCAAACGATCGGGTGGTGCACGCCGATGCGTTCAAGGGGCGCATCGTGCTGCTGTACTTCGGCTACACCCATTGCCCGGACGTGTGCCCCACCACGCTGGCGGAGCTCGGACGGGCTGTTCGCGACCTCGGACCGAAAGCCGATCAGGTCCGCATACTGTTCGTCACCGTGGATCCGCGCCGGGATTCGCTTTCGGTACTGAAGTCGTACGCGAAGGGTTTCGGCCCCCAGATGGTGGGTCTGCGCGGCGATACCGAGGCACTGGTTGCACTGACCAAGCGTTACCGGGTCAGCTACGGCTACGGAAAACCCGACGCCAACGGTAACTACGCCGTCTCCCACAGCAGCGCCGTCTACGTCTTCGACCGACAGGGCAAGGCCCGACTGCTGGGCAAGCCGACCAACCACGTGGCCGACTATGCCCACGATCTGAAAGAGTTGGTGGCGGAACCTTGAAAGCACGAAGGGGCACCGCCGGATGCCTCTTCGTGTGGTCGGATTTCAGTGTGGGGAATTGGTGGAGCCGAGGGGGATCGAACCCCTGACCTTCGCATTGCGAACGCGACG
>CAZNBB010000038.1:0-30885 GCA_964571225.1 uncultured Gammaproteobacteria bacterium
CGGCAGGTTGTGTGTGCCGGCTTCCAGGCTCACTGGCATATTCCGCGGCTGGGACGGCACGGCGGACTCGGTGCCCGTTCCGCCTTCTCGCCAGTGGCGGAGCGTAATTCCCTCGCGCACGTACAGACCTCCCGTACCCTGCGGGCCCAGCGCAGTCAAAAGGGGGGAGCCGGGCAGAAGAAGTCCGAGCCCTGCGGGCGCAAACGCAGCCGGCAGACCGCGGAAAGCGCAAACCGGCCCGGCCCTGCGCAGGACGCTCCCTGGAAGGTGGGTGCCGGTGAAACCTCCTACGGCCAGACCGTGACCGGTACCCAGGTCGGTCGCAGTGTCCGTACCACGGGTGACGAGGCCAGCACCTGCCGCAACGTGACCGGCACCGAGTACCTGGGTGCGGACATCTTTCGCCAGTTCTGCCAGACCGAGCCCGGCAAGTCGCCGCGCAGGGTCGGTGTCAGTCCCACGGGACACGGCAACCGCGTCACCGGCAACGAGGTCGGCCGCAGCCGAAGCGTGACCGGGGACGAGCCCGGGACGTGCAAGCGTGTGACCGGTTCCCAGTATGTGGGTGCCGATCAATCCGAGGTCTTCTGCGGAACGCGCAACGAGGCCGGCCCGATGAAGATCACCAGTTCGCAGACCCGTACGGGCAAGACGGTGACGGGTAACAACGTGGGCCGCTCCAGCCGGGTGACCGGCGACGAGACAGGTGCCGGCCGTGAGCTGACGGGAACTCAGTACATGCAGGCCGGCAACGGCAAAGTGCCGCCGAAGGTCGGCAGAAGTCAGACCCTGCGCGGTGGCTACATGACCGGCACCCAGGTCGGGCGCAGCGAACGGGTCACCGGCGACGAGCCCGGCAGCTGTCGCAACATCACCGGTGATGACTACATCGGCAAGGAGCAGTACAGCAAGTTCTGCCCGGCCACGCCGGCGCCCGAGGACTTCAAGGTCGGTGTGTCGCGGACCCAGAAGGGCAAGGCTGTCAGCGGTACGCTCACCGGACGTTCCGGCAAGGTAACGGGGGACGAGCCCGGCACCTGCAAGGCGATTACCGGCACGCCCTATGCCGGGGCCGAACAATACCGCAGTTACTGTGAGCCGGAGCAGGCTCAAATGGCCGCGGCACGCACGCGGGTGCAGCGCGGCACGCCGGGTTCGGTCATGACCGGTCAGCAACCCGGAATCGGCGGAACGTTGACCGGTGCGGAAAAGGGTGCCTGCGAGACCGTCAGCGGTACGCCCTACGTGGGCGCCGATCAGTTCGCCGCCGCCTGCCCGGCCACTCCGGCAGAGCCCGGCAGTCCCGATTTTCCACAGGCGCTGGGTGACACTCCCTGGGGGCAGTTCAGCGTTGCACCACCCTTGCAGGCCGCACAGGTCGAGACGCGCAAGGGGGGAGTCACCGGTTCGAGCTATGAACAGGGGCAGATTACCGGGCCCTTCGGCATGGCGGCCGGCAAGGTCACGGGGACCGAGGAGGCACGCTTCGGACGGGGCAATCGTGCAATGCCGACGGAGGACGTCGCGGCGTTGCCTGCCGCCGACAACATCAATGGGCGGATCAAGTCGCGCATCACCGGGGAAGGCATGGATGCCGGCCAGAAGATCACCGGGGATGACTGGGAGCGTGGCGACCGGGTGACGGGAACCGAAGGGACCTCGTCCATGGGACGCAACCCGACAC
Organism: uncultured Gammaproteobacteria bacterium; assembly: GCA_964571225.1. Lineage (GTDB taxonomy): Bacteria > Pseudomonadota > Gammaproteobacteria > DATFLG01 > DATFLG01 > DATFML01. The sequence goes on from CAZNBB010000038.1 coordinate 1,685, forward strand.
GCCGCGGCGGTGGCATGAGTGCCATGCCCGCGTTCTCCCATGCCGACAAGCGCAACGACGAAGTGCCGGAGCCGCTGAGCAAAGTCACCGGCGGCAGCGGCAACACCGAGCGCGGCGCGCTGGTGACCTATTCCGGCGGAGCCCGGGGCTGAACCGGTTGACGTTGGATTGGCGAGATTCGGGATAAAGGCATGTTGAACTACCGCAAACATCCCCTGAAAGGCCCCGCGCCCCAGCCGGCCGCCCCTCGGCGGCGTCCGGGGGCGGTGGCCGGCGCGCGCCCGCCTGCGCCGCGCGCCAACGGGGGTGGGTATAGTGGTTCTCAGCCTCTCGTGCGGGTCGAGGAGAACGCCCGTCTGTTCGACTACGAGCAGCGGGTCAAGTCCGCCTTCGACGCCATCGTGCCGGCTCTCAAGCGCATTTCCGCTCTGCAGCACGAAGAGGATTTCGAGGCTCGCGCGCAGCGTACGGCCCGCGACTGCCTGGGCTTCGAGTTGCCGGCGCAGATTCTGTCCGACGCCTGGGTGGAGCAGTTGGACATGCGCCGCCTGTTCGCCTGGTGTGTGTTCGAGACCTATCGGCGCTTCTGCGACGACTTCTTCAGTACAGATCCGCTGGGCTCGCACGACGAACAGGCCTTCGAAGCGTTTTTGCAGGAATGCGGATTCCATACCCTGGATATTTCCCCCTGCGCCGACGGTCGGCTGGCTCACGTGATACGGTTCGTGCTCCGCCTGCCCTATCGCGCGGTGCGCCGCAAATCCTATGCGGGCGCGCTGTTCGATATCGACGACAGTCTCGAAAAATGGACTGAAACCGAACTCATGCGGTTTCGCGAGGGCCGGCCCAACACCGCCGATGCGCCCACGCGCTATCTCAAGACGGTGGTCTACCACTACAGTTCGAGCGACCCGAGCCGAGAGGGCTGCGCGGCCCACGGTTCCGACGCCGCGGCGGCGGCGCGTGCAGGGCTGGAGCGTCTGCGCAGCTTCCAGGAGGCGGTGCAGAACACCCATTGCTGCGGCGCTTCCATCGATCTCATGCTGATCGGACTGGACACGGACACCGATGCCATCCGCGTGCACGTAGCCGACGGCAACGGAGTCATTGACCTGGACCGGTACATCGACGCCCAGGAACTGTACGAGGCGATCCGGAGGCTTTCAGGGCATCAGGCCCTGGAGCGCGTCGAAGCGCGGGTGCGCGAAGCCGCGCCCGATATGCCCGAAGGCATGCAGCGGCTGACGGCACGTCTGCTGGAGAACAATCTGTCGCAGATTGAGTATGTGCGGGCCCATCACGGTGGACGCTACCAGGATATCGGCCACGCCGAACGATTCATCGGGGCGGGCAAGGGCTTCGAGGAAGTGCAGCTGCGGAATCTCACCTATTTCGCCTATCTGGACACGGTGGAGGAGGCTGCGCCCGATCTGGACGTCGGCATCAAAATCTTCTCCCGGTTGAATGTCGCCCACGGTCTGCCCATCCCAGTGGTGGTGCGATACGACTACCAGGGGCATGTGCCCGGTGCGCGCGAACGGGCGGTCGGCCGCTGCGAGCGGGTCGCGAAGGCGATCGCCGCGCGCTACGCGGTTCTGGTCAACGGAGGTCTGCTGCACACGTTGATGCTGGTGCGCGACTACGCCTCCCGAGGGCGGATTGAAGTGCTGGGTTGTTCTGTCAACGCGGATGCAACAGGGGAAGCACACTGATGAAGATATGTCAGGTGGAGCGGCCGCTGGTTGCCACCAACCGTATTCCAGGCCTTGAGCACAGACACATGCAGGTGGTGCGTGACGGCAGCGCGCTGCTGGTGGCGGTCGATGCCGTGGGGTGCATTCCCGGCGATTGGGTGATCTGCGTGGGTAGTTCCGCCGCTCGTGAAGCGGCAGGCAGCAAGGAATACCCGAGTGATTTGACCATTGTGGGCATCATTGACCACTGGCCGCCGGACGAGGCGCAGGACTGAGGCAGACCGATGGACATCCTCCAGGTGGAAGCGCCGCTGGTCTGCACACGCAGGGCAGCGGGCCTTAAACAAACAAGCCTGCGCGTCCTGCGGGATCCCAAAGGCGGACGGCATGTTGCGGTGGATCCGGTGGGTGCGCGCGAGGGCAACTGGGTGTTTACCGTCAGCGGTTCGGCTGCGCGATATGCCTGCGGTGACTTCGGGGTTCTTACCGATCTCACCATCGGCGGCATCATCGATTACTGGCAGACCGAAGCGGGGGTGTCGGACGGCCATGACAGTGACAGGAACACGCGGGGCACGAGAGCCCCGGAACAGGAAACAACGTAAGCAGGAGACACGAAGATGGCAGATGAAAGTTACGGTATCGCACTGGGGATGATCGAGACACGCGGACTGGTGCCCGCCATCGAAGCGGCGGATGCCATGACCAAGGCCGCCGAGGTGCGTCTCATCGGTCGCGAATTCGTGGGTGGCGGCTACGTCACCATATTGGTACGCGGTGAAACCGGCGCGGTCAACGCGGCAGTGCGCGCCGGGGCCGATGCCTGCGAGCGTGTGGGTGATGGCCTGGTTGCCGCACACATCATCGCCCGCCCGCACCGAGAGGTCGAACCGGTATTGGGCAACAAGTAAAGCGCTGTATGTTTTCTTAATTCCGAAGACGGAGATACGACGATGGCAAATGACAACTACGGTATCGCATTGGGGATGATCGAGACACGCGGACTGGTGCCCGCCATCGAAGCGGCGGATGCCATGACCAAGGCCGCAGAGGTGCGTCTGATCGGTCGTGAATTCGTGGGCGGTGGCTATGTGACGGTGCTGGTGCGCGGTGAAACCGGTGCGGTCAATGCGGCGGTGCGTGCCGGAGCTGACGCCTGCGAGCGTGTGGGTGACGGTCTGGTCGCAGCACACATCATTGCCCGTCCGCATCGCGAAGTGGAACCGGTGCTGCCGACCGGCAGTGCGCAGTCCGCATCCGCAGCGGCCTGAGCGACTTAATTAGCAACTCTACGTACGACAGGAGATTCCAGCCATGGCCAACAATACCTACGGTATTGCGCTCGGCATGATTGAAACCCGCGGGCTGGTGCCCGCCATTGAGGCGGCGGACGCCATGACCAAGGCCGCCGAGGTGCGTCTTATCGGACGCGAGTTCGTGGGCGGCGGATACGTAACCGTGCTGGTGCGTGGTGAGACGGGGGCGGTCAACGCGGCGGTTCGCGCGGGGGCCGACGCCTGCGAGCGCGTGGGTGACGGCCTGGTTGCGGCGCATATCATTGCCCGCCCGCACCGTGAAGTCGAACCGGTGTTGGACGGCGAGAACGCCATGGCCGGCAATCGCCCGGCTCGCAGCTGAATGATCGTGCGCATTTGGATCAACTGACGGATCTGTCGTAATGATGCAGGGGCTTTCGGATCAGCGTGTTCTTGGCTATCTCGGCAGGGCGCTGAGCCTCGAGCTCAGTGCGGTTCAACAGTACAGCACCCAGGCGCGGCTGGTCGCGACCTGGGGGCTGTCCGAACCGGCCAGCAGGCTGCGCGGCGAAGCGACCGAAGAGATGGGCCACGTGGACCGGGTCATCGCACGGATGCTAGCGGTGGGGGTGGCGCCAGGCGCATCCCAGCTTCGCCCAGCGCAGCTTGGAAGCGATCTGCGGACGCTGTTGCGGCACGACCAGGCGCTGGAGCACGAAGTCGTTCGCCTGTACACCGATGCCACCCGCTACTGCGCCGGTCAGGGCGATCATGACAACCGCCTGTTCTTCGCCACGCTCCTGGAGGAGGAACTGGCTCATGGACGCGAGCTGACCGCCTGGCTCGAAGAGCTCGAGCGCCCCGATGGACCTGTTCCTGGAAGGCCGCGTGCCACCTTTTAGGGAAGCTGTGCCATGAGTGACCAATGGCAGGAACGCAAACGTCCGAACCGCTTGGAACGGCGGTACGTATTTCCGGATTATTCCGCTCTGCGTGATTTTCTTGATCGTGCAGCAGAACTGTCCGAGCGCGAAGGGTTGTACCCGGATATCGGATTCGGGCGGGACTATGCGAACTTCACCATTCACGCCGAAGAAGGCGCGGATGAACTGGGAGACACGCAGCGCCGGTTTGCCGAACAGCTCGACGAGCTGTATCGCGGCGCTGGCACCGGCTGAGACCTCGCCCCATGGCCGTGATCGCAGTGGTGGGCAACAAGGGCGGGGCGGGCAAGACAACCCTCGCCGTCAATCTCGCCGCCACCCTGGCGACAAACGGCCGCACGGTGGTGTTGGACGCCGACCCGCAGGGATCGGCGCTGCAATGGCAGAGCATCGCAGCGACCGGGGCGGAGCCGAAGGTAATCGACACAGCAAGCGGCCTGGAAGAGATCTTCGCGGACACGGCTGTTCTCTACGAGCATGTGGTTATCGATTGCCCGCCATCGGTACACGCGGCTCAGACTCATGCGGCCCTGGCGGTCTGCGATATTGCACTGATACCGGTGCAGCCGTCGCCGCTGGATCTGTGGGCCACGGTGCATATCGAACAGGCGGTGGAAAAGGCGCGCGGCAGCAACCCGGCAATCAGGGCGCTGCTGGTGATCAACCAACTGGAGCCGCGTACGCGGCTGTCCCGACTGATTCGCGAAGCCCTCGCCGAACTGGAGTTGCCAGCCGCGGAAACTGCGATTCGCCGTCGGGCCGTGTATCGCGCCAGTGTGCTGGAAGGCAGGAGCGTGCTGGACATGGGGCGCAGCGGCGCCGCCGCCGCTGCGGAGATCCGTAGCCTGATCAATGAGGTAGTCACACAATGACTGCAAACGACAAAACCGGTGAAAGACTGGTGAACTCCATGCGAAAGACCAAGGCGGCCGCCGCAACCAAGTCCGAGACGCCACAAAGCGTGCCAAAGGAGCCCCGAGGTCAGAAGCCCCCGCAGCGCCCTGCAAAAAAGGCTCCGAGCCGGCGGTCGTCACAGGCGACCAAAGAGCAGCGCGGGGACCCCTATCAAAGCGGGCGCCGGGTGTGGCCAGACTGAGCAGCTGATTGTACACCGTTACCTGACGGGAGGGGATAGATGACGATGGAAAAGCTCGTCGTAATAGTCGCGCTTTTGCCCCTGGTGTCCGCTGTGCTGGTACAGCTGTCGTCCGGCCGTCTCGGGCGCCGGGTGGCCCGTGTGAGTGTCACGTTTGCGGCCGTCACCTTTTCCCTTGCAGCCGTGGTTCTGGCAACGGCGGTCGTCCACGGGGCTTCGGGGCAGATTTCCCTGGGGCACTCGTGGGGCATATTCCTGTTCGATCCCCTGAGCTCGCTGATGGCGACGGTTATCGCCGGCATCAGCCTGATCGTGCATATCTATTCCGTGCGCTACATGGCCGAGGAGCCCGGCTACGGTCGCTTCTTCGCGCTCCTCGATATCATGACGGCGACGCTGCTGGTGATGGTGGCTGCCGGGGACTTGATCACCCTGTTGATAGCCTGGCATCTGACCGGGGTCCTGCTCTATTTTCTGCTTGGCCAGGATACCCGCAGTCATTCCGCACACCGCTACGCCTTCTGGACGCTCATTACCTATCGATTCGGGGACCTCCCGCTGGTGCTTGCCGCGGGTCTGCTTTATCACGCTTACGGTACATGGTCTTTACCCGCAATATTCTCGCACATCGCCGACGGACCGGTGGTGCACAGTCTTTTCGGGCTGCCATTGCCGGGCCTGGTGGCCGGCTTGGTTGCGGTGGCCGCCTTTGCGCGCTCGGCACAGTTTCTCCTGCACACCTGGCTCCCTTACACCATGGCCGGACCGACGCCTGTATCGGCCCTGATGCATGCCGGTATCGTCAATGCGGGCGGGTTCCTGATCAACCGATTTGCCCCGGTATTCGTCCACACGCAAGGTGTGCTGCCGTGGGTGTTCGTCGTCGGTTTGGTCACTGCGCTCATCGGTTCGACCCTCATGCTTACCCAGAACGACATCAAAAAGTCGCTCGGGTATTCGACCATGGGGCAAATGGGCTTCATGATCATGGAATGCGGCGTGGGTGCGTTTTCCCTGGCGATTTTTCACCTCATTTCCCACGGCCTGTTCAAAGGGACGCTGTTTCTGGGTTCCGGCGGCGCTATCAATGCGGCCCGCAAGGACGACGGGGTACCAAAGGACGAACTCTATACGTTTGTGGTGGAAAGACGTCCAGCAAGAGTGCGCAGGCCCTGGATTCTGATGGCGGCGATCACCCTGGCCGTGCCGGTGACAATACTTGTCGCGGCCCATTCGTTGGTCGGGCAGAACTTCTTCCAGGAACAGGGCGCCGTGGTGCTGCTCTTCTTCGGGTGGGTCACGGGAGCCCAACTGATCTTCGCAACCTATCGCATGCGTACCGGCAATCTCTGGAGACTGGTGACGCTTAGTATCCTTTCCTTTACGGTCGTGGTGGTGGGTTACACGCTTATCAGCCATGCCTTCGACCTGTTCCTCTATCCGAACGAAGCGTTTCGTCAGCAAATCTATGCGGCGGCCAATATCGGTGTGCTTCGCTTTGACATCCTGGTCGGCCTGGTTACCGTGCTGATCGTGGCCGGTTGGGTCCTGACCTACTACTCGGAACAGAACGGGAGCCGCCAGGGCGAGCATCATGGGCGCCTTTGGCTGGCCTTCTATGCATTGGTTTCCCGTGAGTTCTATCTGACCGACCTGTTTACCCGCTTCGCCCGGGCACTGTTGACGGTGGCGACACGACTGAACGTCTGGTTGGGATGGGTCTGAATATGGGTGCGTTGACCTACTGGATCGCCGGTCTGTTCATGCCGCTGTTCCCCTTGAGCATGGCCTTTAATGCCCTGTTCGGTCGGGTGCGCAGTGCCACCGTGCGCATCATACTGCTGCTGATCTGGCCGCAGATCGGTTTGACCCTGGTGCTTGCGGTCAACCGACCGATACCCCATTGGTGTGTGCTGCTGGCATTGTTCACTTCAGCCCTGTACGCGTTCCGGGCCATCGGGCTGCGAGAGGTGGGGCAGTGGATCGGCTACCTGGCCACGTCGGCGTGGGCTCTGCTGTGGGTTGCCCTCGTTGTCCATACGGACCCGTCCACGGTGCGTCTGTACGCCTTCGCTTTCAGCCTGCCGCTGATGCTGCTCGCCCTGCTCGGCGCCCGTCTGGAGGAACGCTTCGGTGCCGCCTATACGGGGCTGTACGGCGGGCTTTCACAGGCGCTTCCACGGATGTCCGGTGTGCTGGTGGGCGTGATTTTGGCCATCGTGGCCGCTCCGTTGTTCCCGACCTTTTTCGCCATGCTGGCAACCGTTGCCGCGACAACGCCGACCATGCCGGCGACCGCGCTGACCGTGGCCGGCGTGTGGCTGCTCTGGAGCTGGGCGGGAGTGCGCCTGCTGCAAGGGTTGATCGTGGGGCCGGGCAACGGCACCAAGGTACCGGATCTCAGTCTGGCTGCCACCTGGGTTTACACTGCGGTGTTGGTCATTATGCTCGTCGGCGGGGTTCTACTCACGGGGGATCTGATATGACGCTCCCACTCGGTCAAACACTTCAGATCCGCGCCATGATCTACCTGGCCGGCGAACCGATCCCCTACTTCTGGCCCATGCGGTCGTTTATTCACCACAATCCGCTCCACGGTCTGGAGCACCTGCCGTTTCCCGAGGCGGTGGAGGAAGGCCGGCGGATTTTTCATGCGAAGGGATTCCTGCAACGGGCCGACTACCAACGTTACATGGTCCAGGGGAAGGTCGATCAGAGTGAACTGGATGCCGGCGTGGACCGGTTTGTGGCGGAACACGGGGCTCTGCCCGAGCTGGACTTGCGCACCTGGCTGTCAGTCCTGTTGAGAGAGATGGATCAGACCGTCGTGGAGCGCAACACGCTTGCACAGGTTTCCGACGTACACAACACCTTGAACGGCCGTCCGCAGGTGGCGTCGCAGGTCGACGGGGAGGTGCTGGGCGATTGGTTGCGCAGCGAGTTGTTGGGCTCGCGCCCGGTTTACGAGGCTGTGGATGCGCTTTACGGGACCGAGATCGGCTCGGAGCTCGACGAGTTGGTAATCAAGACCTGCCTGGATTTTTTCGACGAAGGTCAGTCCGTCTGGGGCATGCCGGGTCGGGACCAGGGGTTTTTCGCCGCGTGGCGCGATGTCGCCAGCCGCAACGGGCGATTCTATCTGCGGGGCGTGCACATCAACCGTGTTGCCGGCAAGGAAGACAGCCCCGAGGCGGTCATTTCCCAGCTGATGCGGGCGCTAGGGGTGCCCCAGGATCAGTGGGTGAGCTACTTTGCACGGGAACTCGCGCGCCTGCATGGTTGGGCGGGGTTCATCCGCTGGCGATCTAACGCCAAGCATTACTACTGGGCGGAGCGCTATCCGGCGGACCTGGTGGATCTGATGGCCGTACGGCTGACCCTTGCTGTTGCGCTGTTGAGCGAGCGGGGGCGCAAGGGTATCGCCGCCAGCGCAACCGATCTGATGAAGGCTATCGAAGAACGTCCCAAGGAAACCTACCTTCGCTACGAGCTTCACGGCGGCTCGGTGTTGCCCGCCATGGCGGCTCGGGTAGAGCAGACGCTGGCAGCCGCGCGGTCCCGGAAGATCGAGCGGCTCTTCTCCGAGTACGTGGCCGAAAAGCGTACCTATGAGGCGCAATTCCAGGGGCGGCGGCTTACGGAACTGGCACAAAAGGCGGGTCAACCCGAAGTGCTTCGGCGGCTTTCCGAGGAGGAACTCGGCAGCCTATTGGACTCGCTGCGCGAGTTTGAGCAGGGCGAGGGCATGATCTGGCTGCGGGCACTGGAACAGCATGCGCTGCATCGCCTGCTCAACGGCGTCAGTGACCAGCCGACCGTTGCGCGCGAGAAGCGCCCGTTTGCCCAGGCTCTGTTCTGCATTGATACCCGCTCCGAGCGAATCCGTCGGCACCTGGAGAACGTCGGTGACTACCAGACCTACGGTATAGCGGGCTTTTTCGGCGTGCCGGTGAGCTTCATGGAGTTGGGAAAGGGCAGTGAGATCAACCTCTGTCCGGTGCTGCTGACGCCGAAGAATCTCGTTCTCGAAATGGCCGTGTCGGAGGGTAGAGCGGACGTCACAGCTGTTACCGCACTCGAGAAGGCATTGCACGAACTCAAGGAATCCGTACTCACCCCGTTCGTGACCGTCGAGGCCATCGGGTTGCTGTTCGGCCTGGACCTGGTGGGTAAGACGCTTATTCCTCAGCATTACAACCGTTGGCGTCAGCGTCTGCACGACGACAAGCCGCAAACCCACCTGCTGCTCGACAAGCTCAGCCGGGAACAGGCCGATTCCATTGTGCGCGCTGTTCAAAGAGCTGTGATCGTCAAAGCCGTGGAGCAGGAGTTCGGCCTGGAAGCCGAAGGTATCAACGACGCTCTCGTCCGCGAGCTGCGCGAAGCGGCCATGGGTAACAGCCGAGGCGCCCCGGCGCTGGTGGAGTCCCTGGGCATGGATGAACGCGCGGAGCAGGCGTTCATCGAACGCCTGCGGCGGGTCTATCGCATTGATGCTTCATTTGCCCAGTTGCAGATGGAACGGCTCGCCCGGTTGGGTTTCAGCCTCGACGAGCAGGTCGGCTTTGTCGGACAGGCGCTGCGTGCGATCGGTCTGACGGGGGGCTTCTCCCGCTTCATCCTGTTGGTGGGTCATGGCAGCACCTCGGAGAACAATCCCTACGAGTCGGCGCTCGATTGTGGTGCCTGCGGAGGCAACCACGGATTGGTCAACGCCCGGGCGCTCGCGCAGATGGCGAACAAGGCGGAGGTACGGCACAGACTACGCGAACAGGGCATTGATATTCCCGACGATGCCTGGTTCGTGCCCGCCCTGCACGACACCACGACCGACGGCCTGCAACTGTTCGACCTGGACCGGATGCCGCCCTCCCATGTGCTGTACATGGATCGGCTGCATAAGGGGCTTACCGCGGCATCCCGGCTTTGCACGCAGGAGCGCATGCCGGCGCTGCAGATGGACGCAGGTTCGCCGGAGCCGGGAGAATCGTTCAAGGATGCCCAACGCAACTCCATGGACTGGTCGCAGGTGCGTCCGGAATGGGGCCTGGCGGGCAACGCGTATTTCGTCATCGGCCGTCGGAGCCTGACCCAGTCGATGTCGTTAAAGGGGCGCGCGTTTCTGCACTCCTACGACTATCGCGTGGACCCGAAGCGGCGGTTGTTGGAGAACATACTCACCGGCCCGTTGGTGGTCGGACAATGGATCAACATGGAGCACTACTTTTCCACGGTCGACAATGAGCGTTTCGGCAGCGGCAGTAAGGTCTACCACAATGTGGCGGGGCGCTTCGGTGTGATGACCGGGAATCTGAGCGACCTGCGTACCGGGCTGCCGGCGCAGACCGTTCTCGACTGCGGGCTCCCCTACCATGAGCCGCTGCGTCTGATTACCGTGATCGAGGCGCCGTTTGAGCATGCCTGGCAGGCGGTGGAGAGTGTGCCTGCGGTGAAGGCGCTGGTCCGCAACGGTTGGATCCGGCTGGTGATCATCGACCCGGAGCAGGGGGACGTCAAGCTGTACGATGAAGGCGAGTGGATCGAACCCCGCGGTTGGGGCGCCCCGGAGCCGGCTTTCGTTGAGGAGAAGAGCGAATCATGCACAATCTGAATTTCAGCCCGCTCAAGAAACTTGAAATCATTCTCGGTGGCGAACACCAGGGTTTTGCCACCGACATCCTGGACCGGGCGGGGGTCAAGGGTTATACGATCATCAATAATCTTTCGGGCAAGGGCAGCCACGGATTTCACGAAGGGCACCTCATGTTCAATGAGGACGATGTGCTGATCATGATCATTGCGGCGGTCCCGGAAGAGTTGGTCAAACCGATCCTGGAGGGCCTTGCCCCCTTCTATAACGAACACTCCGGTGTGGTGTTCATCTCCGACATTCAGATCACCCGATTGGTGAAATTCAGCGGCTGATCGCCGTCGCGGCGTTCAGACCGGCATAGCCGATTGAGACGAGGCAGCGCTCGAGGGCTTGTTGTGGACCGCGGGAAGAGCAGCTTTTTAGATGATAGAGCTTCGAACATACGTCTATATCGACTCGTTGCAGCCGCAGCTTGCCGAGTACATGGCCACGGTATCGCAGGGTTTCCTGCCGGTACCGGGCGATGCCTGTCTGTGGGTGGAGGTGTCGCCCGGCATGGCGATCCACCGCCTGACGGACATTGCGCTCAAGGCCACGCGGGTGAATCTGGCGCAGCAGGTGGTCGAGCGGGCGTACGGTTCGATGGTCATTCACCATCGTGATCAAAGCGACGTGCAGGAGGCCGGGCGAGTCATACTTCAGCACCTGGGCTCCCACGTGCATAACCGACGTCCTTGCCAGATCGCGTGGCAGGAGGTGATTCGGGGCATGACACCGGATCACACGGTGCTCATCAACAGGCAGAACCGCCGCGGTTCGATGATCCTGCCGGAACAGAGCATGTTTATCCTGGAGACCGAGCCGGCCGGCTATATCGTGTATGCCGCCAACCAGGCAGAGAAGGCCGCCAACATCACCCTCATCGACGTGCGTGCCGTCGGTGCCTATGGGCGCCTGACGCTGGCCGGTCGTGAGGCCGACGTCGACGAGGCTGCGGCCGCGGCCATCGCGGCGGTCAACAACCCATCGGGTACGTGAAGCCATGCATCGACAGCAGCTACTCGGCCTATTGGCGCGGCACCGCACGCCGTTCATGGAGGAGGCGGCCTACATCGACCGGTCGCGGGCGTTTGTTGAAATGCATCCGGATTGCTTTCACTGCGATCTCTGGCCGGCCCATGTAACGGGGTCCGCCTGGGTGGTCAACCCGGACTGCTCGCGGGTGCTGCTGGTGCACCACCGCAAACACGACCAGTGGTTTCAGCCGGGAGGACACGCCGACGGCGAGGCCGATATCGTGGCGGTCGCCCTGCGCGAGACCTCAGAGGAGAGCGGGATCGATGCGGACCAGATCCGCTTGGTGAACGACTGGATCTTCGACCTGGATATCCATCGCATCCCGGCCAGCCACCGGGGTCCGGAGCATGACCATATAGATGTCCGCTTTCTCGTGGAGATAGACGACCGGCTGCCCGTGCCCGGCAGCGATGAGTCCCATGACGTCCGATGGGTGCCGCTGGGGCAGGTTTCGCGATTCAACAACAATCGCTCGACCTATCGAATGGTGCAAAAGACCCGCAGCCTGCGACCTCGAGGGGCCTATGCCTGAACGTCCTCGCCGATGTGCTGGGAGATAAGGAAGTCCTTGAACGCTTGCGCCGCCGGTGCCAGAACTTTGTGCTCGGGATAGACCAGATGCCACTGGCGTTCCAGAGGTAAGCCCTCAACGTCCAGGATGGCGAGATTGCCGCGGGCGATCTCCGCTTCAACGGTGATCTTTGCGATGATGGAAATGCCCAGTCGCCCCGCCACCGTCTGCTTGATGGCTTCGTTGCTGCCGAGCTCCATTCGCACCCGTGGGGCCGTGTCATGGCGCTGGAAGAAGGCCTCGCAGCCCAGGCGGGTACCGGAGCCCCGCTCCCGTGCAATGAACGGCTCTTCGGCCAGGCGTTGCGGGGCAATGTTCTTCTGTCCGGCCAACGGGTGTTCAGGGTGGGCAATAGCGACCAGGGGATTCGGCGCGAAGGGCAGGGTGACGACGCCCAGGTTCTCGGGAGGCTGGCCGAGGATGTAGAGGTCGTCCTGATTGTGGGCGAGCCGATCGAGAATCGCCTTTCGGTTGCCAACGAAAAGTGAAACCTCGATGCCCGGGTGCTGCGCGCTCAATTGGCCCAGCAGTTGCGGCACAAAGTACTTGGCCGTGGTGAGAATGGACACGCTGAGTGTGCCTTTCTCGAGCCCCTGGATCGCAGCCAGTTCCTGGACAAGCCGTTCCATGCGCGCAGACACGTCACGGCAGGCAGACGCGACAGCCTTGCCCGCTTCCGTGAGGAAAAGCTTCTTCCCCACCTGTTCGACCAGTGGTTGACCTGCCGCTTCGGCTAACTGTTTGACCTGTATGGAAACGGCCGGCGGGGTGAGATGGAGCATCTGGGCAGTGCGGGTGATGCTCATGTGCTGGGCCAAGGCATCGAAGATCCGGAGCTGATGCAGAGTCGCGCGTCGAATTGGCATAAGATATTAAACGATCAATTAAAAAAAGATTTAAAAACTTAAACTTTAATTTATCAGCTTCTCTCCATAGACTCAACTTAATCCTGACTAAGGAGGTCGGGATTAGGCGTTCACGACTGTCAGCTTCTCCAAGGACGGATTGCTAGCGTCTGCAGTTGCCGGGTCCCGGGGGCAACGCACCCGACCCTCGGCAACGCGATCACCGTGTGGAGCAACGATCGCCATGCCACTGGTAAACATGAAAGACATGGTCGACCACGCCTACCGGCACAGTTATGCGGTAGGGGCGTTCGAACTGGTCAACCTGGAGTTCCTTCAGGGAGTCATGGCGGCGGCGGAACGTTGCCGGGCACCGGTGATTTTGAGTCTCGCGGAGCCGCATTTCGAATCCCTGGATTTCGAGCTTCTGGTCGCGGCCGTGGAGCGCGCGGCACAGCGCGCCTCTGTTCCGGTGGCCATCCATTTACACCATGGCCGAGACCTTCAGTCCGCCGTGCGCGCCATCAACGCAGGCTGCAACGGGGTGATGGTTGACGCTTCTCACAACGAGTTGGGAGAAGACATCGCCATTACCGGCGAGGTGGTTGCTATGGCCCAAGGGTGCGGCGTACCGGTGGAAGGCACATTGGGGTATGTGCCGGAGGCCGAAGGAGACTCGGTACCGCCGGACCCGGGTCAACTCGTGTATACGTCGGTGGCCGAGGCTCGCGGTTATGTGGACAGGACCGGAGTCGACTTCTTGGCCGTATCCGTCGGGACCGTGCGTGGTCGCACCAAGGCAAAACCGAAGCTCGATTGGCAGCGCCTCAAACAGATCAACGAAGCATTGGGAATTCCGCTGGCGGTCTATGGCGGCACCGGTCTGAACAACAGCCAGGTTCGGCGGCTGATCGATAACGGCGTCGCCAAAATCAACTATTTTACGGGGCTCGCCGATGCCGCCTTCGAGCAGGTGAGGGCGAGCGCCAAGGGAACCGCGAAAGGTCGCTACACCACCGCCATGCGCGCGGTACAGGAGGTGGTGGAGCAGGAGACCGAGCGCTGCCTCAGACTCTGGGGCGCGGCGGGGCGGGCCGCCGAGGTGCTGGAGCAATGCCGACACTGGGCGCCTGTGGAACATGTGGTCACCCTGGACGTCGAGGGGCTGGATGACAGCGCGGTGGAAGCAGTCATGTCCGAGGGACAGCGTGTTCTCACCACGATTCCCGGCGTGCGGGAGGTGCATTCAGGCAAAGCCGTGAGAGAAGATGCGCTGTGTCGATACAGTTGGCTGGTCCGTTTTTGCCACCGGGCCGCCGCCGACAACTATCGCGAGCACCCGGCTTACGTCGCGCTTTCCAAACAGCGATTTCGCCCGGTCCGCAGCGTCAGTGCCGATCCGTATCTGACTTCGACGCGTCGCGGCACTGTAGACGCTTCCGGCATGTATTTCGGCAGGGTGTCGCAGGCTCCGCGGGGCTGACGTCGGGGAGGCGGAGTGGGCTACCTGTTGTTCGTACGCTCTTCTACAGACATGGAGCGCGCATGCCAGGAAGTCAGTGATTTCTTTGCCTTCCAGAGCAGGCAGCCGGCGACGGCAGGTCAAGTACTGCACGGTGTCTGGATCGAGTCGAACACGCTGTCGCGCATCCCGACCACGCTGGTTCCACCTGCAGAGCAGGACTGGGATAAAGGGTTCTTCATACGGCAGAGCTTCGGAGTCTCCGGGATCTGGGAACTCGCCCGATTGCACTTTGCTCCGCATGTGACATGTGTTCAGGGATTTCCGGACTGCATAATCGACTCGCTACGCGGGCTTGCCGACGGGACGGCGGGGCTGTTCGCCCCTGTATTCAGCGACGGAACGGGCCGATCGGCCATCGGAGAGGAACTGTTCCGCCTGCGGTGTCGTTACCCCGGAGGGCTGGCGGCGCCGTGGGTTCAGGACCCGCACACCGGGGTGTTGGAACAGTACTACTAAAGCTCCACACTCCATTTGCCTGTGCCAAAGCGGAGCAGCGTTCCCGCTGGGTGGAAGTGTGTGCCCCGTTGCGGCAGCTTGTCGGGTCCGGCCGGCACTGCCTTCCCCGCAAGGTGAACTCCAACGGCTCTTACCAATGCGGCCGAGGCCTCGGACCTATCTCTTGGCGAAACCGAGCGTGTTCAGTTGTTCGCCCGGATCGATTCCATAGGTCCCTGGCGCAAGCACGTGCTTGATGGCAGGACTGCCCGCGATATCGGACCCGAAGCGGGACAAGTCCTCGATCCGTGCGGGAAAGTACGGGTTTCTGTTTTCGTCGAGCGTCAGCATCACCACGGGCTTCAGCCGCTGCTGAGGCTCCACGCTGATCACGATGCCTATCTCGCCGCTCGTCAATTCCACGATGGAGCCGACGGGATAAATGCCAACGCACTGAATGAACTGTTCGAGCAGTGCCGTATCGAAGTCCTTTTCCTTCCAGGAATACATCTTGGTGAGTGCTTCGGTTGCAGGCATGCCATTGTGGTAGATCCGGTCACTGGTGATTGCGTCGTACACGTCGACAATGGCTACCAGCTTGCTCCAATGACTGATGCGGTCGGCCGCCAGTGCGTTTGGATAACCGTGGCCCTTCAGGCGCTCGTGATGACTGTAGGCAACGTCGATCACTGCATCGGGTATATCGCGTATCGCTTGTAGAATTCCCCGACCTTCTGTCGGGTGCGCCTTCATCAGCTTGAATTCTTCCTCTGTCAACCGACCGGGTTTGTTGAGCACATCGAGAGGGGTTCTCAGTTTTCCGATGTCGTGAAGCAGTCCGCTCATACCCAGCAAGGTCAGTTGATCCTCTGGCATACTCAGGTGCCGGCCGAAGGTGATGCTCAGGGCGCACACGTTGACGCTGTGCTGCGCCGTGTATTCGTCGCGCTTCTTTAGCTGGGTCAGGCACAGCTGTGCGTTGGGGTTGCGCACGACGCTGGCGACCATGTCGCCGACGATCTTTCGTACGTCGGACAAGTCAGGACGCATACCGGCCTGGACGTCGGAGAAGACATGATCAAGATATTCCCGTGCCGTGCGGCGTACCAACCGGGCGACTTCGATCTCTTCGTCTATCGGAACCGTGTTCCGGTATATCTTCTGTGGTGGGGGAGGCTTGGTGCGTGCGATGGAACGGATGAGGATGCCATCGTCCTTTACATCGAGACCCTTGAAAGTATCGATGACGACGTAGTCGCAGATCTCGCGGATGCGCCGTATGCTTTCTTTGGATCGGACGAAAAATCCCTGAAATGCGAAATTCGTATCGAGCCACGGGCGGTCCAAACGTACAACGTACATTCCTTCGATCAACAGCGAGGCACTGATCCTCTTTTCCATTTCGGCATGTCGCTCGACTGTCCGTTCACCGCCGTGGCTGAAACTGCGTTTAAACGGTAACACGGAATGGCTTCCGGTCATACTTTATGGCGTGTTTACCGGGGCTTGAGCTGTCAACGCAGCCGGCCAACTGGATTTTGACACCCATCGGGTGTCGCGCGGACAGGGCCAAACACGCAGTCGGCGCGTCGCTTTGTAAGCGCTTGGTGAGACCGGCGTCGGACTATTGGGGCCGTCAGGTGTCGGCCGCCGAGGGCATGGCGGAGGGCAATGATACCGCTCAAGAAGAAGGGGTATTTGTGGTGCACGGCCGGTGAGTGGGGGCGAAACGCGGTATGACGGTTGCAGGGGAAGGAGACCGAAGGGACGAACAGCAGTCGTTCTCTCATTTCTGCGGGCCCTTGTCGACGGTCGGACTTGGTCAAGAGGCGGCGCCGCCGCTGTTTTCCGGGTCAGGTCCACGGAGCCGGCCGCGTGGGCGCCGGACCTGTTCAACGCTCCGGTAGCGGAATGAATTCGATGTCGTCGCCGGGTATGTTGGGAAACGCCTCTGACAGCCAGTCACGCTTGGCCTGTTCGATCCGCTCCTTCCGGCTGGAGACGAAATTCCACCAGATGTGGCGGGGCGGCAGGTGCTGGCCACCGACGATGGCGATCCGAGTGTCCTCGGTTGCCGTCACGGCCAGCTTTCGCTCGGGCGCAAATACTGCCATCGACAATCGGTCGATCAGGTTCCCGCGTGCAGAAAGCTGCCCCCTTGCGACGTAGACGGCTCGTTCCTCGACGTTATCCGGCAGCACGAGGCTCTGACCCGCCTTCAGTTCAGCCTCCACGTACAGAGTCTCGGCGAAGGTCTTTACCGGTGAGCGAGCCCCGTAAGCGGCGCCGATCAGCACCCGAACGGCCACCGACTCCACCTCGATCTGCGGAATGTCCGTGGGGCCGTAGTGGTGGAATTCCGGCTCCATTTCTTCATCCGCCTCGGGCAGGGCGAGCCACAATTGAAGGCCTTCGAGGGTGTTGTCGGAGCTCTTGACCTCGTCGCGCTGGCGTTCCGAATGCACGATGCCCCGACCGGCCACCATGAGATTGATTTCGCCGGGCCGGATCACGGCCTCGTGGCCGAGCGAATCCCGATGGAGCATTTCTCCTTCAAACAGGTAGGTTACGGTGGCGAGATTGATGTGGGGGTGGGGCCGCACGTCGATGCCTTGGCCCGGTGGGAAAGTGGCAGGGCCCATATGGTCGAAGAAGATCCACGGTCCCACCATCCTGCGACCGGCGGCAGGCAGCACCCGTCGTACGGAGAAACCTCCCAGATCATGTTTCTTGGGATGGATGAATCGTTCAATGGCGGAACAGTTGCCGCTTCGTTCTTCAGGGGAGGCGGTGGTCGACTCAACACTCATGTGGAGTTCCGTGTTGGCCTCGTGTTTGGCGATGCGGGCCAGCATAGACCACGAGCCGGGTCGGGTACCAACTCGTCAGATGTGCTCCACCGCCCGCTATGACGCGGGCGATTTCTAGCCGAGGCCCTTCGGTTGCATCCGTAATGGGTGCTGGCGCGGCGGGTACGCAAGGTTGGCCATCGACAGGGCTGCGTGGGTATCGAGGGCACCTCACGGGGCATAGTGGATGCGGTAGATGGCGCCTGCGCGGTCGTCGGATACCAGCAGGTCGCCGTTGGGAGCGACCTGCACATCCACGGGACGGCCCCATGCCCGCCCGCCCTTTAGCCAGCCGGTCACGAAGGGCTTGATGTCCGTCACCTGGTTGCCGTCCACGTTGGCCACCACAACGCGATAGCCAACCTTGGTGCTGCGGTTCCATGAACCGTGCTCGGCGATGAAGATGCGACCCCGGTAGGGTGCAGGAAAGGCTGAGCCGGTGTAAAAACGCATGCCCAAGGCGGCCACGTGGGCCCCGAGGTCGGCCACCGGCGGCGTGTAGTCGGCGCACTGGTGGCCCTTCCCGTAGCGCGGGTCTGAAATGTCGCGTCCGTGGCAATAGGGGAACCCGAAATGCAGTCCGGCGCGCGGTGCGCGGTTGAGTTCGTCCGGCGGACGATCATCGCCCAGCATGTCCCTGCCGTTGTCGGTGAACCACAGGATGTCGGTGTCGGGCTGCCAGTCGAACCCGACCGTGTTGCGCACGCCGCGGGCGAACACTTCCTTGCGACTGCCGTTCGGCCGCATGCGGTAGATGGCCCCGTAGCCGGGCCGGTCGCAGACATTACAGGGTGCGCCCACGGGAACGTACAGCCAGCCGTGGGGACCGAAGGCAATGAACTTCCAGCCGTGATGGTGTTCGCCGGGAAAGTCGTCCCGCACCACCACGGGCGCGGGCGGATCGTCAAGCCGGCTCTCGATGTGATCCAGACGCAGCACGCGGCTCACTTCGGCAACGTACAGGGCGCCGTTGCGGAAGGCGACCCCATTGGGCATATCCAGCCCTTTCAGTATGGTGTACACGCGGTCGGTACGACCGTCGCCGTCCCGGTCCACCAGCGCATAGACCTTGCCCGCCTCGCGGGTGCCTACGAACAGGGTGCCGCGGGCGCCGAAGGTCATGGAACGGGCATCGGGCACCTGGTCGGTGACCAGGCTGATGTGAAAACCGGGCGGCAGGTGAAGACTGTCCAGCGGCAGGGGGCCTGCCGCCCAAGTCGGCAGGGACGCCACGAGGCCGAGAGCGAGGGCCCACCGGCGCAGGGCCCGGTGGGCCCTCGCTGCCCGTGTGTCAGAGGGTGATCTTGGTACCCAGCACATCGAGAAACGCCGCCAGCCAGGCAGGGTGGGCGGGCCAGGCCGGCGCGGTGACCAGGTTGCCGTCCACGTGCGCCTGGTCCACGGGTATGTCCTGGAACCGTCCGCCCGCTTCGCTCACCTCCGGACCCACCGCGGGATAGGCCGAGCAGGCCCGGTTTTCGATCACCCCTGCGGCGGCCAGAATCTGGGCACCGTGGCATATCGAGGCAATGGGCTTTTCCTTCTCCGCGAAGTGACGGACCAACTTCAGGACGTCCTGGTTCAGGCGCAGGTATTCCGGGGCCCGTCCGCCGGGGATGCACAGGGCATCGTAGTCCGCTCCGTGAACCTTGCCGAAGTCCGCATTGAGAACGAAGTTGTGGCCGGGCTTTTCGCTGTAGGTCTGGTCGCCTTCGAAATCATGGACTGCCGTGCGAACGCTTTCGCCGGCGTCCTTGCCCGGGCACACGGCATGGACCGTATGCCCCACCATCTGCAGGGCCTGGAACGGCACCATGACCTCGTAGTCTTCGACAAAATCGCCAACCAGCATCAGAATCTTTTTCCTGGCCATGGGCACCTCCGGGCTTGGATGTCGTGTCTTTGACGAACCGCGTATGCCTACAGCATAGTCGCGCCTGGAACTGTTACGGACATCAGCGCTGCCGACGCTGCAGATAGCGGCGGTAGTCCCCATCGGGGATGCGCCAGCGGCTTCGCACCGGACCGTTGTAGAAGTAGGCCCAGCACGCAACGGCACGGCCGCCCCCGTTCAGCCATGCGGTGGTGCGGCGGCGCAGATACAGGCTGTCGGCCGGCTGCCTGCGGTGATAATCCTCGAAACGGTCCAGCAGGCGCAGACTCCGACCCGTGTCGCGCAGTTGATAGAGCTCGCCCCGGATACGGTCGCTGTGCCGCGGACTGGGCACGGCGCCCGGGTAGTGACCGAGGTCGTACAGCCGCCCCTGTATCCACGCGCCTCCCAGCGGCCGGCAGGCGGCCAGAGCACGCTGGACCCTGGCCTCCGCCGGTTCCAGCAGCAGGCTGCCGTAGAAGAAAATCAGGGCACCGGCCATCAGAGAAGGCTCTCCGGCGGCCCGTCAGTTCGAAATTGTTAGCACACGCTTTCCCCGGGCGCTGCCGCCGGCAATGTCGCGATGGGCGTCGGCGGCCCGCTCCAGGGGATAAACGGCCTGCACCGCCACCTTCAGGTGGCCTTCCTCGAACAGGCGGGCACCGTGTTCGAGAATCTCCCGTTGGTGGCGGCGCGCGTCGTTCAGATCGTAATGCTGGGGGGTGAGCATCAATTCCAGAGCGATGCGCAGGTTGCGCAGGCGGGCCGGTTTCCAGTCAACGTCCGAGCCGGGCTGCAGCAGGGTGACCAGATCGCCGTAGTGGGCCATGGCCTGGAAGGTGCGGGCGAAAGTGTTGCCGCCGACACTGTCCAGGGCGGTCGCCACGCCTTCTCCGCCGCTCCAGTCCTGCACCGCCTCCACGAAATCCGCCTGTTTGTAGAGGATAGGGTATTCCACCCCGAGGCCGCGCAGCCAGTCGGCCCGTTCCTGGTCGCCCACGGTACTGGCGACCCGCGCGCCGGCCAGGTGCGCGAGCTGCACGGCCAGATGACCGACGCCGCCACTGCCGGCGTGGACGAGCACCCGCTGGCCGGCCTGCACCCGGGCGCGGTCGTGCAGGGATTCCCAGGCCGTGATCAGCGCCAGTGGCACGGCCGCCGCTTCCTCGAAACTGAGGGATGCCGGCTTGCGGGCGGCGTAGGCCTGGTCCACCACCGTGAGCTCGGCATAGTTGCCCGGTTCGCCGCCGATGCCCCCGTTGCAGAAATACACGGCGTCGCCGGGCGCAAAGCGGCTGACTTCATCCCCCACCGCTTCCACCACGCCCGCACCGTCGCAGCCCAGCACGGCCGGCAGACGGTCCGGGTAATAGGTGCCGTTGGCTCTCAGCTTGGTATCCACCGGATTGATGCCTGCCGCCTTGAGACGCACCAGGATCTGGGTCGGGGCGGAAATGGCCGGGTCCGGCCGCTCGGCGAGGTGCAGCACCTCGGGGCCGCCGGATTTGTCCATGATCACGGCTTTCATGACGTTGCGCTCCTCCTTGTGCCGCACCGTCGTCACGGTGGCACGACGCTTTCGGGCCTTACCCAAGTGTACCCTACACAAGCCGGACGCGGTGGCATACCATGCGGGCTCGGACCGCTGGGGATCACAGGCTATGGCAACGGAAATCGAACGCAAGTTCCTGGTCTGCAATGACCAGTGGCGCGCGGGCGCCGACACCGGCACAGCGTATCGCCAGGGTTATCTGGCCAGCGACCCGGCGTGCTCCATCCGGGTGCGGGTGGGTGGCGGACGGGCCCGGCTGAACATCAAGAGCGCCACCCTGGGCATCCACCGTCAGGAATACGAATACCCCATTCCTCTGGAAGACGGCCACGAAATCCTGAATACCCTGGCCCAGGGCCCGTTGATCGAGAAGACCCGCTACCTGGTGCCCTACGGGAACCACACCTGGGAAGTGGATGTGTTCGAGGGCGAAAACGCCGGGCTGGTGGTGGCGGAAATCGAGCTGTCCCGGGAGGATGAGCCCTTCGAGCGCCCGCCCTGGGCCGGCGACGAGGTGTCCCACGATCCCCGCTATTACAATGTCTCCCTGGTACGGCATCCGTATCGGGACTGGTAGCCCCTTGGCTTTGCTGCGGACGGCCCTGCTGGCCGTCATTTCGGCCCTGCTGCTGGGCGGTTGCAGCCATCCCCCGGACAAGGCGCTGCGCTTCGGGCTCTCGGAGGCGCCGGTGAACCTGGACCCGCGCTATGCCACCGATGCGGCCTCGGCGCGGATCAACCGTCTGCTGTATCGACGCCTGGTGCGTTTCGACGCCCGGGAACGCCCGGTACCGGCGCTGGCCACCTGGACCCGCCTGACGCCTGTGCACTACCGGTTTCATCTGGGCAGTCGGGGACGGCGCTTCCACGACGGCTCCCGTCTCTCGGCACGGGATGTCAAGGCGACCTACGATTCCGTGCTGGATCCGGCCAACGGTTCGCCGCAGCGCGCCACCCTGACGGTGATAAAGCGCATCCGGGTGGTGGATCCCGACACGGTGGATTTCTATCTGGCCCGTCCGGACCTGCAATTTCCCGCCTATCTGACCATCGGTATCCTTCCGGCGCGGGCCATCGCGGCGGGACGCCCGTTTCAGGACCATCCCCTGGGCAGTGGCCCGTTCCGGTTCCTGGCCTGGCCCCAGACCAGCCGGCTGGTGCTGCAACGGATATCGGACGGGCAGCGCGTGGTGTTCCTGGAAGTGCGCGATCCCACCGTACGGGCTCTCAAGCTGCTGCGCGGGGAGATCGACATGCTGCAGAACGACATGCCGGCCGAGCTCATCGCGTACCTGCGTCGTCAGCCGGGCGTGCGCATCCAGGAGGGCCCGGGGAGCAATTTCACCTACCTGGGTTTCAATCTGAAGGATCCGGCCACCCGCCCGTTGGCGGTGCGCAAGGCCATTGCACACGCCATCGATCGACGGGCGATCATTCGCTATGTACTGGCCGGCGCGGCGCGGCCGGCCAACGCGTTGCTGCCGCCGGCCCACTGGGCCGGGGATCCGAGCCTGCAGGGTTATCGCTACAACCCGGCGCGGGCCCGCGCGCTGCTCAAGAAAGCCGGATACGGTCCCGGCCATCCCCTGCATCTGACCTACAAGACCTCCAGCGATCCGTTGCGGGTGCGTCTGGCCACGGTACTGCAGGACGAGTTGGGCAAGGTGGGCATAGCCGTGAAACTGCAGAGCTACGACTGGGGTACCTTCTACGGAGACATCAAGGCGGGCCGCTTCCAGATGTACAGCCTGTCCTGGGTCGGTATCAAATCCCCGGACATTTTCCGATATGTTTTCTACAGCACGTCGGTGCCGCCGGCCGGGGCGAACCGGGGGCGGTTCGACGATCCCGAAGTGGACCGCCTCATAGACGCCGCCGGCCGCGCCGACAGCATGGCCGAACAGGCGCGCGACTATCGGCGGGTACAGGCGCGGCTGCTGGCCGAACTGCCCTATGTGCCCCTGTGGTACGAAGACCAGGTGTATGTGTGCCGGTCCGGCATCGAAGGCTACCGGCTGGCGACGGACGGCAACTATGACGGCCTGCAGTGGGTGCGCCGTCGCGGTGCAACGGCGGGCGACGACCGGCGCCCCATTGCGGCACAATAGCCATGGTGCGGGCCGGCCCAGCAACGTAGGAGAGTATTGCGTGTGACCTCCAGTACCGACTCCTTGCTGATACAGGTGAGTACCGACGAGCAGCGTCTGCAGCTGCTGAACGGCACCGAGGTGCTGATGGACTGCCGGATCGCCACCGCCCGCAACGGCGTGGGCGAGCGCAACGGCACCGAATGCACGCCCCGGGGCTGGCACCGGGTGCGGGCGCGCATCGGGGACGGCTGCCCCGAGAACACCGTGTTCGTGGGGCGTCGGCCCACCGGCGAGCTCTACAGTGCGGCACTGAAGGCGCAGCATCCGAACCGGGATTGGATCCTGACCCGGATTCTCTGGTTGAGCGGTCTGGAGCCCGGACGCAACCGTTTCGGCGTGGTGGACACCATGCGCCGCTATATCTATATCCACGGCTGTCCGGACGAGGACGAAATGGGCGTACCCAGTTCCCACGGTTGCATCAAGATGCGCAACGCCGAGGTCATGGAGCTCTTCGATCGGGTGCCGGCCGGTATCCGGGTGTTGATTCAGGAGCGGCCGTTGAGTGCGGGTGCCGGCGAGGTCGAAGGGCTGCCATGACCGGTATGTGCCCCTGTCTTTGGGCGCCCGCGGCATGCTGACCCTGCTGGGCCAGCGACTGCTGAGTGCCGCTCTGGTGGTGGTGGGCGTGGCCTGCCTGGTGTTCCTGCTGATCCATCTGGTGCCCGGGGACCCGGTGGACGTGATGCTGGGCGAATCGGCCCAGCCGGCCGACCGGGCCGCGCTTCGCCATGCCCTGGGGTTGGATGAGCCGGTGGGTGTGCAGCTGGGTCGCTATCTGGACCGACTGGGCCATCTGGACCTGGGGCGCTCCCTGCAGTCCCATCGACCGATCACCGAACTGCTGCGCGAGCGCCTGCCGGCCACCGCCGAGCTGGCGGCGGCGTCCCTGGCGGTGGCGCTGGTGCTGGCCTTCCCCTTGGGCATCATCGCCGCTGTGCGTCAGGGCACGGTTTGGGATTACGGCGCCATGGGTTTCTCCCTGTTCGGTGTCTCCATCCCCAATTTCTGGCTGGGGCCGGTACTGATCCTGGTGTTCTCCCTGTGGCTGGGCTGGCTGCCGGTGAGTGGGCGCTCGGCGCCCGGCTCGGTGGTGCTGCCGGCGCTCACCCTCGGTACCGCGCTGGCGGCGATTCTCTCGCGCATGGTGCGCAGCACCCTGCTGGAAGTGCTGGGCGAGGACTACATACGCACTGCCCGCGCCAAGGGACTCGGCACGCTTACCGTGGTGCTGCGTCACGGCTTGCGCAATGCACTGCTGCCGATCATCACGCTGCTGGGTCTGCAGCTGGGCGGGCTGCTGGCGGGTGCGGTCATCACCGAGACGGTGTTTTCCTGGCCCGGCATCGGCCTGCTCACCGTGCAGGCCATCCAGCAGCGGGATTATCCTGTGGTGCAGGCCTGCGTGCTGGTGATCAGCCTGACCTACGTGGTGGTCAACCTGCTCACCGATTTCATCTATGCGTGGGCCGATCCGCGCATTCGGCTGGGTGATCGGCGTTGAAGGGAGTGTTGTTGCCGGTGCTGGTGCTGCTGGCCTGGGCAGCCATGGCTCTGGCCGGACCGCTGTTGGCGGTGCATCCCAACGCCGTGCACCTGCAGCGCATTCTGGCGTCGCCGTCGCCGGCGGTGTGGCTGGGAGCCGACGACCTGGGCCGTTCGGTGGCCACCCGCCTGACCATCGGTGCCCGCACGTCCCTGCTGGTGGCGGTGTGGGTGGTCGGCCTGTCGGTGGCCTTCGGCACCCTGATCGGCACGGTGAGCGGCTACCTGGGGGGCTGGTGGGACCGCATCACCGTACTGGTGACGGATGTGTTCCTGGCGTTTCCGGGCATCCTGTTGGCCATCGCCCTGGCCGGCATCCTGGGCCCCGGCATCGACAACGTGGTGCTGGCCCTGACGGCGGTGGGCTGGGTCGGCTATGCACGTCTGGCGCGGGCGCAGGTGCTGTCCGTCCAGCACCGGGAGCATGTGCTGGCCGCCCGTGCCCTGGGAGCGGGCCAGTGGCGTATCATGCGTCGGCATCTGTTGCCGATGATCAGCGCGCCGCTCATCGTGGAAGCCACCTTCGGCGTGGCCGGCGTGGTGGTGGCCGAGGCCGGATTGTCTTTCCTGGGCCTGGGAGTGCAGCCCCCGGCCGCCTCATGGGGTAGCATGATCCGGGACGGCACCCGCTATCTGCTGGTGGCACCGCATCTGGTGCTGGCGCCGGGGGGGGCGATGCTGCTGGTGATCCTGGCCATCAACCTGCTGGGGGACCGTCTGCGGGACCGGCTGGACGTGCGCCGACGTCGTAGCTGAACGATTGCGGCCGGCTTTAAGGGGGCGACGCACTCCGGGTCCGATGCCGGCCCGGCTCGCCGGGCGCGATCGAAGTCTTTAACTCAACCTCGCGAGAGGATCGCCGTCGATGTCACTGGGTCCAGTCATGGTGGATCTGCGCGGCACTGCCGTGCAGCCGGAAGAGCGCGAATTGCTCGCCCATCCGCAGGTGGGCGGTGTGATCCTTTTCGCCCGCAACTACGAATCTCCGGCGCAAGTGCGGGAGCTGACCGCTCAGATTCATGCTGCGCGCCAGCCGCGCCTGCTTATTGCGGTGGATCAGGAGGGCGGCCGCGTGCAGCGCTTCCGGGACGGCTTTACACGCCTGCCGCCGGTCGGTCAGCTGGGGCCGATCCACGATCGCGACCCCGATCGGGCCCGTCACCTGGCGCGGGTCACCGGCTGGCTGATGGCGGCCGAGCTGCGCGCCGTGGGGGTGGACATCAGCTTCGCTCCGGTGCTGGATCTGGACCGGGGCATGTGTCCGGTCATCGGCGATCGTGCCCTGCACCGGGATCCACAGGCGGTGGCGGAGCTGGCAAGGGCCTATCAGGCCGGCATGCTGGCGGCCGGCATGCAGGCCACCGGCAAACACTTCCCCGGCCACGGCGCCGTGGACGTGGATTCCCATGTGGCGTTGCCGGTGGACGGGCGCAGCTACGCCGACATCGAACTGGAGGACCTGGTGCCCTTCGAGCGGCTGGTGCATGCGGGCATGGCGGGAGTGATGGCTGCCCACGTGGTCTATGCCAGCGTGGACGATGCGCCCGCCGGCTTTTCCAGCATCTGGCTGCAGTCGGTGCTGCGCCACCGTCTCGGTTTCCAGGGCACCATCTTCAGCGACGACCTCAGCATGGGGGCGGCGGCCGGTCTCGGCGACTGCCCGAGCCGGGCGCGAGCGGCGCTCGCCGCCGGCTGCGACATGGTGCTGGTGTGCAACGCGCCCGACGATGCAGCGGCTGTGGTGGATGCGCTCACAGGGTATGATGAGCCTGCCGGTCATGCACGTCTGGCCCGTATGCACGGCCGGGCCGCCCCTGACTGGGAGACCCTTCATGCCCAGCAGCGCTGGCGCGATGCGGTGGCCATGGTGCATGGCTACGACGACGCACCCCTGCTGGACATGGACCTGTAAAGGTAAGCCGGAGAAACCGTTGGTGTACTGCATCCAAGCCTATTGCGGCCAAAGCACGAGTCGGTCATGGATCTTTCCGCGAGTCTGAACGGCATGCTCGATGCCG
Organism: uncultured Gammaproteobacteria bacterium; assembly: GCA_964571225.1. Classification (GTDB taxonomy): domain Bacteria; phylum Pseudomonadota; class Gammaproteobacteria; order DATFLG01; family DATFLG01; genus DATFML01. Next base: position 28,708 of record CAZNBB010000038.1, read on the forward strand.
TGCGCGCCTGGAGTGGCGAGAACACCTGGATCGTCCAGGTGTTTGTAGTGGTGTTCTGCGTGCTGCTGCTGAATTTTCTGCAGCGTCTGGTGACCGCGCGTCTGTACCGTCAACTGCAGCGCACCCGCACGCCATGGGACGACGCCCTGGTGGATGCGTTGAGCAAGCCCCTGACCGTGCTGATCTGGGTCGTGGGCATTGCCTTCGCCGCCCAGATCGCGCAGAAGGAGACCGCCGCCGCCATCTTCGCCGCGATCCCGCCCCTGCGGGACGTGGGCGTGATCGCCACCATCGCCTGGTTCCTGCTGCGGCTGGTGACCAATATCCAGCAGAACGTGGTGGCCCGCCACGAAGCCCATGAGGCGCGCTACGATCCCACCACCGTGGATGCCCTCAGCAAGCTGCTGCGTGCGTCGATCCTGATTACCGCCGCCCTGGTGATGCTGCAGACCCTGGGCTTCAGCATTTCCGGCGTACTGGCCTTTGGCGGCATTGGCGGCATCGCGGTGGGTTTTGCGGCCAAGGATCTGCTCGCGAATTTCTTCGGTGGCCTGATGGTCTATCTGGACAGGCCTTTCCAGATGGGCGAATGGATACGTTCGCCGGACCGCAGCATCGAGGGGACGGTGGAACATATCGGTTGGCGGCTGACCCGCATCCGTACCTTCGACAAGCGTCCCGTCTACGTGCCCAACTCTACGTTCATGAGCATCGCCGTGGAGAATCCGTCGCGCATGAGTCATCGGCGTATCTACGAGACGGTGGGTCTGCGCTACGACGACGCCGGCCGCGTGGAAGCCATCGTGGCCGATGTGAAAGACATGCTGATGTCCCATCCCGACATCGATCAGGCCCAGACGCTGATGGTGAATTTCAACGCGTTCGGACCTTCATCGCTGGACTTTTTCGTGTACTGCTTCACCCGTACCACGGTGTGGACGGAGTACCACGAAGTGAAACAGGACGTACTCTTCAAGATACAGAACATCATCGCGCGGCACGGTGCGGAGATCGCCTTTCCCACCTCCACTGTGCACGTGCCTGAAGGCCTGCGCCTGAGCGGGGATACAGCGCACCAGCAGCTGCCGCCCGTGCCCGCCACCCGGGCGCAGTCGAGTTGATACGTTCTTGGGCCTTGCCACGGTGACGGGACAGGTGACGTGAGCGGAATCCGCCGCCGGCGTGTGGGGGTCGCTCTGGGCGGCGGGTCGGCACGGGGCTGGGCCCACATCGGTGTCCTGCAGTGGCTGCACGCCCAAGGCATCCGGCCGGATGTGGTATGCGGTACCTCCATCGGGGCGCTGGTGGGTGCCGCCCAGGCGGCGGATCAGTTGCAGCGACTCCATGACTGGGTGCTGGGGCTGCAATGGCAGGACGTGGTGAGTTATCTGGACGTGAGTTTCGACGGCGGCCTGATCCGCGGCAAGAAGCTGTTCAGGTTCTTTCAAAACCACTTCGCCGCGGTCCCCATCGAAGAACTTGGCTGTGGCTACGGTGCGGTGGCGACCGATCTGGAAACCGGTCAGGAAATCTGGCTGCGTGAAGGCGATCTGCTGGACGCCGTGCGTGCGTCCGCGGCGTTGCCCGGCCTGTTCACTCCGATACAACGGGACGGACGCTGGCTGGTAGACGGTGGACTGGTCAATCCCGTCCCTGTGTCCCTGTGCCGCGCTCTGGGTGCCGACGTGGTGATCGCGGTGGACCTGAACGCGGACCGTCTGGGCAGGCGCATCACTCCTGAGGACAAGGCCGAAGAGCTGGATTTGCCCACGGCCGGCCCGGGGTTGGCGGAGAAGAGTCCGCGGCAACTGGCGGGCAGGAGCGGCTGGTTCAAGGCCTGGTGGAGTGCCGGCGAGGCCGAGCAGGAAGGACCGTCCCTGCTGGATGTGGTGACGCGCAGCGTACATATCATGCAGGTGCGGATCAGTCGCAGTCGCATGGCCGGGGATCCCCCCGACGTGCTGCTGACACCACGGCTCGGCCAGATCGGATGGGATTAGGGAAACCAAGTCCGCCGGCGTCTCGAACAGCCTGCGGCCCACCACGTTCAAAAGCCGCCGCTCCTCGATCACCCAGCCGTGCCGCCGCCAGGCGCGCTTGCCATCGTAGGAGCGAATCTCTTCCTCCTGGGTAAGCAGCACCTCCAAGGCGAAATTGGGATCCGCGAGCAACCTGGGC
>CAZNBB010000039.1:0-3344 GCA_964571225.1 uncultured Gammaproteobacteria bacterium
CCTGGTACGATCTGGCCGATTTCTACCGCAAGACGGTTCGGCTGTTCTCCCGCCAGATGGACGTGGTATGGGCCATCATCGCCCTTATCATCGCCCTGAGCATTTCCAATACCATGATCCGCGGGGTACTCGAACGAACCGGAGAGATCGGAACCCTGATGGCCCTTGGTACAAGGCGGAGGTCCATCCTCTGGCTGTTTCTTGCAGAAGGAACGCTGTTGGGACTGATCGGCGCCGTAGTCGGGGTGGGCATCGGCATCGCGCTGGCTCACGGGATTTCGGCGGTGGGCATACCCATGCCTCCGGCGCCTGGGATGAGCCGCGGATTCACCGGTGCGATACGAATCACAGGGCCTTTGGTGGGCAGTGGCATCGTACTTGCCGTGGGCACGACGGCTGCGGCCAGTATCTATCCGGCCTGGAAGGCGTCCCGGTTGGTGATCGTGGATGCGCTACGCCACAATCGCTGATCAATTATAGTTCGGTGACACATTAAATTGTGATCGCAAGTCAATGTTAAAGCTTGCATTTAGAAATCTTTTCCGCCACCGAGGGCGCACCGCTCTGACCCTGGCAGCCATTGTGTTGGGGGTCGCCGGTTTGATCCTTTCGGGGGGCTTCGTGCAGGACGTATTTGTGCGTCTGCGGGAGGCGACCATCCATTCCCATCTGGGACACCTGCAGGTGTACCGTCGTGGCTATTTCGAGCACGGGCGGCGTAATCCCTACAACTATCTCATTAAAGAGCCCGGGCCGTTGGCGAAGCGGCTACAGGGTCTAGAGCATGTCAAATTGGTCACGGAACGGTTGAAGTTTTCGGGTCTGCTCAGCAATGGACATGCCAACTTGCCTATAGCAGGTGAGGGTGTGGAGCCGGCCAAGGAAGCCCGTCTCGGCAGCTTCATAACCATCACGGAAGGCCACCAACTGGAAGCCTCCGATAAGTACGGCATTCTGCTCGGCCAAGGGGTGGCCGATGCCCTGCATCTGCATCCTGGGGAATATGCGACCGTGTTGTCCAATACCCCGGCTGGAGCGCTCAACAGTCTGGACTTCAAGGTGGTCGGGGTCTTTCGGTCGATCTCCAGGGACTTCGATAACCATGCGGTGCGTATACCTCTGGCCGCCGCCCAGGAACTGCTGAACACCAACGGGGTGCACAGTCTGGTGGTACTTCTGTCGGCCACGCGCTATACGGATTCGGTCGCCTCTCATCTGCGCCGGTTGCTGCCGCCGAAGGATTATGAGGTCAAGACCTGGAGGCAACTGGCGGGGTTCTACGACAAGACCGTCAGCCTGTACCGCCGTCAGTTCATGGTTCTGCAACTCATTATTCTGGTGCTGGTCCTCCTGGGCGTCGCCAACAGCGTGACCATCACGGTCTATGATCGCGTCGGCGAGTTCGGGACACTCATGGCGCTGGGCGATCGGGGGTCGACCGTGTTTCGTCTGCTGATGAGCGAGTTCATCCTGCTTGGTGTCATCGGCGGTGCGCTAGGGGTGGCGATTGGAATTGGACTGGCGGCCCTGATTTCCGCCATCGGGATTCCGATGCCGCCGCCGCCCAATATGGATGTGGGCTACGTAGCGCAGATCCGTATCGTGCCCCAGGTGGTGGCTCTGGCCTTTGGTGTGGGCGCCGTGGCGACGGCGTTGGCGGCGGTACTTCCCGCCCGGCGGGTGGCGCACATGCCCGTGGTCGATGCACTTCGCCAGAACTAAGGCGGGAAGACTAAGATCCTGCACCGGCCGCACCGCCTGTGCGCGGCGCGGTCCACCAACAGCGGACCTCGGCAATGCTGGCCCCCTACTGGAGCTTCTTGAGGTAATCCTTGTCGAAGTACTTGTCGGGCAGGTTCCGAAGGCGCATTTCGCTGTATGTCATCACCGACTGCTGGTTCTTGCGTAAAGCATCCTGCATCAGGAGCTTGGTGGGTCGCACCGCACCGGCCATAGGCCGGTAGTCCTCGTAATGGCAGATCTTGAGCTTTTGCCCCGACAACGTATAGAACTCGGCCTTGTAGGGCCGGTAGTTGTTCTTGTTCACCCAGTACATCACCCGGTGATAGGTGACGCTCGGCCTGACGGCGGTGAGATCCAGTACGTAGTAGGGCTGTCCATCGATGACCTGGGTGCGCACCAGCTTCGGTGTGTAGTCACCGGTGAAATTGGCGCGGGCCAGATCTCCGTTGGCGACTTGGCCGGTGAGTCGTTGGGACAGGGGCAGACGTATGGGCTGGGAGACATGGGGCATGAAGACCCACAGGTCATGGCCGCGCATGAGCAGGATCTGTCCCCTGTCGATCGCGGGCGCGGTGGTCATCACCAGGGTTCGATCATTCCCCTTGGAGAGAATCTGATAGTCCCGTTCCTGGGGCGCATAGCCCGGCGATGTGCTGATGATGCGTACGTTTACCTGAAAGCCTCGTTGAGGAAAACGGATCCGGTCGGCTCTGGCCACGATCTGGGCTGCCGATACCGATCTGCCCGCTGTCGAAGACGACTGAGCCGCACCGGCCGGTCCGGTACTGCATAGCCAGAGCAGGACGACAGCCGCAACAACGGCGGCCAGCGGTTGGCGAAGGAAGACCATGGGCATCGTTTCCGGGTTGGATTGAGTATCTGCGTGGGTACGACGGGCATGTTTCAGAGCCCGCCACCGCGTCTCGGCAGTTGTTGACCGCCACAGCTTCCGATACGCTTCACGGCAATTGCAAGTCAGGGGTTCGATCATGGCGGCCGTGGTACGGGTCGAAAATGTGTCAAAAGATTACATGCTGGGCCAGCAGCGCGTCCATGCGCTCCATGAGGTGAACCTCGCGGTCGATGGGGGCGAGTTTCTTGCGATTGCCGGTCCCTCGGGAAGCGGGAAGTCCACGCTTCTCAACCTGATCGGGTGCATAGACAATCCTACGGCCGGAAAGGTCTACGTGGACGACGAGGACGTGAGCGGTCAGACGCCCGACCAACTGGCCGATCTGCGCGCCCGGAAGATTGGCTTCATCTTCCAGACCTTCAATTTGATGCCGGTGCTGTCTGCCGCGGAGAACGTCGAGTATCCGTTGCTGCACTTCCGGTTCGACAAGAATAAGCGCCGCGAGCGCGTGTTCAGATACCTGGAACTGGTCGGCGTCAAGGACTACGCGGGACACCGCCCCAATCAGCTCAGTGGCGGCCAGCGACAGCGCGTCGCCATCGCTCGGGCGCTCATTGCCCGCCCGAGCATCGTGCTGGCGGACGAGCCCACCGCCAATCTGGATCACGCGACCGGGGAGAGCATCCTCCAGCTCATGCGCGGCATCAACCATGAGAAGGGCACGACTTTCATCTTTTCGACCCATGAC
>CAZNBB010000039.1:3444-30213 GCA_964571225.1 uncultured Gammaproteobacteria bacterium
GCCCGTAGCTCGATGTTCCAGCGGTTCAGCATGCGGGCAAGTCCCGGGGTGGTAAGCAGGTAGCAGGAATCAATGCCGCGCCTGTGGCTGTAAAAAGCGGCTGCGCGCAACAGACCCAACAGAATGACCGTGCCGGGCTGACGGTACGCAGGGTCCTGGTAGAGGTGGTCGATGCCGCACAACTTGGCAAGCCGCGGTACCCGTCGCCGGTAGCTGTCGAGAACGCACAGCCGGGATATCTCACCCAGGGGAGCGTTCAGGACGTTGGGATGGGCTCCGGGGTCGAGTTGGCAAGTCTGTTCGACCGGAAGCCCTCTGGGGTTCGGGAGTACCACCCGCACGGCCCCGGCCCAGTCCCCGGTCGCTTTTGCACGTACCAGAAAATGGACGGCCCGGTCGTCCCATTCGTCTGTTTCCTGTCCGTCTGGAAAGCGGTTTCGATCTTCGAAGCCGGTTTCCAGACAGTAGACCTGATAGCGGATCTGGTAATGAATTCTTCGTGCGTGGTCGGTATCAGCCAGTATGGCCTGGAAATGGTTGTCAAACATGTTCACTCCGGGCAAGGGTGGCAGGCCGACCTGCGGGCAGCGAGGGATGTGTCATTGCCGCCGCGCAGCGCCCTAGTCCGCGTGAGAAGCTATCAGAGAGACCGCTCCGGTAGTGCGAGAAGCGTCACAAAACTGTAAGCAGCGTTAATGTTAAGTAAGAGAAGTTGGTCTGGCATGAAATGCGCTTCTCGAATTGTCGTGTGGCCGCCAAACGGATGTGCCATTTTCGTGCCAATGCAATAAGGTATTGAAGTATGGGCAGTTCGTTCCTTTGATGGGTTCGGGCTCGCCCTAGAATGGGGATTATCTGTTACCACTGGACGACACCGCAATATGGAGGGGGAAGCAAATTCATGAAATACAACCCCTTGTGGTGTTGTTGTTTGGCGACAATCAAGTGGACCGCATCGGAGCGCGCATACGACGCAGGGACCCCTCGGCCTGACTATCATTTAGCGGTCAAGTCGGGGTCAGAACTGCCGATCACATGGACAGGCCTTGTGGCCAGGAGTCTCTGAGCATGAACCACGCGATCGCACCCCGCCTGGCGAATTCGTTCCACGATTACTTTCGCGTCATCTCCGCGGACAGTCCGGCGTTGCGGGCTCGCGTGTATCGCATCCGGTACCAGGTGTACTGCGAGGAGTTGGGTTACGAACGCGCCGAAGATTTTCCCGACGGCTTCGAGCGAGACCCTTTCGATCCCCGTTCCCGCCATTGTCTGCTGCGCCACCTGGGCAGCGAACAGTATGCCGGGTGTGTCCGCCTGGTGATGACTGATCCGGCCGATCTGGGTAGTTTGCTGCCCTTCGAGACGTTTTGCCAGGCGAGCCTCTATGATTGGGTGACCGAGTCCATATTGCCGCGGCGGGGCACGTTCGGGGAAATCTCCCGCCTTGCCGTGCCGGCGCAGTTCCGGCGTCGTAAGGGGGATGGTGTTCTGCCGGATGACGACGTCCATGGTGTCGTGCCCCGGTCCGGTGGAGCCACAGGCGAACACCGTCATTTCCCATACATTCCGGTCGGTCTGTATCTCGCCGCGGCGGCGATTGGATTGGAAGCGGGGCTGGACGGGGTGTTTGCGATGATGGAACCACGCCTGGCCCGGCACCTGCGTCGTTTTGGGTTCGAGTTTCAGCAGGCGGGGGATGTGGTGGACTACCATGGGCAACGGGCCGCCTTCTACATCTCGAGGGAACTGCTGTTCCGCCACCTGGATGCTGAAATGTATGGTCTGCTGGAGGGCATTCGCCACGATCTGGCGGCGACCTCCGGAACTTGAGCCGGGATCCGCCTCCAACAACGGACCGTGAACCATGCAGGACGCATTCGACTACCGGGCCGCGTTTGACCGTAATATCGGCTGGGTGACTGCTGCCGAGCAGGAGGTCCTGCGCAGCAAGCGGGTCGCCATCGCCGGCCTGGGCGGGGTAGGCGGCAGCCATCTGGTGACTCTCGCCCGTCTGGGCATCGGCAACTTCAATCTGGCGGATCTGGACCGTTTCGAGCTTGCCAATTTCAACCGGCAGGCCGGCGCGATGGTTTCCACCCTCAATCGCCCCAAGGCCGATGTCATTGCCGGGCTCGGCCGCGATATCAATCCGACTCTGGATATTCGGCTGTTCACCGACGGCGTGGATGCTGACAACGTCGATCAGTTTCTGGACGGCGTGGATGTCTATGTGGACGGGTTGGACTTCTTCGCCATCGCCGCCCGCCGGGCCGTGTTCCTCGCCTGTGAGCAGCGGGGAATCCCCGCAGTCACCGCCGCGCCGTTGGGCATGGGGACCGCGCTGCTGAACTTCGTGCCCGGTCGGATGACGTTCGAAGAGTACTTCCGGCTGGAGGGTGTGTCGGAGGACGAGCAGTTGGTACGCTTTCTGCTCGGACTCTCTCCCGCCATGCTGCAGCGCCGCTACCTGGTGGAGCCTTCAGCGGTCAATCTGATGGAGCATCGCGGACCCTCCACAGCCATGGCCTGCGAGTTGTGTGCGGGTGTGGCGGCGACCCAGGTGCTGAAACTGCTTCTCAACCGCGGGAAGGTGTTGGCGGCCCCCTGGGGGCTGCAGTTCGACGCCTATCGCAATCGCCTGGTGCGCACCTGGCGCCCCGGCGGCAACCGCCATCCCGTGCAACGCCTCGGGCTGGCCATAGCCCGCCGGCAACTGAAGGCGATGGCGCTCCGACCCGAATCGGAGCCTCCGGCGGCCCGGACCACAGTCGAACAGATTCTCGAAGCGGCCCGCTGGGCGCCCAGTGGAGACAATGCGCAGCCGTGGCGTTTCGAGATCAAGGGTGAGGACGCATTTGTCGTGCATGGCCGGGATACCCGCGACCACTGCGTTTACGATCTGCAGGGCCATGCCAGCCAGCTTGCCCTGGGTGCCTTGCTGGAAACCGCCCGCATCGCGGCGACCACCCATGGACTGGCCATGTCCGTGGAACGACGCACCGATACAGGGCAAGAGCGGCCCACCTTCGACGTGCGCCTGATTCCGGACAGCGGCGTCAAGCCGGATCCCCTTGTTCCCTATATACCGGTGCGGACGGTGCAGCGCAGGGCCATGGGGCTGCGCCGATTGACCACCCGTGAGCGTACCGCCCTGGAAGCAGCTTTGGGCAGTGGGTACGAGATCCGATGGATGGAGGGCTTCGGTCAACGCATGGCGGTCACGCGGCTGATTTTTCGCAATGCGGGATTGCGTCTGACCCTGCCGGAGGCCTACCCCGTGCATCGGGATATCATCGAATGGGGTGTGCGCTTCAGCGAGGACCGCATGCCGGCGGCCGCCATCGGCCTGGACCCGATGACCCTGAAGCTTACCCGGTGGGCTATGGCCCGCCGGGAACGGATCAATTTCCTCAATCGCTATCTGGGTGGCACCTTGCTACCCCGTCTCCAGTTGGAACTGGTTCCGGGGCTCGCCTGTGCGGCCCATTTCCTGTTGCTGGGGCCGAAGCGTCCCGCCGGGGTCGATGATTTCATCGTGGCCGGCCGGGCCATGCAACGCTTCTGGTTGACCGCCGCGAAGCTGGGTCTGCAGCTGCAGCCGGAAATGACGCCGTTGATCTTCGACGAGTACGTACGCGACGGGGTGCGTTTCTCGGCCGACCCTTCGATGATCGACCGGGGCCGGGAGGTGGCGGGGCAGCTTCGCCGGCTGGTCGGTGACGGGAATGCGGAGCGCGCCGTCTTCATGGGTCGCATCGGCGCGGGTCCGGCGCCCAAAGCCCGCTCAGTACGCCTGCCGCTGCGGGATCTGCTGATCCGCCCGGACAAGGATCAATAGGCGTAGCGAACCTGGGCGTAGACCCGGTCGGCATTGTCGTACTGGCCGAAGAAGCCGGTCGGCGGACCGTGGAAGATGTCGGCGCCCACCGCAGCGCGCCAGTTGGTGGCGAACGTCCAACTCACCTGCGGGCGGACCATCCAGCCATCGCGATTGAGGCTGTGGATCAGCAGGATCTCGGGCTTGACCGTCTGGTCCATGAAAGTCCTGCTGGCCAGCAGGCTGACGCCGCTTTCGAACCGATCCGGAACGATGTCGGGGTTGTGGTTGATGAACCAGCGTTGATAGAACTGAATGTCCACCCGCGAGTTCTGCGGAAGCGAGTAATCCAGGCCGATGGCGTAATCCAGGGTATTCTGCTTGACCACGCCGTCGGGGTTGGTCAGATTCGTCACATTGTAATACTGGTTGCGGGTGTACACGGCCTCGGCCTTGAGCACCGTGTCGCTGTAGGCTTTGCTCAGGGTGCCGCCGACCTGCTGAATACGGGTGTGGTCGGGACGGTAGACCACGGTGGGGGTGGGGGAGGTGACCACGGTGCGGAAGAAGGTCGGCGCCCGGTTCATGCTGTTGTAGTAGAAGGCGGTGAGATCCCAGTCGTTCAGCAGGTAGCCCACGCGCAGGCCGTAAGCGCCGTCGGACCAGCCGTGGGGTTTGTGTTCGCCCTCGATGACCATCCCGTAGCCCGGCGGTGGGGGAAGCGGATAGGGATAGAAATCGGCGCCCGGTTTACCGATGTCATCGTAGGACATGTAGGGAATCCAGACGGCTTCCCCGTGAAAATTGCCCTTGAAGTATTCTGCCCGTGCCGCCCACTGGGGGATGCGAATCAAATCGAAGTCCTGGGCAACGAACTGGCGCACGTCCAGCGCGGAGACCACGTCGGCGAAGAACAAGCCCACCATCTCGCCCCAGACGATCTGCTGCCGACCCATGCGGAAGTCCCAGTTGCCGGCGGAAAGGTCCAGGTAACTTTCCCGCACCATGGCGTCGAAACGTTGATCCTCACGCACGGCTTGGGGATAGAAATCGGAGTTGGCATAGACGGGGTCGTAACTGACCCAGCCGCTCAGCTTCCAGCTGATTGTGTCCCCACGGTGCTCGATGCCGGCTTTGAGCAGGTTCTGGAACATGGACCAATGGCCCGGGGACGGGTACGTGTAGGCGAGGCGGGACAGGAAAAAGCCGTGGGGACGGATCGGCTGGGCGCCGAACAGCGACGGCGCCGGTTCTGCCTTTTGCGACCCGAACAGCCCGCCGATACCTTTTTCTTGATTGCCGCCAGCGGGCGCCTTCTGCGGCGCCGGAGTCTGATCGAAAAGCCCGCCGATACCTTTGGCGTCCGACTGGGCCGGCGGAGCCGGTTTGCTGGCGGCCGGCGCGGCGAACAACCCGGCGATGCCCGAACCAGTCGGCGCCGGCGATGCGCCCTGTGGCGGTCTTGGGGCGGTGTCGGGCGTTGCCCCGGCCGTCGTCACAGGGACCCGCTGGGTACCCGGTTCGGAGACGGCCTGTTCGGCAGAAGAAATCTTACCAGTGTGGCGGACAAACCCTTGCCAACCCTTGCGGACCAGACGGTCCCGCGCCTGCTCGGCCATGGAGTGGGTGGGGTAGGGGCCGACCGTGACGGTCGTCAGAGAGCGCCCGGGCGAGGCTTTGCCCATGGCCGGGAATCCAGCCTTGCGCAGGCGCGAGACAACGGCGGCCGCGTTGCGGGGGGATGCATATGCGCCCACCTGGACGACGAAGTCGGCGAATGCGGTGGTGGTAATCCCCCAAAGCAGGGTTGCTGTGAGCAGCCCGCGCAGGATCCGTTCGTGTTTCCCGGTCATGGCAAGTCCGGTGCGCCTCCCTGTGCGTCGGTGCGCGCCACCCATTGTCGAATTATTTTACATTTGGAGCGCGAGGCGGGTAGTCGTACCGATCCGTCCGGCCACGGAGATCGTTCGCTATGGTCCCCGACCGCCGCCACAGTATACTCGTAAAGGTTTGGAAGGAAAGGCCGCATACACTCACATGACGGCCATGGTTGGCTAGACTTGAAGTCTCGGCCGGTGGGGGCTGGCTGTCGACAAGCCAAGTATCTGGCTGTTTGGGATTTTACGGGAGCGACCAGCGCTGCTTGGGGGTGGCTCCGAGCCGGCGCCCAGGGGAGGGCTGTAGGTACAGTAATTTGTAAGCAATATCTTACAAGCTGTCAGGCGCTTTGCCATTTATTTTTGTGGCTGGTCCCTATATGTTCAGTGCCATACGAAACCCGGCACGGACGGGACGGTCTGCAGTGGTGCCGGTGTATCTTAGCACTCACCCCGTTTGGCCCAGGTGACGAAATGGAACCAATTTCCATGGTCGCGTCCAAGCATTGATTGCCGAGCCAGGGCAGAAAACGATTAACAATGATTTCGCGTTCTTTGAGGGGAAAGCCAGTGAATAGCTACAGCAATTTCCTGAAGGCACTCTGGACTGCCGCCAGCCTGCTTGCGGTACTGCTCGTGACAGGTTGCGCTCACCAGTATCCGCAGCTGGAGGGAACCCCCCAGAAGGTCACAACCGCGCCCGAATATATTATCGGACCAGGCGACACCATACAGATATTCGTATGGCGCAATCCGGATCTGTCGACGACCGTACCGGTGCGGCCGGACGGGCGCATCACCGTGCCTCTCGTGAATGATATGCAGGCCGCCGGCAAGACGCCCACGCAGCTTGGCCACGACATGGAAAAGGCATTGTCGAAGTACGTGAAGAATCCATTTGTGACCGTAATGGTCACCGGTTTCGTAGGACCTTACAGTCAGCAGATACGGGTCGTCGGGCAAGCCGCCAAACCTCAATCCCTGGCGTACCGGGCGCATATGACGCTTCTCGACGTGATGATCGCCGTAGGGGGGTTGACCCAGTACGCCGCGGGCAACGACGCGGTAATCGTGCGCAAGGTGGATGGCAAACGCAGAGAATTCCGCGTGCGGCTGGCCGATCTGATGAACGGTGACATCAGCGCCAATGTCGACATGTTGCCAGGGGACACCCTCATCATCCCCGAAGCGTGGTTCTAAGGAAGCGTTCGTCAACATCGTAGGATTGTCTCTGTCATGCGTGAACTCTTTGAGGTTCTGGTCCGGCACGCCCGGGGAATATGGCGTTATCGCTGGTACATGATGCTGGTGGCCTGGCTGGTCTGTATTCTCGGCTGGGTGGTGGTTTACCGGCTTCCAGATCAGTACACGGCCACCGCACGGGTCCATGTCGATACCGACTCTGTGCTCCGGCCTCTGCTGCGCGGGTTGGCCGTCGACCTCAATCCGTCCCGCCGCGTCGCACTGATGACTCGCACGCTGCTCAGCCGACCGAATCTCGAGAAGCTTGCGCGTATGACGGACTTGGATCTCACTGCCAAGACGCCCGAGCAAATGGATTCTCTGATAAACGGGTTGCAGAACAACATCGATCTGACGAGCGAACGGGGCGATCTCTACACCATCTCGTACGAAAACGCCGACCGGCAGATGGCCAAGCGCGTGGTGCAATCCCTGCTGACCATTTTCGTGGAGAATTCGCTCGGAGACACACGTGCCGATACGAACACAGCGCAGCAATTTCTTGGGCAACAATTGAACGACTATGCCCAGAAGCTGGATCAGGCAGAGGAGCGTCTGGCCGAGTTCAAGAGAAAGCATATCGGCATGATGCCGGCTGAAGGCAAGTCCTACTACCAGGCGCTTCAGGGGGCCAATGCGGATCTTCAACAAGCCCAGTTGGCTCTCAAGGAAGCCGAGAACCAGCGCGACGCCCTGAAGCAGCAATTCAAGAACAGCGAGCAGGACTTCAAGAATTACAGTCAATCCATCCCGCAGCCGGAGTCGCCACTGGATCAGAGAATCCAGAATATCCAGGACAAGATCGACAATCTTCTGCTCAAGTATACGAACAAGTACCCCGACGTGATCGAGCTGAAGCGGCTGAAGGCCGAGTTGGAAGCCAAGAAACGCAAGGAGGCGAAGAAGCATACCTCCGACGCGGATCAGGCCCAGGACCCGATGTATCAGCAGATGAAGATGGCCGTCGCTCAGGCGGATGCGCAGGTTGCGTCAGTCAAGGCCCGCGTGGATGAGTACCAGGCACGCGTCGAAAAGCTGAAGAAGATGGTCGATATCATCCCCCAGGTGGAGGCGGATCTGCAGCGCCTGAATCGTGACTACGATGTCAACAAGAAGAACTACGAGCTTCTGTTGGCACGCCGGGAGTCCGCAAGTATCTCCCAGCAGGCGGACATGAATGCTGACAACGTGCAATTCCAGGTCGTTGATCCACCCCATGTTCCGTTGAACCCGACCAGTCCCAACAGGCCATTGTTCATCAGTATCGTCCTGATTGGCGGGATCCTGGCAGGCGGTGTATTCGGTTTCGTTCTGTACCAGTTGCGGCCCACATTCGATGATGTCGGGAGCCTGAAGGACATCACGGGCGTTCCGGTGCTGGGAAGCATATCCATGGTGCGCACACGCGAGTACTTGCGGCGGCGTAGACTCTCGCTGGCGTCCTTCGGCGTGGCATTCGTTGCGCTGATCATGGTCTATGGAGGAATACTTTTCGTGCAACTCCTGGATCTGGATGTCGTTTCGAACATCTCCCAGCTGAAGGGGAGTCTGCTATGAATACCATCGAAAAGGCGATGGACAAGCTGGGCAAGCCGGACGGCAGCCCCCAGACATCCGAGGACACCAACCAGAGCCCCGCAGCGGGGCAAGCCGCCGATCGATCGCCGGACAGGGAAGCCGCCGGTGCGCCGGACCGTGACTACGACAGTGCGGGCGAGGCGGGTGGAACTGTCCACCTGGATTTCAGCCGCTTCCCGAATGCGACGGTTATCGACCCGCGGTCGGACCACAGCAGCGGCCTGGCGGAGGAGTTTCGACATATCAAACGCCCATTGCTGATGAATGTGCAGGGGCGTGGGGCAACGTTGGTGGAAAATCCCAACCTGATCATGGTCACCAGTTCGCTGGCCGGTGAAGGTAAGACGTTCACCACCATTAACCTGGCTCTGAGTATCGCCACCGAGCTGGATAAGACCGTTCTGCTCGCTGACGCCGATGTGGCCAAGCCCGATGTGGGTGCCATGTTGGGGGTCCGCGCCGAGAAGGGACTGATCGACGTGCTGCTGGGCGACGTCCGTGTTCCGGATGTAATGCTGCGCACGGACATACCGAATCTGACCCTGCTGCCGGCAGGCCGCCGGCATCCTCACGCGACGGAATTGCTCGCGAGTGAAAGCATGCGACTGCTGGCGCAGGAGTTGTCCACCCGCTATGCGGACCGCATAGTGGTCTTCGATTCTCCGCCGCTGCTTCTGACCAGCGAGGCCAGTGTGCTTGCGGGGCTCATGGGGCAGATTGTGCTGGTGATAGAGGAATCGCGGACGTTGCAGCCGGTAGTGAAGCAGGCACTGTCAATGCTCGATACCTCGGAAATCGTCGGACTGGTACTCAACAAGAAGAGAGCGCGGGGCACGGGCGATTACTACGGCGGCTACGGATATTACGGGTATGGGCGCTAGCGCCGATCGTCGAGTGCGCCGGGGCAATGGCAGGCGGCAGTGGTGGCGCACTGCGCCACTGGCGCTGGCCATCGGAGCCGCTTTGTCCTGCCAGGGTGCATGGGCCGGCGAATGGCAGTTCACGCCCAGGCTGACCCTCGGTCAGGTCTACACGGACAATGTCACATTGGCTCCCAGGGGCAAGGAGCAGTGGGACTTGTTCAGCCAGATCACACCCGGGCTGTCTCTCCATGGAAAGGGAGGACGCGTGTCCGCCGATGTCGACTACCAACTGGAGAACTATGTCTCGGTTCGGACCCGCGACCACGACAGCACCTCCAATCGGCTTAAGGCGAATGCCACGGCGGAATTGGCAAGGCAGTGGTTGTACCTAGATGCGAGCGGGGGCATTACTCAGCAGATCATATCCCCTCAAGAGCGGATCGCCGTCAGCAACCTTTACCACAGTCAGAACCTCACTGACGTCTACACGTATTCGGTCAGTCCGTATCTGCGGCATAACTTCGGCGGATATGCCAACGCCCTGTTGAGATACAAATACGCTCAGGTTTTCTACGGAAAGAGCGGTATCTCCAACACGCAGTTCCAGACCGTCGATGGGCGGCTGGCAAGCGGACGCCAGTTCGGCCGCTTGTCCTGGGGCCTGAGCTATCACAGAGAGGACCAGCAACGCCAGACGACTTCAAATGTGAAGTTCGAAAACGCCGCTGCAAATATAGGTTATCAAGTCCTCCCGAGTTTGAGCCTGCTGGCACAAGGTGGCTACGAAAACAACCAATACCAGACGACCCGGACCGCGGTGGTGAACGGTACCTATTGGGGTGTCGGTTTGGGATGGCGTCCAAACCGCTATTTTTCCGCTCGCGCGCTGAAGGGAAACCAGTTCGAAACTGCAGGCGTGTCCATTGCGCCGTCGCCCAGAACCTCGCTCTCGGCCACGTATCGCAAACGCGCGGTGGGCTTGAATCCAGGCCATACCTGGTCGGGGACTTTTAACCTCAATACCCGGCGTACGTCCTGGCAGGCGCTCTACCTCGAGGATACCACTACAGTCCAGCAGTTGGCCTTGCAGCAGGGCTATTTGGTATTTCCAGTTATCGATCCCACGACGAACCAACAAGTCGTGGACGCTACCGGAACTCCGGTCTTCGTAGCCCGAGCTGTCACGTTCCTGGGTCTGACCAACGACGTTCTGGTTCGCAAGATCGCGAAGGGTTCGTTCGGGTTCAAGACCGCGCGGACCGGCATACGGCTTTCGGTGTTCGATGAGCGGCGTCAGTACCAATTCTCAGGGCAAAAACAACGCACCAAGGGTGTCAACGAGTCATGGTCCTGGCGTTTCGCCACCCGAACATCGTCGATACTCACGGCCGGGTGGCAGAGAACGGGTTATGCCACCGCGTCGGGGAATACCGATTTGTGGTACGTGGATGAGACCATTCACAGGCGCATCGCCCCCCGGCTGACCGGTGACCTCAGCTATCGCCATATATCGCAATCTGGCTTGGTGGTCGGTGGCGGTTACGATGCCAATCAGATCAGTTTCACCTTGACGATGTATTTCTAGCATGTACGAGTCCTTCTACAACCTGAAGACCAAGCCGTTCCGGCTGAGCCCGGACCCGCGGTTTCTTTTCAACAGCCGGAGCCATTTGCGTGCCATGGCGTATCTGCGGTACGGGCTGCAAATGGGGGAGGGGTTCATTGTGGTGACTGGCGACATTGGCGCCGGTAAGACCACCCTGGTACGCGCATTGATTGCCAATCTGGCCAAGGAAAACGTCGTAGCGGCACAGATCGTCACCACGCAACTCGACTCCGACGACCTGCTGCGGATGGTTGCTGGAGCTTTTGGTCTGCCGTGTCAGGATGTATCGAAAGCTGCCGTGCTGAGGAACCTGGAAAGTTTCATGCTGGCCCGCTCACGGGAAGGCAAGCGTATCGTGCTGATGGTCGACGAGGCGCAGAACCTGCCTCCGAAGTCGTTGGAAGAATTACGGATGCTCTCCAACTTTCAAACCGGGGACCGTGCGCTGCTGCAGAGCTTCCTGCTGGGGCAGGAAGAGCTCCGGGACATCATGCAATCGGAGGGCATGGAACAGTTTCGCCAGCGTGTGATTGCGGCACACCACCTGGGCCCGCTGGAAACCCATGAAACGCGACAATATATCAAGCACCGTCTGTGCATGGCCGGATGGACGGACGATCCGCATTTCACCGACGATGCCTTTGAACGCATACATGAGAAGACCGGAGGCATACCCCGGCAAATCAATCTGCTTTGTGATCGAGTAATGCTGTACGGGTACCTGGAAGAGCTTCACGAAATCGACGCAGAGACGGTGCAGATTGTCGTCGAGGAGCGCAGCAGGGAAATGCCCAGCGATCCGCTGGAGGATGCCGAGCAGGAAGTGCAACACGATGTGCCGCGGCCGGGTCAGTTGCAGCTCGCGTCCACGACAGTTAGCGATACCGAAAGGCGACTGCTGGCGTTGGAGCGCCGCCTCGAAAGCATCGAAACCAACGCTCGTAGGGAACAGGAGCGGCTCCATAAGCTCCTGATGATGGCGTTGCTGTCCGACAACAGCGTCGATCTGTCACAGGCCATCGATCGGATCCGCAAGGTGGACAAGGCCTGATAGCGTATCCAACGGACCCTGCGGGGGGCTCCGGTCAAGCAGGAGGTTGTTGTGTTGGAGTCCAAAGGCGCGATTCTCTGCGTAGTGGGTGCACGCCCGAACTTCATGAAGATTGCCCCCCTTATGACTGCCTTTCCCATGGCGCCTACGCCGATCCCGGCGAAGCTGATTCACACCGGGCAGCACTATGACGAAGGCATGAAGGGGACGTTCTTCGAGCAGTTGGGCATCCCGGAACCCGACATCGACTTGGGGGTGGGTTCCGGCACCCACGCAGTGCAAACGGCGGAAGTGATGCGCCGTTTCGAACCGGTCGTGGATGCCCACGAGCCGGCGGCCGTTCTGGTGGTCGGCGATGTCAACTCCACCGTTGCATGCGCGTTGGTGGCTGCCAAGAAGGGCGTGCCGGTAATCCACGTGGAGGCGGGTCTGCGAAGCTTCGACCGGTCCATGCCCGAGGAGATCAACAGGGTGTTGACCGACCAGCTCTCCGATCTTCTGTTCACCACCGAAGAATCGGCCCGGGATAATCTCGTCCGGGAAGGCATTAGCGAAGAGAGAATCTTCTTTGTCGGCAACGTCATGATGGATACCTTGCACAGAAACCTGCCGCGAGCGGTGCCACCCGCGCAAACGCTTGCGGGGTTGCCCGGTGCGCAATGGTTCGAGAGCGACCGGGATCGCTATGGCGTGGTGACATTGCATAGACCATCCAATGTGGACGACCGGACAACATTGAAGCGGCTTCTGGAAGCGCTCAGGGAAATCAGTGACCAGCTACCGTTGGTATTCCCGATTCATCCCCGAACCGCCGAGCGCATCCGAGCCGCCGGGCTGGACGGCCTGCTCGACTCCGACCGAATTGCCCGATTGACGCCGCAGGGTTATCTGCAAATGCTCGGACTGGTTGCACATGCACATTTGGTTTTGACCGACTCCGGCGGCCTGCAGGAGGAAACGACGGCCCTCGGGGTGCCCTGTATCACACTGCGCGACAATACTGAACGGCCCGTCACGGTGACGCGGGGCACCAATACGGTGGTGGGCTCTGATGCGACCCTGATCATGGAGGCGGTGGCCGAGATCCTGGCGACGGGCGGCAAGCGGGGTCGTGTACCGGAGCTGTGGGAGGGCGGGACGGCATTGCGCATCAAGGCCGTGATCCTGGATTGGCTCAAGCACGGTAGGCCCGTGCAGGCGGTAGCGGGATGAAGCGTCGACATGGGTTCGCCGGGGACCAGACGGTGTCGGGATCGTCCGGGAAGTGAGGGGCTATTGTGTCAACCGTCCATGCTGCAGAGATGCCGATGCCCGTCAACGCGATGACAGTCGATGTCGAAGACTACTTCCAGGTGTCGGCCTTCGAAGGTACCGTTTCTCGGTGTGATTGGGACAGTCTGCCCTGCCGTGTCGAACGCAACACGGACCTAATCCTCGAGCTGTTTGAGTCCCACGACGTCCGTGCGACGTTCTTCACTTTGGGATGGGTAGCTGAGCGCTATCCCCAATTGATCCGCCGCATCGTGGACGCCGGGCACGAATTGGCCAGCCACGGCCTTTCACACGTGCGGGTAACTCAGCAGACGGCATCCGAGTTTCGCGACGACATCGTTGGCGCCAAGCGGTTGCTGGAAGACATCGGAGGTTGCGCTGTCCACGGTTACCGTGCGGCCAGCTATTCAATCGGGGCATCTAACCTGTGGGCATTCGATGTGCTGCAGGAGGCAGAATACCGCTACAGCTCCAGCATCTATCCAATAAGACACGACCTGTACGGCATGCCCGAGGCTCCCCGTTTCCCGTTTCGCGCCAACGGTGACGGCGTGCTGGAGATACCCGTCACTACCGTTGCCGTACTGGGGAGAAACCTGCCCTGCGGCGGCGGCGGATATTTTCGGTTGCTGCCCTACGCGGCATCCCGATGGGCGATGCGCAGGGTCAATGGGCGGGACAGGCAGCCGTGCGTATTCTATTTCCATCCGTGGGAGTTGGACCCCGCGCAGCCGCGGCAGCAGGGGATAAGCCTGAAGACCCGTTTTCGGCACTACTTGAATTTATCCCGCATGGAACGCCGGCTTGAGAATCTGTTGCGTGATTTCCGCTGGGACCGAATGGATGCGGTGTATCTCCAGGAGGAGGTCGTATGAGCGCGGAGGCGAGTATGGCGCCGGATCTGAACTGGGGCGAAGCCGGCCCGGGAACACTCCGAGTCGTCGAGCTTTCGGCATCCGATCGAGACCGGTGGGACGCCTTTGTGGAAGCGTGCCCCAGTGCCACCTTCTTCCACTATTCGGGCTGGCGGGAGGTGATAGAGCAGGCGTTCCGCCACAAGGGTCACTACCTCTATGCGGAACGAAGCGGAAAGATAGAAGGTATTCTGCCGCTGGTACATCTGAAGAGCCTGTTATTCGGGAACGCCCTGATTTCGAATCCATTCTGTGTCTACGGCGGAGTCGCGGCCGTGACCGACGCTGCATACGCGGCCCTGACGGCTGCGGCCGCCGACCTTGCGGAAACCCTGGGAGTCGACTATCTGGAATACCGCAATCGCGACCGCTGCGATCCCGACATGGTAACGAAGGACCTGTATGTGACGTTCCGCAAGCCGCTTTTTGCGGATGATGAAGAGAACATGCGGGCGATCCCACGTAAGCAACGGGCGATGGTTCGCAAGGGTATAAAGGCGGGCCTGCAAAGCGAAGTGGACGACGAGCTGGATCGTTTCTACGCCGCCTATGCCGAAAGCGTGAGAAACCTGGGTACTCCCGTATTCGGTGTCCATTATTTCCGAGTGTTGAAGAGGGTCTTCAGCGACCGTTGCGATATCCTCACTGTCACCAAGGACGGCCGGCTGATCAGCAGCGTATTGAGCTTCTATTTCAGGGACGAGGTACTCCCCTACTACGGAGGCGGCGTGCAAGAGGCCCGGAACGTGAAGGGCAACGATTTCATGTACTGGGAGCTCATACGCCGCAGCGCGGAGCGCGGCGTGCGGTTGTTTGACTACGGACGCAGTAAACGCGACTCAGGTTCATACAGTTTCAAGAAGAACTGGGGCTTCGAACCGGAGCCCCTTCACTACCAGTACCATCTTGTGAAGGCCCGAGAGCTACCGGACGTGAGTCCCATGAATCCGAAGTATCGACTGTTCATCGCGGCCTGGAAGTGCCTTCCCGTGCCGGTAAGCAGGTGGCTGGGGCCGATGGTGGCCAGGAACCTGGGATAAGCTCGTGGAGGAGTTGCTGTTTCTATGCCACCGACTGCCGTATCCGCCTAACAAGGGCGACAAGATTCGATCGTTCCATCTGCTGCGTCACTTGGCGAAGCGCTACCGGGTGCACCTTGGAACGTTTGTCGACGATCCAGGCGACTGGCGCTACGTTCCGGAGGTTCGCGAGCTCTGCGAGCATACATGTGTGCTGCCGCTGAGACCCTGGCAGTCGATGTTCCGATGTGTGTCCGGACTGGCCACCAACCGGCCGCTGACTGTGAGTTGCTACCGGGATCGGCGGCTGCAGAGATGGGTCGATGAGCGCTTGAGTAGCGGGACCATGCGAAAGACGGTGGTGTTTTCGTCTGCAATGGCCGGCTACCTCAAGAATCGCTTGGGGGGCGGTATGCGGTCGGTTATAGATTTCGTCGATGTGGATCCGGACAAATGGGCTCAGTACGGATCTCGCGCACGTTGGCCGCTCAACTGGATCTATCGAAGAGAAGCGGAACGACTGCTCGCCCATGATGGTGACGCCGCATTGAGCTTTGACGCCAGTATCTTTGTTTCACGGGAAGAGGCCGGGTTGTTCAAACGGCTTGTCCCGGCGGCGGCGATGCGGACCGGTTACGTAGAGAACGGCGTGGACGCGGACTATTTTTCCCCTGGACGTGATTACGCCGCCCCGTATCCCTCTGGCATGCTGCCGGTGGTTTTTACGGGTGCGATGGACTATCGACCCAATGTGGATGCGGTGGAATGGTTCGCCCATGAAGTATTGCCAATGATTGCCGACCAATATCCGGCGGTCGCGTTCTTTATCGTTGGTGCCCGCCCGCACGATCGCGTCCGGCGTCTGGGACGCCTGGATCGGGTGACGGTGACGGGAGGTGTTCCGGATACGCGACCCTATCTGGCGCACGCGAGGGCCGCTGTGGCTCCGTTGCGCATAGCACGAGGCATCCAGAACAAAGTTCTCGAAGCCTTGGCCATGGGCGCGCCTGTGGTGGCAACACCGGCGGCTGCGGAAGGGATCGCCGATGGAGCGGGACAGGCGTTGCGGATTGCAGAGACGCCGGAAGACTTTGCGCATGCGGTCGTTTGGCTGCTGGCCGGGCAGATGCCCGGGACCGCTACCGTTGACGCGCGGAATTGGGTTATCGATCGCTATAACTGGGATGGGCGCCTTGCCTCTGTGGATAGCCTGCTGGAGTCGGGTCCCGGCGCGGATATCGACGAGGCTGCCCCTGAAGAACCCCTTGGCGGGGCCTGCCAGCATTGAAGGGTCATGAAGGATGAGCGGAACGCCAGAAGAGATCGGTAGAACTGTATCCCCTGAAGCGGGCCAACAGGTCCACGCACCGACGGCCGCATGGCGTATGACCGGTGTGGTGACTGTTGCGCTGGTGCTAATGACCGTGGCCGTCTTTTGGCACACCGCCCAGTCCATGGTGGCGATCTGGTGGCGGTCGGAGACCTATGCCCACGGATTCATCATTGCGCCCATCACGATCTACCTGATATGGCGGCAACGCCACGCGCTGGCCGCGACCACGCCGCGTCCGGACTGGCGGGGGTTTCTGGTGTTGCTGCCCCTCGGTCTGGGATGGTTGGTGGCCAATGTGACTGATGTGCTGGTCATAGAGCAGCTTTGTTTCGTAGCGATGATCCCCACCATCGTGTGGACTGTCCTGGGGTGGCGCGTGACCCGGGTGATTCTGTTTCCCCTGGGGTTCCTGTTCTTCTCCGTACCCATGGGGCAGGCGTTGATCCCTCACCTGATGAATTTCACCGCTGGCTTTGTAGTCAAGGCGCTGCGAATGACCGGAATTCCCGTCTATCAGGAAGGCACGTTCTTTGCCATCCCCGGCATGACATGGTCGGTGGTGGAAGGGTGCAGCGGGATGCGCTACCTGATTGCGTCCATCACGATGGGCTTTCTTTACGCCTATCTGTCGTATCGCGGCCTTTGGCGTCGCTTGGCCTTTATTGCGCTGGCCACTGCGTTCCCGGTGATTGCCAACGGTCTTCGCGCCTACACGATCGTATTGATGGGGTACTTCATAGATAAACGTCTTGCGCTTGGTGTGGATCATATCATCTACGGCTGGGTGTTCTTCGGCATCGTGATGGTGGTCATGTTCTGGATCGGGACCCTGTGGCTGGAGCCCGCTGCGGTTCAGGAAGAGCAAGATGCTACAGAAGCCGAGTCCCGACGTTCACAGCCCGGCGTATCGGCTGTAGCCGTAGCTGCTTATGCCGCCGGCGTGCTGGCTGTGGTCGGTACGTGGGGCGCTGCAGGGGCGTATGCGAATGCCCGTCAGGCTATAGACCAACAAGTGGCCGTACACTTGAGCGCTCCAAAGGGGGAGAACGGATGGCGGCTGGAATCGAAGCCGATTACGCGCTGGACACCTCATTACCTGGGATACGATGGTCGGTTGCAGGCCGTCTACGAGCGCGCGGGGCGCAAGGTCGGTCTTTATCTGGCCTATTATGCCCGCCAGCGTCAGGGCCGGGAGTTGATCAACTACGACAACGTAATGGTCGTTCAGAAGGATCCGGTTTGGCGCGAAGTGCAAAGCAAGACGATCACCGTAGCCATCAATGGTAAGGCAAGGGACATTATTCAGAGTCGAATCCGGTCGGACGGGCAGGATCTGCTTGTATGGCATTTCTATTGGCTGGACGGATACATCACCTCCAACGACTACCTGGCCAAACTGCTAGAGGCGAAACGAAGGCTGCTGGGGAACCGCGAAGACGGGGCAGGCATTGTTGTATATACGCAGTACGGAGACGGATTCGCCGACCCCCGGCGGGTGCTTACCGATTATCTCGATTCCATGCTCGGCCGGGTCGATCGAGAGCTTAAAAGCGCAGCGGGGAATTGATGCACTCGGCGTGCAAAATGACTATGGCGGCTGACGACGTCGAATCAGTTCCACAAACGGCCAACGCCGGAGTGCCTGCGGCCAGCCAGGGCTTGCATGTGCCACTGATCGTACATGTCATCTACCGGTTGGACGTGGGAGGGCTTGAGAATGGGCTCGTGAACCTCATCAACAGGATCCCGAGAACCCGCTATCGGCACGCCATCGTCTGTCTGACGGACTACACCGATTTTCGCCACCGTATCGTGGGGGAAGACATACAGATCTTCGCGCTCCATAAACGGCCCGGAAATGATTGGCACATGTTGCTACGGGTATGGAGGCTGCTGCGCCGTTTGAAGCCGGAAATCGTGCACACGCGGAATCTCGCCGCCCTGGAATGTACATTGCCCGCATGGCTTGCCGGTGCGGAGGTCCGTATCCACGGCGAGCACGGTCGCGACATGCTTGATCTGGATGGCAGCAGCAGAAAGTACCAGTGGGTTAGACGCTTGTACCGACCGTTCGTCAGTGCATTTGTGCCGTTGTCGAGGGACCTGGAAGGGTACTTGATCTCCAAAGTGGCGGTCGCGCCGGATAAAATCCGGCAGATCTACAACGGGGTCGATACGGAGCGCTTTGCGCCGCGTCACGGAGCCCGGCCCCAACTGGCCGGATCCCCGTTTTCAGAGGAACCCTTGGTCGTTATAGGTACGGTCGGGCGACTGCAAGCCGTCAAGGATCAGGTGAGCCTGGCCGAGGGGTTCATTCGGCTCTTGAAGCGCCGTCCGGACCTGGAGAGTCGGGTCCGGCTGGTGGTTGTAGGGGATGGACCGCTGTACTCTGAGGTGGCCGCTCGTCTGCAGGCGGCCGGAGTGAACGGGCTCTGTTGGTTGCCTGGTGAGCGCTCGGACGTGCCCGACGTCATGCGTACTCTGGACATTTTCGTTTTACCGTCCCTAGCCGAAGGCGTGTCCAACACAGTGCTCGAAGCAATGGCAACAGGATTGCCCGTGGTAGCAACGCGAGTCGGTGGCAACCCGGAGTTGGTCGCCGAGGGAGTGACCGGCACCCTCGTTCCGCCATCGGACCCGACGGCGATGGCGGACGCGCTGATGCGCTATGTGGACGATGAGGAAAGCCGTCGCGCCCACGGCCGGGCCGGTCGGACGCGCGTGTTGGAGCGATTCAGTATCGACGTCATGACAGAGCGTTACCTGGACCTGTACGACGAACTTACCGGAGCCCGCCGGCGGGCGGAACCGGCAAGGCCATAGCGAAACACAATGCGAGTTTTTCAGCGATGTGCGGTATAGCTGGCATATTTGATCCAAGGCAGGCGTCGGAAATCGACGAGGGCGTTCTGCGCGCAATGAACGAGGTCCAACACCACCGGGGTCCGGATGAAGGCGGATTGCATGTGGAGGCGGGAATCGGCCTTGCCCACCGACGGTTGTCCATCATCGATCTCAGCAGCGGGCAACAACCTCTGTACAACGAAGATCGCACCGTGGCAGTTGTTTACAACGGTGAAATTTACAACTTCGAGGAACTGGCCAAGGAACTCAAGCAGCGCGGTCACCGGTTCCGAACCCACTGCGATACGGAAGTTATCGTGCATGCCTGGGAGGAATGGGGAGAGAAGTGTGTTCAACGGTTCAGGGGGATGTTTGCATTTGCCCTGTGGGACAATCGTCGTCAGATATTGTTCCTTGCTCGCGACCGCCTGGGTATCAAGCCGCTGTATTACGGAACGTTGCCCGACGGGAAATTGGTATTCGGTTCCGAGCTCAAGGCCTTGCTGCAGCATCCGGAGTTTACCCGCGAGCTGGATCCGGCGGCGGTTGAGGAGTATTTCGCGTATGGCTATGTGCCGGACCCCAGAACGATATTCGCCAACGCCGCCAAACTCGAACCCGGCCACACGCTGACCTTGCGTCGCGGCGCGTCAGGCGTAGTGGCGCCTGTGCAGTACTGGGACGTGCGGTTTTCGGACGGGGGTACAACCAGACAGGCCGACGTCGAAGAAGAACTGGTTGCACGCCTGCGCGAGGCGGTGAAGATCCGCATGATCGCGGAAGTCCCCCTGGGTGCGTTCCTGTCCGGCGGAGTCGACTCGAGTGCTGTGGTGGCGATGATGGCCGGGCTGTCGGCGGAGTCGGTGAATACCTGCGCCATTTCATTCGGCGATCCGGCGTTCAACGAAGCGAAGTACGCAGCACGGGTGGCCGAACACTGCGGTGCGGATCACCATGTGGAGCAGGTCGATCCTGACGACTACGCACTGGTGGACAAGCTGGCGGACCTGTACGACGAGCCGTATGCCGACAGTTCCGCGATGCCGACATACCGGGTGTGCGAGTTGGCACGCAAGCGTGTGACCGTTGCGCTTTCCGGAGACGGCGGCGACGAGAATTTCGCGGGATACCGGCGTTATCGTTGGCACACCTATGAGGAACGGCTGCGGGGATGGCTGCCGGGGGGCCTGAGGCGGCCGCTGTTTGGAGCGGCGGCGCGTCTGTATCCAAAAGCGGACTGGGCGCCCAAAGTGCTACGGGCGAAATCCACCCTACAGTCGTTGGCACGCAACTCCATCGAGGGGTATTTCCACAGTGTTTCCGTTTTGGGTGACCCGCTCAGAAGTCGCCTGTTCAGTCCGGAGTTTCGCCGACTCCTGGCGGGCCATCACGCGATCGATGTCCTGATGCGCCATGCCGACAACGCACCCCGGGAGCCTCTCTCGATGGTGCAGTACCTGGATTTCAAGACCTATCTTCCGGGTGACATTCTGACCAAAGTGGATCGCGCCAGCATGGCGCACTCGCTGGAGGTCAGAGTCCCGATTCTGGATCATCAGTTCGTCGAGTGGGTTGCACAGCTGTCACCCGCCCTGAAGTTGAGCGGGAGGGAAGGCAAAGCGGTTTTCAAGAGTGCACTACGCAAGCATTTGCCGGATGACATTCTATACAGACCGAAAATGGGTTTCGCGGTGCCGTTGACGGCGTGGTTCCGCGGTCCGTTGCGCGATCGGGTGAGAGAGGCGATTCTTGGCCCGACGCTGGAAGAGACCGGTATGTTCGACATGGGATTCCTGCGTAAGTTGGTCGATCAACACCAGACGGGGCGGAACGACCATAGCGCGGCTCTGTGGGCGCTACTTATGTTCGAGGCGTTTTATCGGCGGTCGGTTGCCGGGCAGGGTATGGGCAACCATCGTGAGTCGGCGCCGCCGGCCGCCGTGAGGGCGA
Source organism: uncultured Gammaproteobacteria bacterium (assembly GCA_964571225.1). Lineage (GTDB taxonomy): Bacteria > Pseudomonadota > Gammaproteobacteria > DATFLG01 > DATFLG01 > DATFML01. Next base: position 24,811 of record CAZNBB010000039.1, read on the forward strand.
TGTGACGGCCATGGGACTTCGGATTCTTCATATTCTCGATCATTCGCTACCCGTGCATAGCGGGTACACCTTTCGCACTCGCGCCATTGTGGAACATCAGCGTGCCAGAGGTTGGGATACATATCACGTCACCAGCGCAAAGCATCCGCTTGACGGGAATGCGGAAGAGGAAGTGGATGGTCTGAGGTTTTTCCGAAGCCGGAAGCCCACCGGGCCGGCGGCCAGGATACCTGTAGTCAATCAATGGGCGATCGTGCGTACGCTGGAGGCCCGCGTCGAAGAGCTGATCGTGCGCCTCAATCCCGATATTCTCCACGCACATTCCCCCGCTCTCAATGGAATGGCGGCGCTTCGGGCCGGGCGGCGGCATGGCATTCCGGTCGTCTACGAGGTGAGGGCATTTTGGGAGGACGCTGCGGTAGACCACGGTACGTCTCAGGAATGGGGCATACGTTATCGGCTCTCGCGCGGGTTGGAGACTTACGTGCTGACCAATGCGGCTGCGGTTACCACAATCTGCGAGGGTTTGCGGCAGGAAATCGTTACGCGGGGGGTGCCCGAAGGCAAGGTGACAGTAATCCCGAATGCGGTGGATTTGGAACAGTTCTCCGCTGGCGGAGAAGCGGATCCGCAGCTGCGCGGCAAGTTGGGCCTGGATGGCAACAAGGTAATCGGCTTTGTCGGATCTTTCTACTCCTATGAGGGGCTCGCGGATCTGCTACCGGCGATGGCGGCTATCCGTGGCCAGGAAGCGGGAGTGAAACTCCTGCTGGTGGGAGGTGGGCCCCAGGACCAGGAACTGCGGCGGCTGACACGAGCCCTGCATCTCGAGGATTGCGTGGTATTCACTGGGCGGGTTCCGCACAGCGAAGTTCAACGTTATTACGATTTGATCGACCTGTTCGTCTATCCGCGCCAGTCAATGCGACTGACGGAACTGGTGACTCCGTTGAAGCCGCTGGAAGCTATGGCCCGAGGCCGCCTAGTGCTGGCATCTGACGTTGGAGGCCACAGAGAGCTTATCAGCGATCCCGAGACCGGCAGATTGTTCCGCGCGGGTGATCCGGAGTCACTGGCTGCGAGTGTGATCGATTTCATCAGGAATCCAGCCCATTGGGAGGGCCGACGGGAGAGGGCGCGCCGGTTCGTCGAGGAGCACCGTAATTGGCCGGGCAGTGTAGCGCGTTACGAATCCGTATACAGGCCACTACTCACGGAACGCGCTGCCATATGAGTGCCGAGATGCAGTGGGAACGAGCGGCTGGAGCGCGACCGGCTTCCGGCCCGGTGCAAAGCCAGCCGGTGAGCACCGACCGCTGGGCGCGCGCGCGGTTGGTCGTCTTTTCCAGTCTCTTCCCCCATCCCGGTCAACCCAACGCGGGATTGTTCATACGGGAACGCATGTTTCGTGTGGGAGATGGTAGCAATCTGGTCGTGGTGGCCCCGGTGCCATGGTTTCCGTTCCAGAGCCTGATTCGTCTCTGGCGCCCTCATTTCCGGCCGCCCGCGCCGAAGCTCGAGGAGCAGCAGGGCGTTCGTGTCTTCCATCCGCGCTACCTGTCGGTGCCCGGCCGCTTGAAATGGCTGGACGGACTGTTCATGGCGGTCGGCGCATTGAGGGTCATGCGCAGATTGCGCAGAGATTATCGCTTCAATGTCATCGATTCCCATTTCGCCTATCCTGACGGTTACGCGGCATGTCTGTTGGGGCGATGGCTGGGCGTGCCGGTGACAATCACAGTGCGGGGTACCGAGGTCCCGCTGGCCCGAACGCGCCTGAGACGCCGATTGATGCAGGCTGCTCTGCGTCGGGCGAACCACGTGTTCGCGGTGGCCGAGGCGCTCGCCGAGCATGTTCGGAAGTTGGGCGCACGGCCGCAGCATCTGACGGTGGTGCCAAACGGCATTGACCTGGAGAAGTTTCACCCGGTTGAGCGCGACGGAGCCCGACGGGAACTGGGTATCGCCGGACAGGCGCCTGTGCTGGTGAGCGTAGGCGGTCTGACCGAACGCAAGGGATTTCACCGCGTGATCGAACTTCTGCCGGAGCTTCGGAAGCGCTTCCCGGACCTTGTCTATCTGGTTGTCGGCGGAGCGAGTCCAGAAGGGGATTGGCGGAGCAGGCTGGAAGCGCTGGCAGCGGACCTGGATGTTCAGGAGGCGGTACGGTTTCTCGGCCCGGTGCGGCCGGAGGAACTCAAGGTTCCTCTATCTGCCGCCGACGTGTTTGTGCTGTCGACCCGGAACGAGGGTTGGGCCAATGTATTTCTCGAGGCCATGGCGTGTGGGCTCCCCGTGGTGACCACCGACGTTGGCGGAAATCGGGAAGTGGTGGCCAGCCAAGAGGTCGGCGCGATCGTGCCGTTCGGCGATCCCGACGCGTTAAAGGCAGCGCTGGAGACTGCGCTGACCCGTGAATGGGACCGCGACGCAATTGTCGCCTATGCGGAACAGAATGCGTGGGATACCCGCATCCCGATACTGCGCGAGAGGTTTGCGTGCTTGGTGGAAGGTCGTCATGACTAATAGTCTTATCAGCCTTGGCATGGAAGGCGTGATGAGCGCGCGGGGCAGCTGATATGCGGGATTTATTCGTTGTTCTGGTGGTTTTCGGGAGCCTCCCTGTCATATTGCTGGAGCCGTACATTGGCGTGTTGATGTGGGCATGGATCGGCTTGATGAATCCCCATCGCCTGGCCTGGGGCTTTGCACGTGACTTCCCCTTCGCGATGATCATCGCCATTACGACTCTGCTGGCCATGGTCGCGTCCAAGGAGCGCAAACGTATCCCCTGGACAAGAGAGGTCGTGCTGCTGACGACTCTAATCGTCTGGATGATGTTCACCACTCTGTTCGCAATACACATGGATCTGGCGGTGGAGCAGCTGATCAAGATTCTCAAGATCGAGCTCATGACCTATGTCGCCATGATGCTGATAAGCGACAGGAAGCGGCTACAGCAATTCGTCTGGGTCATTGTCGTTTCGTTGGGATTCTACGGCATAAAAGGTGGAATATTCACCATTACCACAGGCGGCGGATTCCACGTTCAGGGACCGCCCGGTACGTTCATCGGTGGCAATAACGAGCTCGGACTCGCTTTGATCATGACGCTGCCATTGATGCGCTATCTTCATCTGCAGACCCGGGACAAGAAGATTCGTCTGGGTCTGACTGTGAGCATGGGACTGACGGTCATCTCAATCTTAGGTACCCAGTCCCGCGGCGCTCTACTTGGCATAACGGCAATGGCGCTGTTCCTGATATGGAAGAGTCGCAAGCGTCTTCCGCTGCTATTGGCAATCGGGATCATCGTGCCGGTTGCATTATCGGTAATGCCGCAATCCTGGTACACCAGGATGTCGACCATCAAGACCTACCACCAGGATCAGTCGGCAGAAGGCCGTCTTCATGCATGGAAATTTGCAATACAGGAGGCAGCGAAAAGGCCTGTTGTGGGAGGCGGTTTTCGAATGTTTGCGGGACGTAGGGTGGCCCATAGCATCTATTTTCAGATGCTTGGTGACCATGGTTTCGTGGGGCTTGGATTATTCCTGCTTCTGGGGCTGGCAGTCTGGAGGGCTGGTTCGAAAGTCATAGCGCAAACAAAACATCGGGACGATCTGCACGGGCTCAGAGACCTCGCGGCCATGCTTCAGGTCAGCCTCGTGGGCTACGCCGTCGCAGGTGCATTTCTTAGCATGGCCTATTTCGATTTCTATTACTATGTGATTGCGTTGATGGTTCTGTGCAAGGTCATGACCGCTGCGGAACTCGCCCGGTCGGAATCGCACGAACAAGTGGCCAGCGCGCGCAGAGCAATGGTACCGGCAGCGTGGTGGACTCCGGTGAGCAAAATGGTCTCAGGGGATAATGGAAGACCTGTGGTCAGTGACCGTGAGCCTGAAACCAATGCTCGAGGAGCATCAATACCCAAATCATGACCCCGTAGTAGGCGGCATCTTCATTCTGGTGAACAGCCTTAAGGTGCTCGATGTATTGAGGGCGGATGTATCCGCGTTTCTTCAGTGCCTCAAGACTGTCATAGGCGAGTGCGCGAAGTGGTGCGTATTCGCGGAGCCATATGCCGAAAGGAAGTCCAAATCCATGTTTGGATTTATTGAGGATTTCGGAGGGCAGGAAGTCGGCGAGCGCTTTCTTGAAGAAGTAGCGCAACTTCAACCGGCGCAGCAGCAACTGAGGAGGAAGTTGGGCGGAAAAATCCACCATAGCCTCGTCCAATAGTGGGTAGCGTACTTCCACCCCTGCGAGCTCGCACATGCGATTGACTTTGCGCAGATCATTGTCTGCCAGCGTGATCTTCAGGTCCAGGTGCAACATACCGTAGAGTGGATGGGGGTTCGAGGTGCGCGTATAAACATCACGCAAACCTGCAAGTGGGAGCGACGTGTCGACCGACTGAAGAAAATCAGGATCCAGTATTTCGGCTGGTGGAGTGCGATGAAAGAAATTGTAGCTTTCGAGTCGATCCGGGAGCGGCACGCGTGCCTGCTCTATGTAGCTGCGCAGTTTGCGCATTGGAGGGATACGCTCCAGCCCGGGGACACCGAAGGCGATCGGTTCCAGAAGGCCTTTGCGAAAGAATCCCGGCAGCGCGGCATACTGCTCGAAAATCAGCTGGCGTGCGTAGCGAGCGTTGCCCGCGAAGAGTTCGTCACCTCCGTCGCCCGCCAGCAGTACAGTGGTGCCGTCGGCGTGGGCGTTGCGCGCACAGTAGTACGCCGGCACGGCGGATGCATTGCCGAATGGCTCGTCATAGGCCGCGGCAATCAGAGGGATGGCATCCACAACATCCTGGGGCGTAACGTAATACTCATGTGCTTCGGTGCCAAAATGACGGCTTGCGATGCGGGCATACTCGATCTCGTCGTAGCCCGCAGCTTCAAAGCCGATGGAGTAGGTACGGGCCGCAGTAGTGGAGGTGCGCGCCAGCATGCCGGACACCGTGGAACTGTCCGTGCCGCCGCTCAGGAATGCACCGGGCGAATCGTCCCGAGCGGCACGTTGCACCGACGCGCGGAGAATATCGAGAAAGCGGCCGCGCAACTCGGTATAGTCGGCTTCCGCCGGATGGTAGCTCACGGTCCAATAGAAGCGGCTCCGCGCGGTTCCGGCGCGGAACAGAATGCACTGAGCGGGAAGGAGCTTCTGTTGATCGCGGTAAACGGCATTCGGCGCCGGAATGCAGTGGAAATAGAGATATTCGAAGAGCGCCTGGTGATCCAACTCCCGGCTGGCCGCGGGATGGGCGGCAAGGCTGTCAGCTCTGGACGCAAAGGCGATCTGTACACCGTCGTGGGTGTAATAAAGCGGCATGATTCCGAGCCGGTCGATGGCGAGAAATGTCGTGCCGTCCCGCGTGTCGACCACGGCCAGCGCGAA